>NZ_JAIOTY010000002.1:640130-940130 GCF_019931275.1 Nitratidesulfovibrio sp. SRB-5 | reverse complement strand
GGCGCACCCCCGTGCTGCCCAGCTCCATGCTGGTCAACCTGATACGGCGGTTGCCGGGATGTTCGCGCTTCGGTTTTCGCCGGTCGCGCGAATGGGTGGTGCGCACCGACACCTCGCGCGTGACCCCGCGCGGCAACATCGCCACCCTGGGGGGCTTCGCGCGCAGCGGCGGCAACGGCCTTTCGCTGCACCAGCGCGGCGGGGCGGTGTGCAAGCGCTGGATGGGCATGCGCTACCTGAACACCGGTGTATCCAACGCGCTGAAGGTGCTGGCCGGATTCATCCCCGCGGTGCTCTCGTTCATGCAGACCCAGGACAGCCTGCTCACCGCCATGTTGTGGACCACCATATGGTTCGGCATCACCGGGGTGCGCAACGTCATCCAGGCAGTGACGGGCGGCGGCGGCATAAGCCGTTCTCCCCTGTTGCGCTGGAACGACTACGTGAGTTGGAGCAGGATAAGCGATTCGCTGCTGTTCACGGGCATTTCCGTGCCACTGCTGGAAAACGTCATCCGCGTGCTATTGCTGGAACAAGGCTTCGGACTGACGGTGAGCAACAACCCCGCTCTGGTCTACGCCGTCATTTCAGCTGCCAACGGGGCCTACATCGCCGCGCACAACATTTACCGGGGCCTGCCCAAAGAGGCGGTTCTCGGCAACATCTTCCGCAGCGTGCTGGCCATACCCACCTCACTGCTCTACAGCGAGATGGTGGTAGAACTGTTGGTGCTGATGCACGTACCCAACCCCACCGCACTCATCCAGCCCTATGCGGCGGTCATCTCCAAGATGGCTTCCGACACCATTGCCGGTGCCGTGGAAGGCTACGCAGACCGCAACAACAACATGCGCATCCGCCGCTGGGACTACGAAAGCAAGCTGTACCAGTTGTTCGATGCCTTCTCCAGGCTGGAACTGCGGTTCCCCGAAGAAGACGTGCTGGAGATGCTCTCGCAGCCCAAGCAGTTCATCCGCACGGTGGAGGCCGAGGCAGAAGACCTGGAGCGCACCATCATCATCAACGCCCTGGACCTGATGTACTTCTGGATGTACCAGCCACGGGCGCGCAGCGTGCTTTCACTGCTGGTGCGCGAAATGTCGCCGGAGGAAATGGCCATCCTGGCCCGCTCGCAGATGGTGCTGACCCGCGAGCGCGAGGTGAGCCAGCTGTTCGTGGACGGCATCGTGGGCAAGAACTTCTCCAAGCCCCTGGCCTTCTATCTGGATCGCAACGTGGAATACCTGACGGCCATGTCGCAGCTCACCGGCGTGGACACGGTGGGCAACCGGGTAGCCTCGCCCGTCTAGCACGGGCGTCTTGCCTGCACGTCAATCCGCACCCCTTGCCCGGCCCGCGCTTTCGTGCCATACAGGCCGCGCGAGCCGCGGTAACCCCGCCTTTGCTCGCCCCACTGGCCCCGCTTCGGCGGGGCTTTCCTTTTGGCGTGCCCCTCCACCCCGCCATCCCCCGCCCGTCATTTCGCAGCCCGTCATTTCGCAGCCCCGGCATCACCTGCACGGCCCGTTGCCCACGGCCAGCGGCATCCGCCCGGCTTGCCATCCCTCCGCGCCAGCCTTCCCGCTGGGCCCCTACCGCCTGCCCACCTGCCTCCCCGTTCCCGCCAGGGAACCCGGTTACTTTTCCGGACCTTCTTGTGCGAACCCCCAAGCTGCCCTACCATGCAAGGCAAACATCCACCTCTGCCCCACGCGGGAGGCACACATGACCGCATCGTCCGGAACATCCAAGGCCATCTTCTTTCATGAAACCGGCGGGCCGGAGGTGCTGCGCTGGGAAGACCACCACCCCGGCACGCCCGGCCCCGGCGAAGCCCTGGTGCGCCATGGTGCCGTGGGGCTCAACTTCATCGACGTGTACCACCGCACCGGGCTGTACCCGCTGCCCTCGCTGCCCGCCATCCCCGGCATGGAGGGCGCGGGCACCGTGGAGGCCGTGGGCGACGGCGTGACCGAGATGACCGGGGTGCGCCCCGGCGACCGGGTGGCCTACGCGGGCAATCCGGTGGGGGCCTATGCCGAACGCCGCCTGATTCCCGCCCACCGGCTGGTGGCGCTGCCGGGCGACATCGACTTCGTCACGGCGGCGGGCATGATGCTGCGCGGCATGACCGCGCGCTACCTGCTGTACGGCTGCTACCCGGTGACGGAGGGCACCACCATGCTGGTGCATGCGGCGGCGGGGGGCGTGGGGTCGCTGGTGGTGCCGTGGGCGCGGCATCTGGGGGCCATGGTCATCGGCACGGCGGGCGACGAGGCCAAGGCCGAGCGCGCGCGGGCCAACGGCTGCCAGCACGTCATCCTGTACCGGCAGGAGGACGTTGCGGCCAGGGTGCGCGAACTCACCGACGGGCGCGGCGTGGACGTGGTGTACGATTCGGTGGGGCAGGCCACGTTCATGGCCTCGCTGGACTGCCTGCGGCCCATGGGCACCATGGTTTCGTTCGGGCAGTCGTCCGGCAGCGTGGAGCCGTTCAACCCCGGCCTGCTGGCGGCCAAGGGCTCGCTGTTCCTCACCCGGCCCAGCCTGATGCACTACACGGCAAAGCGGGACGACCTGCTGGCCCATGCCCGCGACCTGTTCGACGTGGTGCGCGCGGGCATCGTGCAGGTGCAGGTGAACCAGACCTTCCCGCTGGCGCAGGCCGCCGACGCGCACCGCGCGCTGGAATCGCGCCGGACCACCGGGTCCACGGTGCTGCTGGTGTAGGAAGAAAGCGGAGACGGAAGCCCGCCGGGGTCAGCCCCGGCGGCGGAAGGGCAGGCGCAGCAGCGCCCGCAGGCGGTTGCGCCACAGGGTCAGACCGGTGTCCGACGGAAGGGGCAGTGCCCCGTCGCGGGGGCGCACCCCCTCGGCCAGCAGTTCGCGGGCGGCCAGCACGGCCCCCTTGCCGGTCAGGGCGCGGCATTGGGCAAAGTGGGCCGTCTTGTCATGCCGCACGTGGCGGATGAGCACCCGGCAGCAGGTGGCCCCGCAGTCGTCGCGAAAGGCGTCGTGCATCCGCCGGGCCAGGGCGCGCCCTTTCGCGCCGCCCGCGCCCCGCTCCGGACGGCCACGGTACAGCCCCACGGCGGCCACGGCGCCGCTCAACGCGCCGCAAGTGCAGCCCGCGCCGCCCATGCCCTGGCAGAACGGCGTGCCCAGCGCGGCAGCCTGGTCCGGCGAAAGGGGCCCGCCCAGCGTTTCGGCCACGGCATGCAGCACGGCCTCCGCGCACAGCAGCTGGCGGGTATCGAACAGGTTCTCGGCCCGGCACCGGATGGCCTCGACAACGGGATCGAAGGCATCATCCCGCTGGCCAGTCCGCGCCGGTAAACAGCCGTCCACCGGGGGCCGGGGGGCACCGCACGCTCCAGCGCCGGGTTCGGCACGGCCATCGACAGCGCCGTCCCCGCACCCGGCACCGCCTCCGCAGCCTTCGCCCGCGTTGCCGCAGGCAAGGCCGCACGCATCCGGACAACCGGCGCGGGATGCGCCATCCATGTCGGCATGGGGGGGAACGCCTGTCTTCATGCCAGTCCTGATATGCCGCGCCATGCAGGCGGACAAGCGGAAAATCCGCCTCTGCCGAACGGGGTGCCCGCGCGGCAAAGAAAAAGGCGGGGCGCCGCATGGTGCGCCGCCCCGCCGGAATCGCCTAGTTGACGGTCTTCACGGGGTACTGGGCTTCCTTCCAGGCCACGATGCCGCCGGGCAGGCGGTACACCTTGGTGTAGCCCAGCTTCTTGGCCCACACCGCGCCGTTGTGCGAACGGGTGCACTTGACGAAGCCGCAGTAGAACACCAGCGGGCGGTCCTTGTCCGGGCCGAGCAGCTTTTCGAAGTCCTGCTCGCTCTTGTCGCCGGTCTCGGTCATCTTCCATTCCGGCATGTCCGGGATGGGGAACAGGAACTGCACCGCATTGGGAATGTGGTTCTTCTTGTACGAATCCTCGAAGGGCATGGTGTCCACGATGAGCATGTCCTTGCCATCGTCCTGCCACTTCTTCAGTTCCGCCACGGTAAGCAGCTCGTAGCCGCCCTTGGCGGTGTCGCGCGCCAGCTTCACGGCCTTGGCCTCCAGGTCCACCTCGGACGGCCCGGCAAACGGATTGTTGCACCCGGCAAGGCCGAGCGCGGCAAGCAGCACCAACGGGGCAACCAGCTTCTTCATGGACATCGCAACCTCCTCAAGAGTTTATGGAACGAAATATTTCACCCGCCCGCCTTCGCGACGTGCCGCCGCGCGGTCACGGCTCGTGACGCGTGCCCGAATTGCCGTGTCCCCACGGTCCGGCCCGGCCATTACCCGGCAGATCTCCGGGCATGGGGCATCAGCCCATGCGACGGCGCAACCGACGCCAGGCATACAGATAGGCCGCCCCGGCCAGCAGCACGAGGTCACGCGCAAGCGCGCCGCGCAGGGCCGAGCCGTCTTCCACGCCATCCGGCAGTTCGCCGGGCGCAAAGCAGCCGCAATCGCCGATGGACAGCCCCGTCGCCAGCGCGTATCCCAGCACGCCGAGAAACAGCAGGCACATGGCGGCGATGGCCGTCAGGCTGCCGCGCACGGCGAACAGCAGGCCCACCCCCGCGACCACCTCTGCCAGGGGCAGCAGCAACGCCACCGGCCCCACGGCCCACACGGGCAGTATCCCGTAATGGTGGATGATTTCGGCAAAGCCGCGCACGTCGGCCAGCTTGGCCCCGCCCGCCGCCACGAAGACCAGCGCCAGGGCCACGCGCACCACGCGCTGGCACCAGACGTTGGCCAGCAAACGCAGCACGGGGCTGGCGCCGGCGCCAGACACCCTGGACGAGCCAGGTCTGCCGGGCCTGCCGAATCCGCCGGGCATGCCGGATAGGTCCGGCGAGCCGGATACGTCGGACAAGACCGCGGCAGCGGACGGGACGGAAACGCCGCCCGCTGCCGGCCCGGCGCACCCGCCTTCCCCACTGCTGCGTGACGAGGCATTTCCTGATAGCATGTTCCGGTGCTTACAGAGCAGCGGCCCCGCGTCAAATCGATTATTCCAATCCATTGATATGAAAAATATTCACGCTGCCGATACGCCACCCGAAACGCCAGGCGAAACGCCGCCCCGTGGCGTTGGACTGCGCGAAGGCTTCACCACGGGTTCCGCCCTGACAGCCGCCGCCATGGCCGCCCTGCGCCTGCTGTTGCGCGGAGAGGCCCCGGACAGCGTGACCGTGCCACTGCCGCCGTTCACCGCCGACGACCGTGATGACAGGGTAAGCGGAAGCCATGGAGACAACGGGGGTGATGCCGCCCCGGCAGGCTGGCTGGACGTGCCCGTGGAGACGGTGGCACGCCTTGACGGGGCCCGCGCGGGCACCCGTGCGGCGCTTGGGGTGGTAATCAAGGACGGCGGCGACGACCCGGACGCCACCCACCGGGCGCGCATCGAGGCGCTGGTGGAATGCGCCCCCGCAGGGATGCCCCTGCCGCAGGACGTAAACGACCTGCCGGAAATCGGGGATGGCCTGACGGAGACCGGAAACGGCTCGCCCGATATCCTCGGACTGCCCGATCTGCCCGATCTGCCCGATACGCCAGTTACGCCCGGCATGCCCGACCTGCTCCTGCCCTTTCCCGGCGGCGAGGCATTCCCCGTCGCCCCGGCCATCTCCACGCCGCAGGTTGCCCCTTCGCCCCCCCCTTCATCCGGCCCTTGCCCCCCGCGTGACGGGGTCACCGTGCTGCTGCGCGGCGGCACGGGCGTGGGCCGGGTCACCCTGCCCGGACTGCCCGTAGCCGTGGGCGAACCGGCCATCAATCCCGAACCGCGCAGGCAGCTGGCCTTCGCCGTGCACCGCGAGTGCGCCGCGGCGGGCTGGCGCGGCACGGTGCGCGTCACCGCGCGGGTGCCAGAGGGCCAACGCATGGCCCGGCACACCCTGAACCCGCGCCTGGGCATCGTGGGCGGCATTTCCATCCTGGGCACGCGGGGCACGGTGCGCCCCTATAGCCATGACGCGTGGCAGGCCGCCGTGGCCCAGGGGCTGGACGTGGCCCGCGCCGCCGGACTGACCGAGGTCTGCCTGTCCACCGGACGGCGCAGCGAAACCCTGCTCATGCGCGCCTACCCCGCCCTGCCGCCGCTGGCCTTCGTGCAGGCGGCGGACTTCGCGGCGTTCTCGCTGGCAGCCGCCGCGCAGCGGGGCTTTGCCCGCGTGGCCTGGGGGTGCTTTTTCGGCAAGCTGGTCAAACTGGCGCAAGGGCTTCCGCACACCCACGCCCACACCGCGCCACTGGACCTGCCCCTGCTGGCCCGGTGGGCGGCGGACGCGGGCGCGGGGACGGAAACCCGCGCGGCGGTGGCCGCCGCCAACACCGCCGGGCAGGCCCTGGAACTGCTGCTGACCGACCCGGCCCACCCCGCCGTGCTGCGCGCCGTGGCCCGGCGGGCCCGCGATGCCGCCCATGGCTGGACAGGCGGGGCGGAAAGCGTCACGGTGACGGTGCATCTTTTCCACATGGACGGCAGATGTCTGGTGACGGCATGACCCACGCGACGCCCCCCCACTCCATTTCCCATGCCGGGCAGGCCGACGCCGCGCCCGCCGCGAGGCATCCCGTCACCGTCATCGGCTGCGGGTTGCGCGGCACCCCCCTGCCGCCCGGCCACGCCGCCGCGCTGGATGCGGCCCAAGTGCTGGCGGGCGGGGCGCGCCTGCTGGAGTCCTTCCCGGAACATCCCGGCCAGCGCATCGTCATCGGCGCCGCGCTGGATGCAGCCCTGCACGCCATGGACGCGTGCCGGGCACGCGGGCTGCGGGTGGCGGTGCTGGCCGACGGCGACCCGCTGTTCTACGGCATCGGCGCGCGGCTGGCGGGCCATTTCGGTCCGGACGCGCTGCGGGTGCTGCCCGCCGCTTCCTGCCTGCAACAGGCCGCCGCCCGACTGGCCCTGCCCTGGCAGGACGCGCGCTGCGTTTCCCTGCATGGCCGCAACGATTACCGGCCCCTCGCCTCGGCCCTGCGCCGCGCCGTGCATCAGGGCGATCCGGTCTGCGTGCTGACCGACGGCCACAACACGCCGGGGGCCATCGCCCGCTTCCTGATCGAACGCGGGGTGACCGGCCTGCGCCTGCATGCCTTCGCCGACATGGGCAGCCCCGGCGAACGCCACGTGACCATCGCCCTGCCCCGTGACGAACGCGGCACGGAGAACCATGCCGCCGGAGTGCAGGAACGGGGAGAACCGGGCAACCGGGACGAACTGGACGGACTGGACAAGCTGGACAAACTCGGCGCCAACTGCACCGTCCTGCTGGTGCCCCGCGCCGCTCCCGCCCCGTCCTGCCATGCCGCCAGCGATCGCTCAGCCCCGCCCGTGCTGGGCATCCCCGACCATGATTTTGCCGTGCAGGCCCGGCTGATCACCAAATGGCCGGTGCGCGCCGCCGGGCTTGCCGCCCTGCGCATCGCCCCCGGCCATACCGTGTGGGACCTGGGCGCGGGCAGCGGCGCTGTTGCCGTGGAGGCCGCAGCGCTGGCCCGCGACGGACTGGTGGTGGCCGTGGAGCGCGACCCGGCCCGCGTGGCCCTGATAGAGGAAAACCGCCGCCGCTTCCGGGCTCCCAACCTGCACGTGGTCCACGCCGCGCTGCCGGACTGTCTCGACGACCTGCCCGACCCGGACCGGGTGTTCATGGGGGGAGGTCTGGGGGGAGGCCTGAGCGGCGACAGCCATTCCCCGCAGGCGGACCCGCTGCTGGATGCCGTGTGCCGCCGCCTGCCCCCCGGCGGACGACTGGTGGTGCATTGCGTGCTGCTGGGCACTCTGGAACGGGTGCGCGCCGCGCTGGTCCGGCACGGCTGGCCCGCCGAAGTGGCCTGCATCCAGGCCAGCGAGGCGGTGCCCCTGCTGGGCGACCTGCGCCTTGCGGCCCTGAACCCCGTCTTCATCGTGGCGGCCACCCGGCCCGGAGGCAACGCAGCATGATCCCGCGCCACTTCCTCCCTGTCCGTTCCGGCGGCAACGCGGCGCGGCCCCACGCCCAGCCTTCCCTGCCGCTTCTGGCGTTCCTGCTGGCCCTGCCGTTCCTGTTGGCGGTCATGCTGCTGCCGCGCACCGCCACGGCCACGGAAACCGCCCCGGACTCCATCCTTCTGGCCGCCAACGCCACGGGCAGCAGCCCCGTCAGGACCGACGCGCCGCTGCGGGTGTTCATCCTGGACCAGCCGCCGTGGAGCTACCTGCACGAAGGCCAGCCGCAAGGCGCCGCCGTGGACGTGGCCCGCGCCGTGCTGCGCCGTCTGGGGCGCAACGTGGAATTCGTGGTCACGCCCTTCAACCGCGGGCTTTCGCTGGTCCGCCAGGGCAAGCTGGACGCGGCCCTTGCGGTCTACCGCACCCCCGAACGCGAACAGTTCCTGCACTACACCACCGTGCCCCTGTACGACGAAGACATCCTGCTCATGGTGCACCCGGACGACCGGGCTCTGGCCAACGACACCAGCGGCACCGCGCGCGATGCCATCCTGTACGGCGACAAGCCCGTGGCCGTGGCCCTGGGGTACAGCTACGGGCCCACGCTGGACGCCATCTTCGCCCGCAAGGGACTGATCCGCACCAGTTCCTTCTATTCGGCGCAGGAAGGCGTGCAGGCCCTGCTGCGCCACGAGGTGGCGGCCGTGCCCGGCACGGAACCCACCCTGCGCGCGCTGCTGCACCGCATTGCCCCCGGCAGCACACCGGTGTTGTTGCGCCCGCCCTACGACTATGTTTCCGCCTACATGGCCTTTGCCCCCACCGACGAGAACGCCCTGCTGGCGGCGGATTTCGACGCCACGCTGGGGCGCATGCGCGCCAGCGGCGAATACGCCCGCATTCTGGCCGAAGCCGACAGGATCCTGCATGCCCATCAAGGACAATGACCGTTCCGGCGGCGCACCCGCCGCGCCTTCCAACGCCTGCCGCGCCGATTCTTCCGCGCCCGCTTCCCGTGGCGGGCATGTCTGGTTCGTGGGGGCAGGCCCCGGCGACCCGGAACTGCTCACCCTGAAGGCCCGGCGCATCATCGCAGAGGCAGACCTGGTGCTCTACGCCGGCTCGCTGGTGCCCCCCCAGGTGGTGTCCTGCGCGAGGCCCGATGCACGGGTGATCGATTCCGCGCCGCTCACGCTGGAACAGACCCACGCCCTGCTACGCGAAACGGCCCTGGCGGGCGGCACCGCCGCGCGGGTGCACACCGGCGATCCTTCGCTGTACGGCACCGTGCGCGAGCAGATGCGCCTGCTGCACGCCGAAGGCATCGCCTGCTCGGTGGTGCCGGGGGTGACGGCGGCCTTCGCCGCCGCTGCCGCCGCCGGGGTGTCGTTCACCGCGCCGGAGGTCACCCAGTCGCTGGTCATTACCCGGCTGGAAGGGCGCACCCCGGTGCCAGAGGCGGAACAGCTGCGCGAACTGGCCCGCCATGGCAGCGCCATGGCCGTGTACCTTTCCGCCGCCGCCCCTGAACGGCTGCAAGAAGAACTGGCGGCGGCGGGCGTGGCCCCGCACACCCCGGTGCTGGCGGCCCACCGGGTGGGCTGGCCCGACGAGGCGCTGGCCTGGACCACGGCGGGGGCACTGGCGGATACCGTGCGCGCCCGCGGATTTTCGCGCCAGACGGTGTTTCTGGTGCTGCCCGGCGAGGCGGCGGGCGATACCGCATCGCGCCTCTACGCGGCGGACTTTGCCCACGGCTGGCGCGAAATCGGCGCGCACGGGGGGACCGATCCTTCGGACGCATCCGGGGTAGTGGGCACGGCCCCCAAGGCCGACGCAAACTGACCGGGCGGGCACGTCCGATCACGCCGCCCCGGCGGCATGTGCATCCCGGCGGCACGCGCCCCCCTGCGCCATGCGCCCCCCCGCGCCATGCGTATTGACGAATCCGCCAGTGCCCGGCGGCATCACCGCGCCGCGCCCCGCGCAAAGAACACGCCGCAGGGCGATACCGCACGCGCTTCACTTTCGCGGGCATCCACGCTAGTATCCCCGTAACATTTCTGGATATTGCGCACTCTCCACGGCGCCCGTGCATCCGCCGGGCCATGGGCCGCCGCGCGGAGGAATGCCGGGCCGCCCGGCACGTGCGACACACCCCACCGGAAACGAAGGGAGCAACCATGCGGCGCATCGGCAGACGACGTTTCCTGAAGCTGGCCGGAATCACCGCGCTTGCCGGAGCAACCTGGTCCATGGCGCCCACGGTTCCCCTCCTTGCTGCGCAGAACGCCGCCGCGCCGCGCCCGGTCACCGTGCCGCCGCCACCGCCTCGCCCCGTGGTCGGGCTGCAATCCGCCGCCAGCCTCGACACCCCCCTGCCCCTGCCCGGCGACCATTCGTTCATGGGGCTCATGGACGGCGGGGCGCGCATCGAGCTTTCCGCCACGTCCGACCCGCGCCTGCCCACCGACGACATCCCCCCCGCACCGCCGCTGTGCCTTGAAACCGAGCATGCCCGCCGCCCGTACTGGAATCCCACCCTGGTTCTCCAGCGCGGCGCCTCGTTGCGGGTGCGTCTCGTCAACCGGCTGGACGCCCCCACCCTGCTGCGCTGGCACGGCCTGCTCGCCGACTGGCGCATGGGCGGCCACCCCGTGATGATGCTGTTGCCCGGCGCCAGCTTCGAATACCGCGTCACCCTGCGCAACCGGGCGGGCATCTATCCCTACCACGCCATCGCGCCGGGTTTTTCGGGCCGCCAGACCCATCAGGGCATGGTGGGGCTGTGCATCGTGGACGACGAGGAGGAGCGCGCCGCCCTGGCCACCATGGACATCGAACCGCTGGGGGCGGGCGGCACCGGCGCCTTTCGGGCCAGCCTGCCCGCGCCGGGCAGCGGCCCCTCGGACGTTCCCCTGCTGTTCCAGGACCGCCGCCTGGACCGCCACGGCGTGCCGGTGTACGCGCCCGGCCTGGACGACCGGATATCGGGCCTCGTCGGCGACGTGCTCACCGTCAACGGCGTGGCCGGTGCCCGGCTGGACGTGGTCACCCGCATGTACCGCCTGCGCCTGGTGAACATGTGCAACGCGCGCATCCTGCACGTGGGGCTGGCCCGCTCCGACGGCACGCCGCAGCCCTTCACGCTGATGGGCACCGACGGCGGCATGCTGCAACGTCCGCTGCCCTTGCAGCGCCTGTTCCTGGGCCCCGGCGAGCGGGCGGACATCCTGGTGGACCTGCGTGCGGCAAACCCCGACGACGCATGGCATCTGGTCAACCTGCCCTTCGACCCCATGCGCCGCGCCGGATCGGCCTCCGGCGGGGCCGGAGCCCCCGGCGAAGGCGAGGCGGCGCGCCTGCTGCGGCTGCGGGTGGTGCAACGCGTGGACTACGACCTGCCCCTGCCCGTGCGGCTGTGTGATTTTCCGGCCATGCCGCCCCTGCCGCAGGGACCGCCGCGTCGCCTGCACGTCTCGCGCGGCGAGGTGCTGGGCCGCCCGTCGTGGCTGCTGAACGGCCAGCCGTTCGCCCTGCGCCACGACACCGACGCGGACCTGCCGGACGGCTTTCCCGCGCTGCGTGTGCCCGGACGCACGACCGAAACATGGGAACTGTCCAACGACGCGGCGTCCATCCCCCATGCCCTGCACCTGTCGGGCTTCCAGTTGCGGGTGCTGGAGCGGCGCGACAGCCCGCCCCAGGTGGCGGCACTGGCCGTGGCCCCATCCGGGTGTTCGGCCACCGACTCCGGCATCAAGGATACCGTGCTGGTCTGGCCCGGCGAAACGGTACGGGTTCTGGTTGATTTTCGTGATGCATCGCCCGGGACGCAACGCGCCGCGCTGTATTCGCGCGTGCTGGAATGCCTGGATGACGGGATGGTGCAGGATGTCTCCGTGCCCTGAGGCGGCTGGGGCCGCCGCTGACAGCATTGCCGCTGCCGCACGGGACGCCTTCGGCACGGGCACGGGCGCGGGCATGGGCCGTGGCATCGCGCGGGCGGACGGTTGCGCCAGCGGGCCGCGTGTCCGGCGGGGCCTGACCGGCAAACTCCGCTGGCTGCTGCTGGCCGTGGCACTGCCGGTGCTGGTCACCGCACTGCCCCCTGCTTCCGGAGCCCGGCCCGCCGACACGCGGGCTGCCGCCCCCCAGACCGTCGCCATCGCGCCCGCCCCTGCGGCCCGGCACATCCCGCCTGCTTCCGCATCGCTGCACGTGCTGTTTGATGAAGACCTGCCGCCTTACTCCTACAGGGGAAAAGGCGCACAACCAGGCGCGCGTGGCATCTATCCGGAACTTGCGGCAGAGGCCTTTCGCCGTCTGGGTCTTGCGGCAACCATGGTACCCGCCCCGTGGGCCAGGGCCATGGCGGAACTGAACCATGAATGCGCGGGAGAAGGGGGTGGCGAACGGTCAGGGAAAATATCCGGGGAACGATCTGGGGAGTGTGTCGGGGGCCACGCCGGGAGGCGCATCGGGGCATGCGGCCTGTACGTCACTGCCCAACGCCTGTTGCTGCACGACTTTTCCGCGCCGCTGTTCGAAGAGCACCTGCATCTGGTGTTTCCGGCAAGCGCCACGATTCCCGAGGCCCTTGCGGGGGCTGGCGGGGTGGTGCCTGCGGGATTCGACGGAACGGCCACTGCGGGGGCGGGAGGAACGCCGCTGGCCGCGCTGCGGGGCATGCGGCTGGGCGTGGTGCGCGGGTGGAGCTACGGCGACACGCTGGACGCCGCGCGCGAGGCGGGCGCCTTCATCGCCGAGGAAGCGGGCAGCGAGGCCCAGAACCTGCTGAAGGTGGCCGGGGGGCGGCTGGACGGGGCCATCGTCACCCGCGAAGGGGCGCTGTGGCTGCGTGAACGGCTGGGACTGACCTCCCTGGTGACCATGGCGCCGCACCCGCTGGCGGTGCTGCCGGTGCACCTGGCCTTTCGCAGACAGGACGCGCAGCATCACTTGTTGCGCGATTTCGATGCGAGCATCCGGGACATGAAGGCCGACGGCACCTACGCCCGCATCGTGGAGCGCGCCCTGAACGGGCAATAGGCAGACGGCGGGCGCACGGCTTGCCGCGTCCCTGCCACGGGCCGACGCCGATGCGGCCACGGCGCAGCCCGGCCCGCACGATCCGTGGCCATGCAGCCACGACGCATCCCGGTCTTCATGGACCAACGCGCCCCTGCGCATCGACATCCCCGCACCGACGGCGCGCGCGGGCTTCGACAGCGGCAAGGGCGGCGCTGCCTGACGCTCCCTACCTGCGCAGCGTGGCCACCAGCCGCAGCGGATGCAGCAAAAGGTCCAGCCCGTCGCGGATGTGGCGCACGGCCACGTCGGCGGCGCACAGCGTCTGCACCGAGGCGCCCTCGTCACCCATCACCGCCACGGAAAGGCCCGCCTCCAGCAGCATGAGCAGGTCGTTGCGCCCGTTGCCCATGGTCACCGTGCGCAGCGAGCCAAGGTCGGCCACGTAGCGCCGCTTGGCCTCGTCCTGCATGCCGGGCGGCAGCACGTGCAGGCGCACCGGCAGCCCGGCCAGCGCCGATGCCACGGAACCGAAGGTGTCCGCCGTGACCACGTGCACGGCCAGTTCATCGGCCAGTCGGGTAATGCGTTCGGCCACCCCGTCCACCAGCGCGCCGGACGCCGCGATGGTGCCGTTGTAGTCCAGGACCAGATGGTCCAGTTCAAGGGCCTCGCGGCCCGGAATCTCCAGTCTGAGCATGTCGTCTACCCCGGTTGCGCGTCCCTTTCCGGCAGGCACCATGGCTTGCTTGCGGCCCCTCCCGCAGTCGCCGCCCGCGCGGTGCGCGCTCCGTCCCTGTAGCCGGTTGCGCCGGGTGTGGCAACGCGTGCGGACCCGCCCGCAGGAACGCGGCGCACCCCGTCCTTCCCCGGCCTGCGCCGCGCCAGCCCGCACCTGTTCCGCACCTGTTCCGCACAAGGCAGACACGCGCCCGCAATGCGGGCCGCCCCCCACCCCTTCCCACTGGACAGCCCCCGCACGGGGGGCTAGAAACCGGACGACGCGCGCCCCCCGGCGCGCACACCCGAAAAACACCCCTTCGTGACGGAGGAACCATGGCGTCCATTACCGGCGCTCTCATACTGGCAGCGGGCAAGGGCACCCGCATGCATTCCGACAAGCCCAAGGTATTGCAGTCCATTCTTGGCGAACCCATGCTGCGTTTCGTGTACGATGCGCTGGAGCCGCTGTTCGGCGGCAACCTGTGGACCGTCATCGGCCACAAGGCCGACATGGTGCGCGAAGCGTTCAAGGGCGAGGACCACCGCTTCGTGGTGCAGGAAAAGCAGCTGGGCACCGGGCACGCCCTTCAGGCCGCCTGGGGCGAGCTGAAGGCCGCGGGCCTTGACCGCGTGGTGGTCGTCAACGGCGACACCCCGCTGCTGCCCACGTCCACCGTGGCCACCTTCCTGAAGGAAGCCATGGACGCGGACGTGGCCTTCATGACCCTGACCCTGCCCGACCCCGGCGCGTATGGCCGCGTGGTGCGCCACAACCGCCGCGTGGTGGCCATCGTGGAGGCCAAGGACTACGACGAAACCCTGTACGGCCCGGAGCCGGACGAAATCAACGCGGGCATCTACTGCCTGCGCATGGACGCGGTGGAAAAGCTGCTGCCGCGCCTGACCAACGCCAACAAGAGCGGCGAATACTACATCACCGACCTTGTGGGCCTGGCCGTGGCGGAACGCATGGACGTCATCGGCGTGGAATGCGGGCAGGACCCCAACCTGCTGGGCGTCAACGACCCGGCGGAGCTGATCCGGTCCGAAGCGTTGGTGCGCGCGCGCATCGCCCTGAACTGGATAGAAAAGCGCGTGCTCATCCATGCCCCGGAAACCGTGCGCATCAGCCCGCGCGCGGTGCTTGAGCCGGGCGCGGAAATATACGGCCCCTGCGAAATCTACGGGGCGTCGCGCATCGCGCGCGCGGCCGTTGTCCATTCGCACTGCTGGCTGCGCGATGCCGTGGTGGCCGAAGGCGCCACCGTGCACCCCTTCAGCCACGTGGAAAAGGCCGAGATCGGCCCCGACTGCGTGGTGGGCCCCTATGCCCGCCTGCGCCCCGGCGCGGTGATGGAAGAAGGCGCGCGGGTCGGCAACTTCGTGGAAATGAAAAAGGCCCGCCTGTGCAAGGGGGCCAAGGCCAACCACCTGACCTACCTTGGCGACGCGGAAGTGGGCCCCGGCGCAAACATCGGCGCTGGCACCATCACCTGCAACTACGACGGGGTGCACAAGCACAAGACCGTCATCGGCGAAGGGGCCTTCATCGGCAGCAACAGCGCGCTGGTGGCCCCGGTAACCATAGGCGCGGGCAGTCTGGTGGGCGCCGGTTCCGTCATAACCAAGGACGTTCCGGACGATTCGCTGGCCATCGCGCGGGGGCGCCAGACGACCCTGCCGCGACGCAGGAACTCTTGATTTCACGCCGTGAAACGGCTAGTTAACAGACATGGAACTGATTGACCTGCTTGAAACCCGCGTCACGGCGCTCCTGTCGCAGCTCGAAACCCTGCGCGAGGAGAACAGTCGCCTTCGGGAAGAGGTCGAAGGCGGCCTTTCGGCGCTGGCGGAAGAGAATCGAATCCTCAAGGAAGCCCTTGACGAGGAGCGCACCGTGAAAGATGCGGTGCTTACGCGCATCGACGCGCTGCTGCTCCGCCTCAAGGACCAAACCGGCGGCGCCTAGGCGCGTCGAGGCCCCATGCGTACTTACAACCTCACCGTCCTGGGGCTTGAGGTTTCCTTCAAGGCCGAGGCCGACCCCGCAAGGGTCGAAACCGCCAAGGCCCTGGTGGAAGAACGGTTCAACAGACTGAAGTTCCACGGAAGACAGCTCAGCAAGGAGAAGCTGCTGACCTTTCTGGTTCTGGGACTGGCGGACGACCTGTTGCAGTCTACCCAGCAGAAGGACGAAATGCGCACCCGCATGGAAGCCCTGCTGGCGAAAATAGAGGAATCCGCGTAACTCCCGTTGCGCGGATGCATAACGATCCCTGGAGTGTGCGTGATTGATTTGCCATCGCTGACCTCACAAGAAAAAAACAGGGAACCTGTACGGCGGACCGGTGTGCATACCCGGCCCCGCGCCGGGGAGCCTGAAGGCCCGCCCGAGGTTCCCACCCTGACATAGTCAGGTCCTGCTTTGGCACGTCACACGGCGCTCCGGGGCTCGCTCATGCCCCTCGCCCCCAACAAGGCCCGCCCGTCGGGGAATCCGCGTTTAGCACAAGAGTGCGCGGACCCCGGCGACGCGACCGCCCGTCCCCTCCTTGCCCGAGCTTCCGTCTTCCCCGTGCTCATGGAATCGGCACGGTGATCTGGCGCGTCTTGACGCCGCGGCACTGACCGCCGTTCCCCTCCGGGGGGCGGCCCGCGCGGCCCCAATGGCGCGCCCGGCCCGATTGCCGGACGCTACATCGGACGCTGGTCCGACACCATAACGGGAGTTGCAGTATGGGGCTCATCGAAATCATCTACGTCGTCGTGGGAGCGATCATCGGCGCGGCATCGGGCTATGCCCTGCACCGCTACATCAGCTCCAAGCGCATCGCCGATGCCAACGAACTCGCCAAGCGCATCGTCGAGGAAGCCCGCAAGGAAGCGCAGGCCCAGAAAAAGGAAATCCTGCTCCAGGGCCAGGACGAAATCTTTCACCAGAAACGCGAACTGGAACACGAGTTCAAGGAACGCGAACGCGAACTGAAGGCGCGTGACCGCAAGATGCAGGAACAGGGCGAACGCCTGGAGGAAAAGCTCGAAAAGGCCACCGAAAAGGAGCACGAAGTGCTGGCCGCCGAAAAGGAGCTGACCCGCCGCGAACGCCACCTGGCCGACATGGAGGAACAGATTTCCTCCCGCATCGATGAACAGGAACGCCGCCTCCAGGAAATATCCGGCCTGACCGCCGAAGAGGCGAAGTCGCGTCTTTTCGAAGACATCGAATCGCGCACCCGCCACGAAGCCGCCAAGATGATCCGGCTCATCGAAACCGAGTCGAAGGAAACCGCCGACCGCAAGGCCAAGGAAATCATCGCCAACGCCATCCAGCGTTACGCGGGCGACTACGTGGGCGAGCAGACGGTGACCGCCGTGACCCTGCCCAGCGAAGACATGAAGGGCCGCATCATCGGTCGCGAAGGGCGCAACATCCGCGCGCTGGAAGCGGCCACGGGCGTTGACCTGATCATCGACGACACCCCCGAGACGGTCATCCTTTCCGCCTACAGTCCGCTGCGCCGCCAGGTGGCCAAGATGGCCCTGGAACGGCTGATCCAGGACGGGCGCATCCACCCCGCGCGCATCGAGGACATCGTGCGCAAGTGCGAGCAGGAGCTTGAGGTGCAGATCCGCGAGGTGGGCGAACAGGCCACCTTCGACGCGGGCGTGCACGGCATCCACCCCGACATCGTGCGCCTGCTGGGCCAGCTGAAGTACCGCACCAGCTTCTCGCAGAACGTGCTGCAACACTCGCTGGAAGTGGCCGCCCTGTGTGGCATGATGGCCGCCGAACTCGGCATGGACATCAAGAAGGCCAAGCGCGCGGGCCTGCTGCACGACATCGGCAAGGCCGTGGACCACGAGGTGGAAGGGCCGCACGCCATCATCGGCTCGGACATCGCCAAGAAGTACAACGAGAGCAAGGAAATCATCCACGCCATCGCCGCCCACCACGAGGACACTCCGCCCAAGTCGGCCCTGGCCGTGCTGGTGCAGGCCGCCGACGGCCTGTCCGGCGCCCGCCCCGGTGCCCGCAAGGAACTGCTGGAAAACTACGTGAAGCGGCTGGAAGACCTGGAGAACATCGCCACCGGCTTCGAAGGCGTGGCCAAGGCCTACGCCATCCAGGCGGGCCGCGAGATCCGGGTCATGGTCAACTCCGACAACGTGGACGACGACCAGACCTACATGCTGTGCAAGGACATCGCGGGCAAGATCGAAAAGAACCTGACCTACCCCGGCCAGATCCGGGTCACGGTCATTCGCGAACGCCGCGCCGTGGGCTTCGCCAAGTAGCCCGCGCGGCCCCGCCGCACGGCCCGCCACGCGCACGCACACGCCCCTCACTCACCGACAGAACGATGAAAGCCCGGCCCATGGCCGGGCTTTTTCGCGTTCCGCCCATTGACGACGGGGGCTGCGCAACGGCAGGCAAGAAGATACTCCTTACGCGATAGCCATTCCTCATGGCCTTTCCCGGAATCCTGGTACCGCAGGGATTCATTGTCGCAGCACGCGGCGACGGGAACCGTCACCGGCAGGCGCAGGCCGTGCCAGGGCGGTTTCCGGCTTTGTCGGGCACGGCCTGCCCCCTGCCCGACGCGAGCATCGGCGCCCGAGCACCGCAAAAAAGTCGTCCTGCGCTCCGGCTCCCCACCGGCATGCCGCCCCGACGGAAAACCGCGTCGGCGAAAGTGCCCCCCCCGACCGGCATGCCGCCACAATGGCAACGCCGCCGATGTCACGTGACATCGGCGGCGTTGCCATTGTGGCGGGAGCATTCCCGGCAGCCCGCGGAATGGCCGTCACGGCTCCAGGTAGTGCTGCACGATGCGGCGCAGGGTGCCGTCCTCGTCCATGTGGCGCAGGGCCACGTCCATGCGGCGCACCGTCTCGTCCGGCACGGTGAACGGCCAGAACACGTGCACCGGCAGTTCCAGCCCCACGGGCATGGTGCGCAGGCGTGTGGGCATGGCGGGGTCCGGCAGGCGCAGGGCCGCAGCCTCGCCCACCAGCGCCACCTGCACCCGGCCCGCCTCAAGCTTGCGCAGGCACAGTGCCTCGCTGGGCGCGGGGTCCAGGTTCCAGCCACCGTCCATCTGGGCACCGTCAAGCGGCGGCCCGTAGTTCCACCCTTCCACGATGCAGATGCGATACGGCTTCAAATCGGCCACACGGGCGGCGGCAATCGCGGATTCCTGCGGCAGCACGGCCACGATGCGCTCCAGATGCAGGGGCAGGCTGACCCGCCACTGCCCGCGTGCGCGGGTGGTGGAAAAGACGCCGCCAAGGGCCGCCTCTCCCGTTTCCAGGGCACGCAGCGCGCGCGTCCACGGGACCACGCGAATGTCCAGTTGCACGCCGGACCGGCGCACTGCCTCGCGCAGGATTTCCGGATACAGCCCGGCGGGCCGTCCGGCGTCGTTACGGTAGGAAAGGGGAAAATGCTCGTCGTTGCACAACACCACGGGAGACGCAGCACTGCCCGCCGCCGGATGCACCAGCAGCGTCAGCACCAGAACCACGAGCCTTCGCAAGGCCGCCATGGCGCGGTGCGTCAGTAAACCCCATGGCAGCATCATGGGTTCCCCCGACGACAGGACACGCCCCGGCGCTTGCCCTGCCGTGCGTGTTTTCAGTGGCAGGCCCCACGCCCATCCCCCCTGTGGAGAGGCATGCCGGACCCCTGGGGCTCACCCTGCGGCATGCCGCCGAGTATGCCCCCAGTATCATAGTGAGCTATGATGGCCCGGAGTGATTGTCAATGTTGCGCCCCTCAGGCGAACAGAGGCAGATCGGGCAGGCCCCTGCCTGCGCCGCCAGAGATGGCTGCGGCCTTTTCCAGCAGCGCCCGAATGGCGGCGCGCCCCTCGTCGCGCAGGTCCAGGCTGAAGTCGTTCACGAAGGTGCGGATGTGGCTGTCCGTGACCTCGTCGGACATTTCCTGGGCATGTTCGCGTATCCACCCGCGCGAGGCCGCCGGGTTGGCGTTGGCGTATTCCAGGCTGCGCCGGATGGCGTCCTGCACGGCGAGGATGGTGGCCTCGCCCAGGTCGCGCCGCGCGGCAATGGCTCCCAGCGGCAGGGGCAGCCCGTAGGCGGATTCCCACCACTGGCCCAGGTCCAGCACGCAGTGCAGGCCGTAGCCGCCGTAGGTGAAGCGCCCTTCGTGGATGACCAGCCCGCAGTCGGCCTTGCCGGAAGCCACGGCGGGCATGACCTGGTCGAACACCATTTCCTCGCGCGGGCCGTGCAGCACGTCGTGCAGGGAAAGCAGCAGGTTGGCCGTGGTCATGCGCCCCGGTATGGCCACCCGCGCCCCGGCCAGGTCGGCGGGGGACAACGGCTCGCGCGCCACCAGCAGCGGCCCGCAGCCGCGCCCCAGCGCCGCCCCGGCATTGAGCAGCACGTAGTCGTCCAGCACGTGGGCCATGGCCGCCAGCGACAGCTTGGTCACGTCCAGCGTGCCCGCGCGGGCGCGGCCATTCAGCACCTCCACGTCGGCCATGAACAGGTCGAATCCGCAGGGCAGCGGAATGCATCCCTTGGCCAGGGCGTGGAAGATGTACGTGTCGTTGGGGCAGGGCGAAATGCCCAGCGACAGGGTGCGCGACGGGGTGGGCGACGTGGACTGGGTATCTGCCGGGGTGTGCGGGGTCTGCGAAGACATGGAAGCGGCCTTGCTGGGCCGCCCGGATGGCCGGGCGGGTGGGAATGATGGGGAATGCCGATGGGCCGGGTGTGCTGCAATGACGGGTGAAATGGCCAGGCGCACGGGCGGAAATGACTCAAGACCGACGCGGCGCGCTGTCGCCCCGGTGTGCCCACGGTGTTGACACGGGGCCACGGCGGGTCGATACTCCGCCTTCCGTCAGCGGGACGCAAGCCCCCATCGGGTTCTGCCCGCTCAGATCGGGCCAGAGATCAGACCAGAACAGGCCAGTTCAGACCAGATCAGGCCCTCTCGGACACGATCCGGCCCGAAAACGCAGTCCCGCACCATCCGCAAGACATTTCAGTCCCGCCACACCGGAGGACACATGCTCGACGCTGCCCATTACGCCCGCCTGGGCCTTGGGACCGCCTTCGAAAAGGTGATGGAAGGCGCGCGCCTTTCGCCCGAAGAGGGTCTGGCGCTGTTCCACTGCCCGGACATCACCGCCGTGGGGGCCCTGGCCCACCACGCGCGCACCCGCCTGCACGGCGACAGAACCTATTACGTGCTCAACCGGCACGTCAATTACACCAACATCTGCGTCAACGGCTGCCTGTTCTGCGCCTTTCAGCGCGAACGCGGGCAGGCCGGTTCCTTCGCCCTGACGCCAGACGACATCCTGCACCGCGTGCTGGACGACAGGGGCACCCCGTTCTCCGAGGTGCACATCGTGGACGGCTGCCACCCGGACCTTGGCCTTGCCTGGTTCGAGGACGTCATCAGACGGATTCGCAAGGCCCGCCCCCAGAGCATCGTCAAGGCGTTCACCGGGGTGGAAATCGCCCACTTCGCCGCCATGGAAGGCATCTCCACGCTGGACGTGCTGCGCCGCCTGCAGGACGCGGGCCTGGCCATGATGCCCGGCGGCGGCGCCGAAATCTTTGCGCCCGAAGTACGCACAAGAATCTGCCCGCGCAAGGCCACGGCGGACGAATGGCTGCGTGTGGCGGGCGAGGCGCATTCCCTCGGCATCCGCACCAACTGCTCCATGCTGTACGGGCACATCGAGACCTTCGAGCACCGCGTGGACCACCTGTGCCGCCTGCGCGAGCAGCAGGACAAGTCCGGCGGGTTCACCTGCTTCATCCCCCTGCCCTTCCTGACGGAAAACAGCCTGCTCAAGCTCCCGCCCGAACGGGTGGGCGAGCACGTGGGCCTCGACCGGCTGCGCACCGTGGCCGTCAGCCGCCTGATGCTGGACAACATTCCCCACGTGAAGGCCTACTGGGTGATGATGGGCGTCAAGATGGCCCAGACCGCCCTGTACTTCGGGGCCGACGACCTGGACGGCACCATCGTCGAGGAACGCATCGGCCACGACGCCGGGGCCGATTCCGCCCAGTCGCTCACCGTGCCCGAACTGGAACTGATGATCCGCCGCTCCGGCTTCACCCCGGTGCGCCGCGACTCGCACTTCAACCCGGTGGCCGACCCGGACGCCATCCGGAACGACGACGGGCATGGCCCCGAATGCGATACAGACCACGCCGCAACGCCGGAGGTCCGGGCATGAGCGCCGCCGCCAACGCCACCAACGCCCCCATCATGCCGGGCGGCTCGTCCCTTGGTGAATCCGCGGACGTACGCGCCGTCGCCGCAAAGGTGCTGGAAGGCCAGCGCCTTACCCGCGCCGATGCCGACCTGCTGTACGACCACGCCGGGCTGCACACCCTGGGGCATCTGGCCCACGCCGTGCGCCTGCGCAAGCATCCGCAGCCCGTGGTCACCTACGTGGCCGACCGCAACATCAACTATTCCAACATCTGCGTGTGCGCCTGCCGCTTCTGCGCCTTTTTCCGCGCCCCCGGCCACCCCGAGGGCTACGTGCTGAGCCGCGAGGAACTGGGCAGAAAGATAGAAGAGACCCTGGCCCTTGGCGGCACCCAGATACTGCTGCAGGGCGGGCACCACCCCGATCTGCCCCTGTCGTTCTACGAAGGCATGATCGGCTGGATCCGCGACACCTACCCCACCATCCACATCCACGCCTTTTCGCCGCCCGAAATCGTCTTTTTCGCGGAGCTCGAAAAGATCACCGTGGCCGAGGTCATCACCCGGCTGCGTGCCGCCGGGCTGCATTCCATCCCCGGCGGCGGCGCGGAAATCCTGGTGGACGAGGTGCGCACGCAGGTTTCGCCCAACAAGTGTTCCGCCGCGCGCTGGCTGGGCGTCATGGAAGAAGCCCACGCTCAGGGACTGCGCACCACCGCCACCATGATGTTCGGCCACGAGGAGCAGCCCCGCCACCGTCTGGACCACCTGTTCGCCGTGCGCGAGGTGCAGGACCGCACCGGCGGGTTCACCGCGTTCATCCCCTGGACCTTCCAGCCCGCGCACACCAACATCCACCGCGACCCGGAACCCGCGCCCGCGTACCTGCGCCTGCTGGCCCTGTCGCGCCTAGTGCTGGACAACGTGGACAACGTGCAGGCCTCGTGGGTGACCATGGGGCCGCAGGTGGCCCAGCTGGCCCTGTACTTCGGCGCCAACGACTTCGGCTCGCTGATGATCGAGGAAAACGTGGTGGCCGCCGCAGGCGTCAGCTTCAGCCTCTCGCGCCGCGAAATCCACAACTGCATCCGCGCCGCCGGGTTCACCCCCGTGCAACGCACCATGAACTACACCCCCGTGTCGCCCCAACCCGTGGTGGAAGGGGAAATACAGGGGTAAAGAGCGAAAGAGGAGAATCGGGGGAAGGGACCCTTTGCGGCAGCCGTTACACGAGCGCGAAGCGAGAGTGTTACGGATGGCGACCGCAACGCGTAAAAGGGTCTCCCTCCCCGGACCCCGCTCTGCTGTCTTCATCCGTAATGCTCGAAGACTCGCATAACGGCTGAAGCTCCCCCCAAAACTTTTTAATTGGGGGGATACGGAACATCAGGCTTCCGCTTCTTTATCAAAAAACGCCCCAACCCCCTCAATATGGGGGTGCAGGGGGCAAAGCCCCCTGCCCGCCGGAGGCATAAAAACAGCCGGACCGGCAGGGGATACAAACGCGATACATGCCATGAACAAAGCCACCACCACGCCGTCGTCATGCGCGCGCCCGCTGCGTCTGGGCCGCATCGGGTACCTGAACGTGCTGCCCATCTACCACCCGCTGGAGTCGGGCATCATCCAGCACGAGTACGAGCTGGTGGCCGGGCCGCCCGCGGTGCTGAACAACATGATGGCGCGCGGCGACCTGCACGTGTCGGCCAATTCGTCGGTGGAGTATGCGCACAGGCCGCAGAACTACCTGCTGGTGCCGGACCTTGCCATCGGCAGCCGGGGGCCGGTGCAGAGCGTGCTGCTGCTTTCGCGCCGCCCGGTGGAAGACCTGGCCGACCAGCCGGTGCTGGTCAGCGCCGAGACGCACACCTCTGCCGCGCTGCTGCGCCTGCTGTTCCGCGACTACTACAAGTTTCCGGTGCGTTACGAGGTGGGTTCGGCCACCGGGCGCATCGCGTCGGGCAACCCGCCGGAGGCGTTCCTGGCCATCGGCGACGAGGCCCTGCGCCTGCGCAACCACCCGGAGTTTCCGTACCGGCTGGACCTGGGCGAGGCGTGGCGACAATGGACCGGCCTGCCCTTCGTGTTCGGGGTGTGGGTGGTCAGCCGGGCGGCGGCGGCTTCGGGATGCTTCACCAGCGACCCGTGCGAACTGTTGCAGCGCGCCCGCAACTGGGGCGAACTGCACATGGACGTGATCCTCGACCTGACCTTGCAGGGCTGCCCGCTGACCCGCGAGGAACTGCGCCAGTACTACCACGGCCTGGTCTTCCACATGGGCTTTCCGGAAATGGAAGGGCTGCGCCTGTTCTACCACCGGCTGGCCGAGGCGGGCGAAATACCCGCCGCGCCGGAACTGGAATTCTTCAGCATGTAGCGCAAGGCGGCCCCGCGAAGCAGACGCGGGGCCGTTTTGCGTTTGCGACCAGCCATGCACACCCGCGAAAAATCCGCACCGCCAGCCAGCCAAGGCGCTCCGGGAGCGCCATTCAGCCAAGACGCGCCCATAACACCACACCCGGCCCGCACGCTGCCCTTGCGGATACTGGGGCTGGACGTCACGGCCACGCCCGGCCCGCGCAAACCCCTGACCCTGGCGGTATGCGACCTTGCGCAGGAACCGGGGAACGCACCGGACGCACCGCCCGTGCTCACCCTGCACGAACTGCGTGAACTGCACACCCTGGACGACCTGGACCGGCTGTTCGGCGGGCAGTTTGACGCGGGATTCGCGGGGGGCGATGTTCCGTCTGGCACAGGCTGGGTGCTGGGTATCGACGCCGCGCTGGCCCAACCGCTGGAACTGGTGGAAGAACTGGACTGGCCGCGCGACTGGGCCGGGTATGCCGCCCTGTGCGGCGGCATGGACCGTGCCGACTTTCGCGACCTGCTGCGCGGGGTGTCCGCCGCCCGGCCCGCCGGGCAGAAGTACCTGTACCGCGCCTGCTGCCGCCGCGCCGGAGCGGCCAGCCCCATGAACACGGTGCGCCCGCCCGTGGCCCTGATGTTCCACGCCGTGGCTCCACGGCTTGCCGCACATGCGGTGCATGTTCCCCTGCTGCGCCCCCTGCCACATGTGCCGGGCAACGCCCGCGTGGCGCTGGAAACCTACCCCGGCTGGCTGGCCCGGCAGTTGATGGGCCGCGCCCCGTACAAGGGCGGCGATGCCACCGGGCGGACCGCCCGGCGCGAGGCACGCACCCAACTGCTGCGAAATCTTGCGGGATTGGGGGAACCGGCCGAATCGACCAGCGCCTTCGGCCCAACGAACCCCATTGGCCTGTCATCACTCCAGCCCGGCCCCCAGCTTGGCCCCCTGTCATCACCCCTGTCTGGCCCCCTGTCTGGCCACCTGCCCCGCCTGACCATCCGCTGGAACGCGGACCACGCCGCCCGCATGCTGGACGATCCGGAAGCGGACCTGCTGGATGCCCTGTTCTGCGCCGTGCTGGCAGCAAGTTCCGCCCTGCGCCCCGAATACGGCCTGCCGTCACCAGCCACACCTCCCCACGGCGTCACCGCCGCGCAACTGGATGTGGAAGGCTGGATCGCCGGACTTCCGCTGGAAGAATAGCCGCCCCGGCGAACCCACGCTCTCCTGTCCTATCCGGCCCTATCCGCCTACCCGGCTGACACGCTGCACGCCCCGGCACCCGGCTCCATTTTCATCTTGCCGCGCGTCTCCCCTGCCCCAAAAAAGCGGCGCGCGACGGTCATCCGCCACGCGCCGTACAAAGCACTCCATGACTCGCCTTTCACTGGCGGCATCACCCGCTCGTCCCGCTTGACGCAGCCTGCCGCCGTCTCACCGACAGCAGCCTGCGTCCGCCTACCAGCCCGCCCCGCCCGTGAACAGGAAGGACAGCAAGGACCATGTGGCCCCCAGCAGGGCCAGCAGCAGCAGCCCCAGAAACAGGCGCACCACGCACCCGGCGGCGGCCAGCAGTCCGCGCAGCAGCAGCCAGCCAAGCACAGCAGCCACGGCGGCCACGAATATCAGGCCCAGTATCTTCATCGTCGTTCCCCCGTCCGGTTGCGGCGCCGCGCGCCCTGTTTGTCATTCGTCCTCATGCGGTGCCGCGTCGGGCGGCGCCGTGTTCGGGGCATCTTCCAGTTCGCCCGGGCGGCATACCCGCGCGCCCGCACCACCAGAAGCACCAGACGCACCAGACAGGCCCAGCCAGATGGCGAACAGGGCAATCCCCGCCCCGGCCATGCCCCATCCGTCCGTGGGCCGCTTGAACACCAGGATGTCCCACACGAACGACAGCGCGGGCTGCACCAGCATCACCAGCCCCGCCAGCGAGGCGGGCAGGCGCGGCAGCCCGGTGGACAGCAGCACCCAGCCCACGCCCTGACACAGCACGCCATAGGCCATCAGGTAGCCGCCGCTGGCCGCATCGGCAATGGCAAAGCTGTCGCCCCGCGCCAGGATGCCCGCGCCGCTTACCGCCGCGCAGGCCAGCGAAATGACGGCCATGTTGGCCACCGGCGAAAGCATGCCCGCCATGCCGCGCGACTGGCGCAGCAGCAGGATGAACCCGGTGTAGAACAGCGCCGTGGCAAAGCCGTAGCCCACCCCGGCCAGCGAATCGCCCACCACCAGCCCGCCAGCCGTCGAGGTGGGCAGCAGTTCCGCCGGACTGACGCCCAGCAGCAGCCACAGCCCGACCAGGGCCAGCGGAATGGCCGCCATGTGCCGCGCGGACAACTTTTCGCCCAGCAGCAGCGCCCCGGCAATGGCGATGAAGAAGACCTGGAAATTTCCGATGATGGTGGCCAGCCCCGGCCCGATGAGCAGGATGCCCCGGTGCCAGCACTCCAGATCCAGCGCGAACAGCACGGCGGCGCCCACCATCACCGCCCACACGCCGGACCGCGCGCGCAGCCGTTCGCGCCGGGCCAGGGCCACGCACAGCAGGGCCAGCCCGCCGAAGAACATGCGGTAGAAGGCCGACTGGCTGGGCCCCACATGCACCAGCTTCACGAACACGGCGGAAAAGCTGATAAGCACGCCGCCCCCGGCAACGCGCAGCAGCCCTCCCGCATCAAGGCAGGGGGAACGGTGTGTACTCATGCGGCCCCCCATACTGCGAAGCCGGGTGAAGCGCAAATGATACCGTGTTGGACTGGCGCCGGGCAGCGCGCCAGACAGGCCCAAACTGGCCCAAATTGGCCCAGACTGGCCCAGACTGGCCCAGACGGGGCCAGGCAGATCATCGGACACACACCGGACAGGGCGACGGGCAAGGCGACAGGCAAGGCGAGGCCCCGCTTCAGACTCACGTCATATCCACATGGGGCCATATATAGGCCGTATATGGATCAGTCTGGCTTACGCCAAGGGCATGCGATGGGGGGGGTAGCTGCGCCACATCCGCCCCCCTTGGGCCACTTTCGCCCCCGCCTCGCCCAACTTCCGCCCCGCAACGCAAAGGCGGCACGCCCCGCCGGGGAACGTGCCGCCTGATGTCCGCATGTGTGACGTTACTATCCGGGCGCCTATTCCGGACGGCTTACCGCAACCTTGGCGGGCCGCAGCAGGCGCTCCTTCAGCCGGTAGCCGCGCTGCATCAGGGCACACACGGTGTTTTCCGGCAGGTCGGGGCGCACTTCGGCGCCGATGGCCTCGTGGATTTCCGGGCTGAACGGTTCGCCCGCCTCGCCCACGGGCTCCAGGCCGTGGCGCTTCAGCGCGTCCAGCAGCAGCCTCTGGGTCATTTCCACGCCGATCAGCATGTCCTTGCAGGCCGCGTTGCCGCGCCCGTATTGCAGGGCCAGATCCAGGTTGTCCAGGGTGGGCAGCAGGTCCGCCAGCACCACTTCGGCGGCGTAGCGCACCTGGTCGTCCTTTTCGCGCTGCAACCGCTTCTTGAAATTGTCCATTTCCGCCAGGGCGCGCAGGCGCTGCTCGTCGGCATCGGCCCGTTCGGGACATTCCGGGCACAGCCGGACCGCGCACTGTTCGCGCAGGGCGTCATCGTCAATCACCATGGGGGAACCCGCACCGGCGGCCTGGTGCCGCGAAGACGCATCGGCCTCGGTACGCAGGGCCTCTGCCTCGGGGCTGATCTCCACATTGTCCTTGAACGCATTGCTGGGGGGCATGTCCTGAATCTCCTTGAAATCCTGAAGCGTGACGTCGTCGTTGAAATATCCCGCCGGGGCGGGTCGCATGTATCGGAAATGACCGAAAAATGGACGGGATTACGGCAACCGGCAAGGCGCGGCGGCAAACCGTTCGCGGAACAGCTGGGTAAGCGCCCGCGAAACGCACTGCACCACCGGAACGATCTTGGCGTAGTCCATGCGCAACGGCCCCACCACGCTGACCACGCCACGCGGCGTGTCGCCGCCGTAGGCGGCGCTGATCACGCTGCACCCGCGCAGTCCGTCGGGCGCGCCGTCGGCCACGTCCTGACAGAAGGTTATGCGCACGTCGCGTTCGGACAGGGTGCGGTCCAGCAGTTCCAACAGACGCGAGCGTTCCTCGATGGCGGCCAGCAGGTCGCGCATGCGGCCCACGTCGGTGAATTCCGCGTGGGCCAGCATGTTCAGCGTGCCGTTGACGATGAGCTCGCGGTCGTCGCCCATGTGTTCCACGGCGCGGCGCGACAGGGCCAGGGCGCGCACGCACATTTCTTCCAGCCGCGAGCCAGCGCGGGCCAGTTCGTGGCCGATGCGATCGCGCGCCTCGGACAGGGACAGGCCCCGGAAATGTTCGTTGAGATAATTGCCGAAGCGCACCAGTTCATCCTGCCCGTAGCGCTCGTCCACGCGCACGGTGCGGGTGCGCACCAGGCCGCCTTCCAGCATCAGCACGGCCAACACCAGCCCTTCGGCGGCCGGGGCGAATTCGATGCTGCGCCAGCGGGCCTCGTCCTCGCTGGGGGCCACCACCATGCCCAGTTGCCGGGCATGGCCGGACAACAGGTTGGCGGCGCGACGCAGGATGCCGGAAATCTCCAGTTCCTGCCGCGAAAGCTCGTCGGCTATGGCATCGCGCTCGGCACTGCCCAGCGGCAACGGGCGCAGCAGGCTGTCCACGTACAGCCGGAAGGCGCGCGCCGTCGGCACCCTGCCTGCGGACGTGTGCGGCTGCTCCAGATAGCCAAGGTCGGTCAGGTCGGACATGGTGGCGCGCATGCTGGCCGGGGAAAGACGCAAGCCGGAATGCTCGGCCACGGCGCGAGACCCCACGGGCGAGGCCGAGGCGATGTAGCTTTCGATGATGGTGGCAAGCACCTGGGTTTCGCGCTGTCCGAGGCTGGGCATGAAGGCTCCGGCATCATGAGGATGCAGTTCTTGCAGTAGCACAAACGGGTAACAACGGGGGTGTGGGCTGTCAAGGTTGGCCGGGGCGGACCTGCCGGGTCGGGAAATATGGCAGGCACTTGCCCATCCACGACAGATGCCGGACAAAGGCTAGGGGCAAAATGGATCAGGCCAGCGCCCTCCGGACTCCAGGCCGTGCGCACGCCCATTCGGACCTGACAGGTCCACCATTTGTGAATATAATCACAAATGTACTGGCCAGCACCCCCGGCAACTACAAAAAAAACTGTTATTTCAGCATAATGACAAAATCCGCCCCAAACTCCATTTCCGACACACCAAACAACACTTCACTGTATGCGGCATATTGTGAACACTCACATCTCGTGCATTATTTCACATACATTGACACGTTTCCGGCAACACACTACAGTGCCCCTGTCATTGGGGAGGTGGCAACGCATCACTGCATGCATCACTTCCCCCGCCCGCCCATAGCACACCCCATACGGCCCGTATCGCGCCCATTCTGCCGGGCTCGTTGCGGCTGGTGAGCAACTGTTTACACGCTCACCCGTAGGGGGCTGTAATGCTTGCCGAAAAAACACCCACGCCTGCCTTGAATTTTTCATGACATTGTGGCATCTTGTGCCTCGTCCGCATGTCTGGAACCCGGAAAAATCCGCGCGATTCGGTTCTCCGACACCCGTGACCGCCCCCCCTTCGGGAGAGCGTTGCGGGTTCACCAGCGAAGGCCCGCAAGAGGTCCTCGTTGACACGCCGGGTGGCTGCGGTTTATCCAGCGGGCAGAATCTGCCTTGGGACGACCATCATTCGGATAGAGGCAGCGGATCGCTGCTTATCATCGGCCGGCGCATCGCCGCACGATGCGAAGGTCAGGCGTTTGTCGTGCATCCCTTTCACTGCCAAGAACCTGTCCAAGGAGGACACGCATGGCTGAAGTCACTTACAAGGGCAAGAGCTTCGAAGTCGATGAAGACGGCTTCCTTCTTCGCTTTGATGACTGGAGCACCGAGTGGGTTGAATTCGTGAAGGAATCCGAAGGTATCGCGGACATCACCCCCGATCACCAGAAGATCATCGACTTCCTGCAGGACTACTACAAGAAGAACGGCATCGCCCCGATGGTTCGTATCCTCTCCAAGAACACCGGCTTCAAGCTGAAGGAGATCTACGAACTGTTCCCCTCCGGCCCCGGCAAGGGCGCCTGCAAGATGGCCGGCCTGCCCAAGCCCACCGGCTGCGTGTAGTCCATACGGCCCATTGTTCACGAAAGGGCGGGAGCGCAAGCTTCCGCCCTTCTCCATTTCCGCGCCCTGGTCCCATGCGGGGCACGGGCGCGCCGAAAGCGGAGCCGGACAGCGGCTGCCTACAGCGGTCACCAGTTCCGGTGCGACGACATGTGACTACGGCTGGCGACATGTGGCTACGGTTGCGCCACGCCGCAAAGGGCGGGAGCACATGCTCCCGCCCTTTGCGGCTTTCAATGGCACGCCCGGCCAGTTCAGGCGCGCCGGTTGCGGGCTTCGTACTGCGAAGCGTGGTTGCTGGTGGGAAGGACGACCGGAATCAATGCTCCGTGCCGTCCTCAGCGGCGTCGAACAACGTGTTCAGCGCCTCTTCGCGGCACAGGACGCTCGACGCCATGGCTATGCTGAACGTCGAGTGGGCCTTTCTCCACAGGGAAAGTATCTGCTGCACGGAATGAACCATGGACAGCAGCACCGACGCAGGCACGATGTACGCGCCCTCCGGCGTGCGTTCCAGCCCGTCCAGCGATACGGAAAGGCCCGTCAGTTCCTTGCCCACGTTACCCAGTAGGCCGTCAATGTCATGCTTCACGTTGCGAACCCCATTCTGCGAACTTGGCGTCGTGCGCGGCTGGCGCCAACGCCGGTACTGGTCTAGCAGGGGCGACCCGCGCCGGTCATTTATATTTTCCTCCGCCAGGCCAGCGGTGCGCGCCCGCACATGCTTGACGCAACCCATGCCGGGCAATACATTGGAAAATACATTATGTTCGATTATACCAATGCAACCACCGATGCCATGGCCTGGCTTTCCTCCCTCTCGCCCCTGAGCGAGCAGGATCTGTGCGACCTGTGCCTTGCCTTGCGCACGCGCGGCCCCGGCCAGCGCTTTTGCTGCACCCAGGACGCCAGCCTGCTGCTGCTCGACGCGCAGGGAGCGGACACCCCCCTGCTGCTGCTGTCTGACAAGGCCGCGCGCAACCTGCTGGACTATCTGGTGACCGGCTACCTGCGCGACAAGCCGCGCGGGCTGCGCGCCTGGCATGCGCGCGAGTACGGCGGGCACGAATAGGTCCACCTCCCCCTTGCCTCGCCTGCCCGAGCGGGCATCTCCCGTGCGCGCCTGCCCCGCCTGCCATCACCTGTTCCCGCCGATTTCCGCCTGCCTCCTCTGCGTGCATTTCCGGCAGACATCCCCTGCCCCCCCCGGGGTTCGGACACGGCATGGCACCCATGCAACCGGCCAGCCCTTTCGCCCTTCCGTGCGCCCGCCCCCACGCATCCCATCCCCCCGACACTCCGCGCAAAAGGGCCGCCCCCCTCGGGAAGCGGCCCCTGCATCGCATCATGTCGGCATCCGCTGCCCGAATCCTGGCCGGAACCGCCGGACTACCTGCGCAGCACCTCGGCATCCCAGCCGCGTTCCAGCGCCTCCAGCCAGTCGGCGGGTATCTCGGGCACGGCCCGCCTGGACAGCGCATCGGGGGACAGGGTGGCCTCGCCCATCTTCACGGCGGCGAAGCGCGCGCGCCATTCCCCGGGCAGCCGCTCCACCTCGATGGCCGGAAAATCGCCCCACCAGGCCGGGTCCATCTTGGCCAGTTGCGCCTCGGGCGACAGCAGGAAGTTGGCAACCACCATGGCCCCCGCCTTGTTGGGCGCGTTGAAGGGTATGGCCACGAAGTGGGTGTTGAAGATGGACCCGTCGTCCAGGGCCACGGTGCGCACCGTGGCCGGATAGGTGCCGTCATCGATCAGCGCCTGGGCATGGGCCGGATGGTACGAGACGGAAAAATCCACCTCGCCCCGCGCGAACAACGCATCCAGCGCGGCGGCGTCGCGCGGGTAGGCCCGCCCGGCCTGCCACAGGTGCGGGGCAAGATCGCGCAGCCACGTCCACAGCGCCGGAGCCTTGCGGCCCAGCAGATCCTTGTCCAGCGGGCGCATGTACTGCGCGTGCCCCCCGGTAAGGGCGTAGAAGGCCTGACGGATGAAGGCCGACCCGGTGAAGTCCGGCGGCTGGGGATAGGTGAACCGCCCCGGATGGGCCTTCACCCACTGGCCCAGCTGGGCCATGGTGCGCGGCGGCTCGGGGGTGCGGGCGGTGTCGTACTCCAGCACCAGCTGCGCCCGCCCGTAGGGCGATTCATGGCCGTCCACGGGATAGCCGAAGTCGGTGGCGCTCTGCACCGGGTCGGTCAGCGCCATGTTGGGCAGGGCCGGGGCATACGGTCCCCACAACACGCCGCCCAGCCGGGCGTTGCGAAAGTTCTCGCCGTTGATCCACAACAGGTCCATGCTGCCCGTGGCGCGACCCGCCGCCTTTTCCGCCAGCAGCCGGTTGACGAACACCGGGGCCTCCATGGGCACGCGCACCAGGGTGATGCCGTAGCGCCGCGCCAGTTCCGGCGCCACGAAGCCGTCCACGTAGCGGTTGGCCGTGGCCATGCCGCCATACATGTGAAAGCGCACCGTGGTGCCGCGCGCGGCGGCCTCCACCTCTGCCCACGGCAGGGACGCGGGCTTGGGCAGGGGCGCATCTTCGGCCAGGGCTGGCCGTCCCAGGCACAGCAGCGCCAACAGCATCAGCAGCGCCACATGGAGCTGACGGGACGGGCGGGACGGACGAGACGGGCGGAACAGGTGGAACGGGCGGAACAGGTGGAACGGGCGGAACAGGCAACGCGAAGTGGCCGGGCGAACGGAAGGCGAACGGAACGGATGCATGTACCCTCCCTGTGGGTGGACTGACAGTATCGTGGCAGCGTGCGGAAGGCGGGACCAAAGACAGAACTGGTGCCCGGCATTGCTTCGCGGGCGGGCAGACTGGCAAGGGCTGGGCCATGCCGGATCAACCATTGCAGGGCCGGGACCGCAGCCATCCTATTTCTGGGGGTTCTGCTCCGCCTGCCACGCCGTCGACCTGGCGATTTCGTACAGCGTCGGGTCCACTCCCACGAAATCCACCACCTCGCGCTCGCCAAGGCGCAGCCGTTCGCGCCAGCGGCGCAGCACGGCATCGTCGGGCACGGAGAACACCACCCCCTGGATGCGCAATGCCTCGCGAGCCTCGGCCTGGGCCTCCGCCGCCTGTGCGCGCGCCTCGGCCACATGGTCTTCCCAAGCGTCGCGCAGCACGTCGCGCATGTCTTCGGGCAGGCGTTCCCAGAACGTCCGGCTGACCAGCGGCACGTACATGGCGAAGTAGGCGCGGTCCTCGAACACGTGGCTCACCCCGTAGCGCCACAACTGGCCGGACACCGCCGTCTCGTGGGTGGTCATCAGCCCGTCAAGGTTGCCGCCTTGCAGCCAGTGCGGCAGGTCTGGCCAGGGCACCACCAGGGGTCTTGCGCCCATGGCCGCGAGGCGCAGTTCGTTGGCCGGGCCACCCGCCACGCGGATGCGCAGCCCCGCGAGGTCCTCGTGCCGCCGCACGGCGCGGTCCACCAGATACAGGTTGGCGTGGCCCAGTTCCAGCCAACGCCCCAGCACGGTGACGCGCAGGTTGCGCTCGATGCGCGCATCAATGATGCGCCCCGGCGGGCCGTCGGCCACGGCCAGGCTGGCGCGGGCCGGGGCACCGTAGAAGGCGGGCAGCATGAACACGCCGCAATCGGGCACCACGGAATGCAGCACCCAGGTTCCCGGCAGGGCCATTTCCACCCGGCCAAGGTTCAACGCCTGCAACACGTCGCGGTCGCGGTACAGGCTGGCGCTGTCGTACACCTCCACCCGCAGCCGACCGGCCAGGCGATGCCGGACGTCCTCCGCGAAGCGGCGCAAGGCCTTGACCTGAAAGTGCGTGGGGCCGTTGTCCACGGAAATGCGCAGCACCGGCACCCCGCCTTCGGAGCGGGTGACCGGGGGCGAATCGGCGGGGGGATCAGTCGCAGGGGCCTCGGAACCAGGCGATTCCGGGGCTGCGACTGCGGCATCCCGCGCCTGCGCGTGCGGCACGGTGACGGCCAGCAGGGCGCACAGGGCAGCCATGGCCAGCCAGGCGACCAACGCGGCGACACGCGGCACGAACGGGCCACGCGCGCGCCAGAAACCTGCGGGACGCGCGGGGCACCGCCCGCAAGGCCGGGTTCGCGGAACACGGTTGGTCATGCAGCCTCCCCCAAGGCGATGTCGAAACGATGTCTGCGTGTTGGCGACTATGCCACAGCGATCTGCATCAGTACACCTTTCTGCGGGCAAACTGGCCACCCAGCACGGTGAAGGTGTTTTCCACGATGAACAGCGCCTCAGGGTCCACCGTGAACACCAGTTCCTCCATGCGCTTCAGCTGCACGTTGTTGGTCACGGTCATGACGATTTCCCGGTCGTCGCCGGAATACCCGCCCCGCCCTTGCAGAAAGGTGGCCCCCTGTCCCAGTTCGGAGACCAGGTCGTGCCCGATGCGCCGACTGTGCTCGGAGATGATGAACACCACCTTGCGCTGGTTGAACAGGGCCAGCACGTATTCCAGCGTCACCGCCGCGATGAACACCTGGATCAGCGAGGCGATCACCGTATCCACCGGCATGGAGACAAGGCTGGCGGTGAACAGCACCGCGTTGAAGCCGAAGCCGAACCGTCCGATGCCGAGACCGAAGCGCTTGTGCAGGATGATGGCCGCCACGTCCAGCCCGCCGCCGGACCCCAGCGAACGCAGCATGATGCCGCCGCCAGCCCCGCAGATGACCCCGGAGGCCACGGCGGCGTACAACTGGTCGTGCACGCCGAGGTCCACGTTCTTGAACACTTCCGCGAACAGCGAGGTGGCCAGCATGCCGTACAGGCTGTAGAGCAGGAACCGCCGCCCCACGTGCAGCCAACCCAGCGCGAACAGCGGGATATTGCACAGCAGGTACCATGCCGCCGGTGTCAGCAGGTGGGTGTGGTACCACGCAAGCAGCGCGATGCCGTAGATGCCGCCGGTCAGAAACCCGTGCCGGGCCACGATGCCCTGCGCCCCAAGGGCGAACAGCGCCGACCCCACGGTGAGCAGCAGCAGGTTCCAGCGAATGGAATAGGCCAGTTCCTTGCGGGTGAACATGCAAAACCTCCCTGCCCGGCCCGGTTCCCGAATACCGTGGCCGACATGAAAAAAACAGGGGCACGCCCCGCCATGCGGCAGGCGCGCCCAGCTCGGTCCAGATCACCGCGTACCGCCGTTGCCGTGAAGCCGGGGGCGCGTTGGCCGTGCCTCTACCCCGGATGCGGCACGCGGGCAAGGGCGGCGGCGGGCCGAAATGCGGCGGGCACGCAGCCTGCCGCCCCTGGCGGTGTCCAATCCGGGAAAAACGGCTGCGGTTCCCGCACGTTGCCCCCAGCGCGCGCGGTCGCTGCCACCACGCCGACGCGGGAAGGCCATCCATGCATCTGCCGGGCGCAAGACATGCTGCCGCGCCACGCCGACAGACCGCGGGGCGAGTATGGGCAGCCGGAAAGGCGGGGCAGGCGGGAGACGGTGGGGCGAATTCGCGCACCCGGATGCAGGCCCCGGATGTCAGGCCCTGCTGTCAGGCCGGGATGTCAGCCCGGGATGTCAGGCCGGGATTCAGGCCCGGCTGTCAGGCCCGGTTGCAAGGGCCTGCTTCAGGGCCGGTCGCAGTCCGGCCAGACCAGGCCGGGCACTTCGGTGCGCAGGGTGCGGCACAGGGTGCGGCCATGCTCGACCATGAACAGCGCCTCGTTTTCCAGGCGCAGGCGAAAGCCCGTGGAGTCGATGCGGGCATCCCCCCCCTGGCGGCATATGGCCCCGGTGCCGTCCAGGGTACGCTCCAGCCGCAAGGCGGATTCGTTGGCCCGGCGGAAGGCACTGCGCAGCATTTCCTGCTTGGGGTCGTTCTCCACCAGCAGCAGCCGCTTCATGGCCGCCTCGGACCCCAGGCGCGCATCCCGCACGCTGGCCACATCCCGGTCGATGCGACTGCACACGGGACCGGCGCCGTAGGCATCGGCAAGCTGCGCCCCGGTACGGATGAACTGCTGCACGGCGTCGGCGTCCTGCCCCAGGGTACTGCCCGCCGCGCGGACCACGGGACCGGGCAGCAGCAGGCACACGAGCAATGCGCACGCGGCCAGCGCACGCGTGCGAGGCACAAACCGGACAGCCGGGGGCCTTGCCGCGCCACGCCCCCCTGCCCGGCAGGGAACCCCGTCGGATACGCGGTCCGCACCTTCACGGGGCCAATGTAAAGTTTCGTAAAGAGGCGTGGACATTCAGCCCCTCTATATGCCCCGCCCGGCGAATGCAACCCCCGCTCGGCCAGCTTCGCCTGTCCCGCCTGCTCTGCCTGTTCTGCCTGTCCTGCCAGTTTCGCCTGTCCTGCCTGTCCTGCCAGTTTCGCCTGTCCTGCCTGTCCCGGCGCACGAACGCGCGCGGCGGGGCGGGGCCCGCAAACGCAGCAGCCCCCGGCGTAGGGGCGCCGGGGGCCGTGCGTGAGAATACCTTCGGTGGGAGAGAAACCCGTCTACAAGAGACCTATCAGCATTTTCGTGGCCATGACGATGAGCAGCACGGCGAAGATGCGCTTGAGCTTGGTCACCGGCAGGCTGTGCGCCAGCCGGGCGCCAAGGGGGGCCGTGAGCACGCTGGCGCAGACAATGCCGACCAGGGCGGGGAGGTAAACGAATCCGAAGGTGTTCGCGGGCAGGCCCTGGGTAGCCAGCCCGTTAACTATGTAGCCCACGGTGCCGGACACCGCGATGGGAAAGCCGATGGCGGCGGAGGTGCCGATGGCCGTGTGCATGGCCACGTTGCACCACGCCATGAACGGCACCGACAGCGTGCCGCCGCCGATGCCCACGAGGCTGGACACCCCGCCGATGACGTTGCCCATGCCGAACATGCCCATGGAGCCGGGCAACTCGCGCGAGGCCTTGGGCTTGAGGTTCAGCAGCATCTGCGCCGCCACCCAGTACAGGAAGCAGACGAAGAAGCCCTTGAGAAAACTGGTGGAAAGCTGGGCCACCACCCACGTGCCGATGAGCGTGCCGGTGATGATGCCGGGGGTGATGCGCCACACCACGTTCCACAGCACCGCCCCGCGCTTGTGGTGCGCCCGGAAGCTGGAAATGGAGGTGAACATGATGCTGGCCATGGATGTGCCCAGCGCCAGATGCTGCATGTAGTCGCCCGGAATGTCCTGCAACGCGAAGGCGAAATTGAGCATGGGCACGATGACCAGCCCGCCGCCCACACCGAGCAGCCCGGCCAGAATGCCCGCGATGGCGCCAACGACAAGGTAGAGCGCGAGGGTGAGAATCATGAAAGGCTCTCCGCGTTGCGGGCAGTGTGCGGCCCGCGTGGTTCCGGCCATGGCGCGCGGCGTTCCGCCGGACACCGGTTTGCCGGACGTCGGCTTGCCGGACACCGGTTTGCCGAACACCGGTTTGCCGAACACCGTTTTGGTGGTCCGGCGACTGCCTGCACGGGCAGCCGCCGAACCGGATATCCGTCACAGTGCAAATGCGGTTTTTCGTTTGCTGGCCTTACGGCCAGCACGCGAAACGGCCACTTGCAATCACATGCGCAGGGCGTGGCGGCCAATGGACGCCACATTGGCGCTGCCGGTCAGCACCATGGCCTGCACCAGCTGGCCCTTGATGCTGTCCACCAGCATGGTCACCCCATCCTTCAGGCCGCCCACGGCGGCGATGGAGAAGGGGCGGCCCAGCATCACGGCGTCGGCCCCCAGGGCCAGCATCTTGAACACGTCCACGCCGTCGCGCACGCCGCCGTCGGCCAGAATGGCGATGCGCCCCTTCACCGCGTCGGCGATTTCGGGCAGCACCTCGGCGGTGCCGGGGGCATGGTCGAGCACGCGGCCCCCGTGGTTGGACACCACGATGCCGTCAGCGCCCACTTCCACCGCCAGGCTGGCGTCGATGGTGGTCATGATGCCCTTGAGGATGAACGCCATGCCCCGGGCCTTGACCTTGGCCACGATGCGCGAAAGTTCCGCCGGGGTCTTGGGGCCCACGGGGCGGCCCATCTTGCGCAGGGTCACAAGGCCCGCCGCGTCGATGTCCATGCCAATGGCCGGGCAGCCCAGTTCCAGCGCGCGGTCCAGCTTTTCGTCCAGTTCCGCGCCGTCCCACGGCTTGATGAACGGAATGCCCCGCCCGCCCGCGCCGGTGATGGCCGCGAAACCCGCGTCGATGATGAACGGGGGCACGCCATCGCCGGTGCAGCCGATGATGCCGCGCTCGGCGCAGCCGCCCACCACGGCAGCCGCGTAGTCTTCCTCGCTCACGCCGCCGCCCATGTTGAAGGACACGCCGCCGATGGGCGCTGCCAGCACGGGCATGTCCAGGGCGATGCCGCACACGGTGGTGGTGGTATCGGGCTCCTTCACGTCGTGCACCAGGCGCATGTTCAGGCGCACGGCGGCCAGGGCGTCAAGGTTGGCGGCAAACGTTGCGCCGGTGCCCAGGCCGCCCATGCCGGGCACCTCGCCCGAGCAGGCCTTGCCGTTGCACACCGGGCACACCCTACAGTAGCCCTTCATCAGTTGGCGTGCCTTGTCGCGAACTTCCTTCATCATGTCCCTCCGTTGCCAGGCGAACATGGGCGGCGCGGGCCGTGCCCGCACCGGACGCGGATCGCCCTGGGTGTCGTTGGCGTGGGGCGCTCCGGACATTCCGGCGGTGCCGGATGCGCCGGGGCGCGGGGTGAGTGGTCTTGCCGCTTGCGTGGTCATGCGTGGTTGCCCATGGGGGTCATTCCCCCGACCATTCGAGGGCTATTTCCTCGACGTGCAGAATATGTTCGTGCATGGCCCGAAAGGCCGCCTGGGGGTCGCGCGCCTCCATGGCGGCGAGAATGTTGGCGTGGGTCGCAACGGCCCACTGGCGGCGGTCTTCGGTCTGCAAGGTGAAATCGCGGCTGTCGGTAAGGATGTCGTGCAGGCGGGTCAGCACTTCCTGCACCACCGTATTGCGGGTGGCGCGGGCGATGATCATGTGGAATTCCACGTCGGCGTCGGAGCCTGTGTTGCCGCCGCCGATCTCGGCGATCTGGGCGTCCAGGGCGCGGCGCAGGGCCGCGAGGTCGCCGTCGCTGACGTGTGCCGCGGCCAGCGCGGCGATTTGCGGTTCCAGCAGGCGGCGGAATTCCAGCACCTCGCGCAGTTTGGCGCGGCGCTGCTCGATGATGGCGGCCAGCGGCTCGATGAGCGTTTCTTCCGTGTCGTCCAGCACGTAGGTGCCGTCGCCAAGGCGGCTGGTGACGATGCGCTGCTGCTCCAGCGAACGGATGGCCTCGCGCACGCAATGACGCGAGACCCCGAACAGCTCGGCCAGGCGGCGTTCGGGGGGCAGCTTGTCGCCGGATTTCAGTTCGCCCTTCTCGATGAGGTCGCGGATCTGCCCCACGATTTCCTCGTGCAGGCGGATACGGCGTGCGGGCTTGAAGGCGGGGGTCATCTGCGCTTTCACGCAACGGCCCTCCCGGTGCATGTGGACTGCGCGAACGGTTGCGAAATTGGTACAACCACTCACTGGTTGAACCAATTCACCCGAACACCCTCCCCCTGTCAACGAAAAACCACGCCGGGCGCCCCCTCGCAGGCAACATGATGTGGTTACGCCCGGCTGCGCCAGGATATGAACGGCTGCGCCAGGATGAGCCCGGCTGCGCCAGGATGTGAACGGACAAAAAACGACGCGGCCCCGAAGGACCGCGCATTGCACCTTGACCATGTATCCCCCATGGCAGCAACGCCACGAAAGAGTGCCGTAGCGTCGCAAGAGGGAGTCTTGTTCTCTGGCAGGAAAAAACAGTTTGCCCGCTCTGCGCTTGATGCCCGCAAGGCTCGCAGACTCGCCCAACGGGCACGCTCCGCGCCCTTCGGGTCGGTTAGCCAGAAGCAGAAAGCCCCTTGCGACGCCAGCTACTTCACGCCGCCGATGACCTTCCCCTCCGTAATGAACGAGATGCCCTGCGACGACACGGTGCCGATCATCACCCCCTGGGCCAGGGGCTGCGATACCTGCGCCGCCGCACGCCACACCACGATGAACGCGGGGCCGGAACCGCCCAGGGTGTCCGACTCCTCCACCACGAACTGGGCGGACCCCAGCGGCGGCAACTGGCGCGGCCCGTCCAGATAGCTGCGCACCGTCTGGCCGTGCTCGTCCACGTAGCGCACCTCCATGAGGGTGATGGGCGCGCGCTGGTCGGTGTTGCGCACCGAGAGCATGGTGGTGATGTTCAGGGTGCGGCCCCGGTTTCCGTAAACCACGGAGGAATACACCGGCACGTAGATGGTCTGGCCCACGGTCATTTCCGCGCGGGCCTCGCCGGGCAGGAATGCCAGCGCGGACTGAACCGGCCGAGTGGATGCCGCCCCGTGCTGCGTGGGCACGGGCAGAGCGGCAAGGCCGCAGCACAACGCAAGACAGGCGGTCACGCGCAGGGCGATCCCGCGCATGCGGGCGGCCATGGGGCAAGGCGCGGACACGCGGGTCGACCGGGACAATTGGGACATGGAAACGCTCCTTGCGCCGCCGGTCAGCGGCTTTCCTGCACGTGGTCCAGCGCCTGGCGGAACAGGTGCCGCACGTGGTCGTCGTCCAGGGAATAGAAGGCGTTCTTGCCGTCGCGGCGCACCCGCACCAGCTTGGCCGCGCGCAGCAGGCGCAGCTGGTGTGAAACGGCGGACTGGCTGTGCCCCACCACGGCGGCCAGGTCGCACACGCACAACTCGTCACCGGCCAACGCCTCGAGAATGCGCACCCTGGTACGGTCGCCCAGCAGCCGGAAGGTGGCGGCCAGTTCGGCCATGTCCTCGTCCGGGGCCATGCGGGCGCGCACCCGCGCGATGACGTCGGCATGCTCGCAGTGCTGCTGGCACACCGGGGCTTCGGCAAGGTCAAGGTTGCCCATGCCCGGCGCAACGGCCCTGCCGGGCGCGCATTCGGCCTTGCGGGCACGGGCGCGCCCGGAACGGGATGCGGCACCGGGGCTGGCGAATTGCGTGGCGCCGGGTGCGTCTGGGGCGTCTGGGGCGCCTGGTGCGCCTGGTGCGTCTGGGGCGTCTGGGGCGCTCACCTGTCGCGAACTCCTGCGGCGGCATGCCGCCCGTTGCGGGCCGGGCCCGCAACGCAGGAAATCGCGGCGGGCAACGGCCAATATCAGCAAGGCTACCCGGAACACCGGGGCGACGCAAGGCCCTGCGGCACGGCGCGAAAACGGGCCGAACGCATGCGCCCGGCCCGTTGTGCGTGGTGTATGCAGCGTGTCCGCGCTACGCGGGCGCGCCTTCGCCGCCAGCCAGCGCGGCGGCGGGCATGCCGCCGTCACCCGTCAGGGGCACGTTGCCGATGGCGGCCCCGGTGGCGGCCAGTTCCTCCACCGAGAAGATGCGATTGCCGTCCAGAATGATCACGAAGCCGTCGTTGCGATGCCCCATGCCCTTGATGAAATCCTGCCGCACGGCGGTGCCCATGCGCGGGGCGGGCTCTATGGCGTCGGACGGAATCTCGATGACCTCGCGCACCGAATCCACCAGCGTGCCGATGACGGCGGCCTCGCCCTCAAGCTCGGCCTCGACGATGATGATGCAGGTGTTGACGGTGTCGGTCGTCGGCTCCATGCCGAACTTGCGGCGCAACTCCAGCACGGGCACGGCGCGCCCGCGCAGGTTGATGACCCCGCGCATGAATTCCGGCGTGCGCGGTATGCGCGTGATGGCGGTCAGTTCAAGCACCTCGCGCACGGTGCCGATGTCCAGCGCGAACACCTCTTCGCCAAGGGTGAACGTCAGATACTGACTGGTTTCGTACATGCTCCCTCCCGAAGCAGCCAAGCGCTGGGGGCTGTTTCCAGATTGTTCTTTCGCCTGTTGGCTTCCGAAGCGTGGCCGCTGGCCTAGTCTGCGAGCCCTGCGGACACCGTGCGCAACGAGGGCAAACTTCGCCTGACATTCCTGCTGGCCTTACCCGCAAGCTCGCCTGACGGCCAAGCCCCGGTCAAAGACGACAAGCGCATACCCCTCATGGCAGGCTTGCTTTCCTTGCCCACGAACGAAAACCATCATTCGGAAACAATCGCTAGAAGCGCTCGAACTCACTGTCATCCGCATCGCCATCCATGTCCAGCGCGATATGCCCGCCCTTGCCGGCCACCGCCTTGCGCGGGGCCTGGCCCGCAACGGCGCGGGGCGTCGCCTTGGGCTGTGCCCGGCGCGGGGTGCGCACCAGGCCGTCGTCCAGCGCCGCCACGCGGAAGCGCGAGACGGTGGCCTGCAACTGCTCGGCCTGGCTGGACAGTTCTTCGGACGTGGACGCCATTTCTTCCGAGGCGGAAGCGTTCTGCTGGATCACCTGGTCGAGTTGGGCAATGGCCTTGTTGACCTGTTCCGCGCCCACGTTCTGCTCGTTGCTGGCAGCGGCGATTTCCTGCACCAGTTCGGCGGTGCGGCGGATGCCCGGCACCATCTTGGTCAGCATTGCACCGGCGTGCTCGGCCACGGCCACGCTGGAGGACGACAGATCGCTGATCTCGGCGGCGGCCTGCCCGCTGCGCTCGGCCAGCTTGCGCACTTCCGCCGCCACCACGGCAAACCCCTTGCCGTGTTCACCGGCGCGGGCAGCCTCGATGGCCGCGTTCAGGGCCAGCAGATTGGTCTGGCGGGCGATTTCCTCGATGATGGAAATCTTGGCTGCTATCTCGCGCATGGCGCCCACGGTGTCGCCCACGGCCTTGCCGCCGCCTTCCGCGTCGGTGGCTGCCTGCGTGGCGATGGTTTCCGTCTGGCGGGCGTTTTCCATGTTCTGGCGGATGTTGGCCGCCATTTCTTCCATGGACGAGGAAATTTCCTCAATGGACGCCGCCTGCTCGGTGGCCCCCTGCGACAGGGTTTCGGCCGAGGCGGAAAGCTCCTCGCTGCCGGAGGCCACGTTTTCGGCACCGGAGCGCACCTCGGTGATCACCGAGACAAGGCCGTCCACCATGTCCTTCATGTCGGCGTACACGCCGCGCAGCTTGCCGCTGGCCGCATTGAACGACACGTCCAGGTCGCCTGCGGCAATGCGCCGGGTAACGGCGGCCAGTGCGGCCGGGTCTGCGCCCAACTGGGCCATGACCACCCGGATCAGCAGCCACGCGATGGTCACGCCCGACAGTACCGCCACAAGGGCAATGACGCCGGTCAGCATCTGCGCCTGATCGTTGGATGCCTGCACGCGGGGGCCGATCTCGTTCTGCTCCGCCTCGTAGCTGCTCTGGATGGCGTCGCAGGCCTGGGCGATGGCCGGGCCCAGCTTGGCCAGGCGCTCGTTGTACACCGCGTCGCGCTTCAGGGCCGCGGCGGACATGCGTTCGAACGCCGAAAAATAGTCGGTGCGCTGTTGGTACAGTTCCCGCGCCTTGTCACGCAGCACCGGGTTGCGCACGTCGGCGATCAGGCGGTTGAATGCCTCGCCAACCAGAACGGCCTCCTGCTTGGCCTGTTCCAGCCATTTCACGTCCGTGTCGGCCATCATCTTGACCACGGCCAGACGCAGTTCCAGCATGGCCCGCATGACCGCCTCGGCCCGGGCAGCCCCCACCACGTCGCCTTCGCGCTGGGCGGCTTCCGCCAGTTGGGCAAGGGCCTGCACGCGTTGCGGCCCCATGGTGTTCAAGGTGCGGATTTCGTCCTGGCGCGTCTGGTCGTACTTGTGCAACTCGTCGACGCCAGCGGCGTACTGGGCAAGCGCCTCGGCCACGGTGGCCAGATGCTTGCGGCGTGCCGGGTTCTTCATGTTCTTGTCGGCCTCGTCCAGGCCCTTGGCCAGTTCCGCGCGGGCATCCTCATAGGAACGCAACGCGGCCTCGGACGAGGTGTTCATGAAGCTGAGCACGCCGAGACGCATCTGGAGCATGCTCGACATGATTTCCCCGCTCATCAGCGAGCCGCGGGCCGTGCGCCGGTAGTCCGAGAAGCCCAGCGTGGCGTCCGACAGGGCCTTGTAGGAAATGCCCCCCATGGCAACCAGCAGCACGAGCACAAGGCCGAAACCCAGAATCAGCTTTTTGGCGAGCGTCATGTGTTTCTCCGTCCGGAACGTTGACGTCACGACAGCACGGATGGCGCACCACCACCCCGCGCTGCCGTCTGGCCGGTCCCCAAGGCTACGCCGCCCGAGCACATCTGGCCGGGCACATCCGCCGGTGCATCCTGAAGATGCTCCGGCAGACGCAACCGGGGACGCATCGGAACACGGCGTGCCCCATCCGGCCCATTCAGTGCAACCCAACCCCGTTCTGCCCAGGCGGCACCATGCTGCCTGACCAGCCTAGCCATGCCCCCGCATGCGCGACATGATTTTCACGTTGCCGTCAGCTGTGCGTGGTGCCGCACAACCTGACCGCAAGCTGCACCGCCCGCTCATCGTCGGGCGTTGCCAGCAGTTCTTCGAACAGTTCGCCCGGCAGCACCGCCGGATCGTAGTCCAGCGTGAGCGTGGAGGTGAACACGTCAAACCGCGTCCCGCGCAGCCCCGGCCAGGTTTCCGGCGTCAGGGCGCGCAACTGCGCGGCGGCCGGGTGCCGCAGGACGGCGAGGTCCACCTTGAGCCGCAACCGGCCGGGAGTATGATCGGCAACTTTCAGAAATTTCCTAAGGTCCGCAAGTACACGAGGGTTCATATTTCGTTGCATTCTCCTGTGCTGCACGACGATGCAGGGCACAGCACCCTACGCCGCAGAGTGCGCAGACGCAAGTGAATGCAGGGGAACATGCCGACCCTTCGCCATTTGCCAGCCTATACCCCTACCCATCGCAACGCCACGCCTGCGGCAACGCATCGGCACACGGACAGCACACCGCATCATGCCGGTGCAGTCGCATCCGGTCACGACAGCAACGCACCATCACGACCCGGCGCCCCCTCCCCCTGCCGGAGCGGCACACCCGGCGCACACCGCATTGTCACGACGCATCACGCGAACCGGGCGCGCCACTCCCCGTCGCCAGCGCCGAGGGGGGGGCCAGACGGCGGCGTTGCGCCACCGAGGCCACCTTGCGCAACATGGAATCCATGTCGAAGGGAATCAGGATGTCATCGTCGATGCCGCGCTTCATGCACTGGATGGACAGCCGCACCTGGTCGGGGCGGACCATCAGGATCACCCCCATGTGCGGGGCCAGTCGCCGCGCCGAATCCAGCAGCCCCAGGGGACAGGGTGGCCCTTCGGCACAGCCGAACAGGAACACGCTGAAACCGCCGGTGGCCAGCAGGCGGCGGGCATCGTCCGGCTCGGCCGCCACCACGCAGGCGCTGCCGCCGCCACCCAGCAGTTCTGCCACATGCCGGGCGAAGGACGTATCGGTATCGAACACCAGCACCGAGGTCATCCACATGATGCACCGGTCCCTGTCTTGTTAACCGGTTAGTGTGTTGGCCGTTGCCACGCCGGTCCGCTGCCGCGCCACGTCCGGATGCAAGGTTTCGGGCGCCCTTCTGACCTGTCCGGGCCGGACAGAGATCAGACCGGCCCGAACCTTTTCGCGCCGGGCGGGAAACAACGCCGGAAAGCAGTGCTCACCCGTGCATGCGGAAGCACATCGTGAATTTGTTAGCAATGTCCGTTCCAGCAATAGTTACCCTATGGTTGCGGCATGTTGCCAAATCCACCCCCTGGCATCACCTACCCAAAGGCAGTCACGGGAAGCGGCAGCACACCCGCAGCGCATCATAATGCAACATCTTGCAACACAGACGCCATCACTCTGTTAACGGAGTGGGACCGGGCAAAGCGGGCACACCGGCATGGACGCAGACACGGGCAGGTCGGAGAAAAGAAAGAAGGAAAGGAAGGAAGGAAGGAAGGAAGACAGGAAAAACGGGACGGACAGGCGACAGCGCGGGCCTGAAACGCGGCGAAACCCCGGACCCGCCAACGCCCCTCCCTGTGCCGAGGCCTGGCGGGGCACTGCCTGCTACACCCCGCCCAGCACGGCATTTGCCTTCAGGGTGCCGGCCAGCAGCGCCCCGATGACCGCATCACGTCCTCCCACCACGCCGTCCAGCACGGTGATGCGCTTCCAGGTGAGGTAATCGTAAAATTCCTGTTCAATGCCGCAACAGACCACCACGGCAACGTTTTCCGTCAGGATGATCCGGCACAATTCCTCGGCGGAGGCGTTGGCCAGCACCATGGTGCGCGACCGTGCCAGGCCGCCCTCGCTGTCGATGCGGCCCAGCCACGCCTCGGTGGCCCGATCGAAGCGGGGCGCCACCGCATCGCGGTGCAGGGCCACCAGCACGTTGCCGCGCGTGCCCCCACCGGGCCTGTCCGCCCTGGACGCCACCACGCCATTGTCGTTGCTGCTCATTGATCCAACCCGTACTGGCGCATCTTGCGCCACAATGTGGTTCGCGCCCAGCCCAACGCCATTGCGGCCTCGCCGCGCCGTCCGCGCGCCTGCACCAGCGCCTCCACGATCAGGCGGCGCTCCGTCTCGGCCCACGTGGCCTCCTCCCGGGACACCCCGGCAGAGGGCATGCCCTGGTCAAGAGAACCGGGAGAGCCGGTAGAACCGGGGGGGCCGCCCTGCACCAGATGACCCGGATGACCCGGATGACCCGGATGCCCCGGGTGTCCCGAATGACCTGACAGGCCCGCGCCCGCAACGCCGGAATCCGCCCCGGCCACGCCGCCCCCACGCGGGGCTTGCGCCCCCGCCCCCACCCGCTGGCCAACGGTCGCCACGCCGCCCCCATCGGGGGCATCAGGCTCGCCGCTTTCCTCCAGCAGGTAGCGGGGCAGATGCGGCACGTCCACGTGGGTCTCCTGGCACACGTTGACGCAGTACTCCACGATATTGCGCAATTCCCGCACGTTGCCGGGGTAGGCGTGGCGCAGCAGCACCCGCTCCGCCGCCGGGGAGAACCCGGCCAGCCGCTTGCCGAACATACCCGCGTACACCTTGAGGTAATGCGCCAGAAACAGCGCGATGTCGTCGCCGCGTTCGCGCAGGGGCGGCAGGTGAAAACGCACCACGTTCAGGCGGTACAGCAGATCCTCGCGAAAGCGCCCCTCGCGCACCATGCGCCGCAGGTCGCGGTGGGTGGCGGCCATGATGCGCACGTCCACGTGCACCCCGCGCGTGGAGCCCAGCGGATGGATGATCTTGTCATCCAGGAAGGTCAGCAGTTTGACCTGCAACGGCAGGGGCAGGTCGCCCACTTCGGTGAGGAACAGCGTGCCGTTGTGGGCCAGCCGGAAGCGGCCCGGCTTGTTTTCCGACGCCCCGGTAAAGGCCCCCTTCTGGTGACCGAACAGTTCCGATTCCAGCAGGCTTTCCGGCAGGGCGCCGCAGTTCACCTTGACAAACGGCCCCTTGGCCCGGTTGGAGGCATTGTGCAGGGCCTCGGCCAGCAGATCCTTGCCGGTGCCCGTTTCTCCGGTGACCAGCACCGAGGAATCCGTCTGGGCGATGCCCGGCAACAACCGGAACACCCGCTCCATCTCGGGGCTGTGCCCCAGCATGTCGCCGAAGCCCTGCGGCCACTCCGGCCGGGCCTCTGCCGGGCGGAACAGGCGCAGATCCTCCAGCGTCTCGAAGTAGCCCACCCGGCTGCCGTCGGGGGCGGTCAGCGCGCCGCAGGTCACCCGCACGGGAATGCGCGCCCTGTCGGCGTTGACGATGTCCGCCTCGCGCGCCACGGGGGCCACGGCAGCCGTGGGCGACTTGTCCACCACGTCCAGCGGGCAGCCCCCGGTGCACAGGCTGCATCGAAACACGTAGCGGCACGGCAGGTTCTGGGCCCGGTCGGGCGACATGGCCGTAAGGGCGCAGGCCGCCTGATTCAGGAACACCACCCGCCGCTCGGCGGAAACCAGCGCCAGCGGCAAGGGGATGCGGTCCAGCAGGGTCCGCGCCGCCACAGGCTGATCGAACAGCCCTTGCAGCAGCGGTCCCAGCGCCGCGGCCATGCCCTGTGTCGTCCCTTCGGCCATTCCCTTCCCCTGCCCGCGCGCCGCCCGTTCGCCGCATCGTGCTGCGATACGCAACACGCACGATGCAAAATGTTGCAAAACTTTTCACAACGCTATCCCATGCTCCTTCCCGGAGCAAGCGCCCTCGCACCGAATCCTGACAACATCTTAAAATAACATATAAATAATTACATGTGAATTATGGAACGAAGCTTGCTGCTTCCCTGACACTGAACCGACGCACCGCGAGCGGACACCGCAGTGGACCGTGTCGTCGCCGTCGCCGTTTCCCAAAGAGGAGCATCTTCATGGGGATCAAGACCAGACTGTATCTGCTGCTCGCCTCCGTTCTCGTGGCCCTTGGCGCCATCGTGGCCGCCAGCTGGGTGGGCTCGGCCAAGGTTGAACGGGCGCTGGAGCTGCGCACCCTGGCCGTGGACGCCAACACGGAATTGTTGCAGGCCCGCCGCCAGGAAAAGAACTTTCTCATGCGCAAGGAACAGCAGTGGGCCGACAAGACCCGCAAGCACATCGGCACCGTGGATTCGCTGCTGCAACGCATCGCCGCGGCGGACCCCGGCAATGCCGCCATGTGCGACAAGGGGCGCTCCACCCTGTCCCGCTACAACGCCTCGCTGGACGAAGTGTTCCGCACGGTGACCGAAACCGACGCCATGATACAGGCCGGGCGGGCCGTGGAACCGGCGCTGGCCGACATCCGCAAGGCCTATGAAGAAAAGGCCGATGAAATCTCTGACCTGGTCAATATGGTGAACTCGGTCATCGAGGCAGGCATGGGCGTGCTGATAACCCTGTTCGTGCTGGCCGTGATTTCGGGCATTACCCGGTCGCTGGCCGCGTTGCAGGCCTTCTCGCGCGAGGTGGCGGCAGGCAGGCTGGACGCCACGGCCAGCGGCAGCATGGCGGGCGAATTCGGCCTGCTGCGCGACGACCTGACGGCCATGGTCGGCAGGCTGAAGGAAACCCTGCACGACTGCTCCGCCAAGGGCGACGAGGCCCGCAATCAGGCAGAGCAGGCCCGCGCCGCCATGCAGGCGGCCACCGCGCGCGAACAGGAAGTGAACGCGCTGGTGGAAACCATGCGCCGCGTGGCCGCCGAGGCCGCCGTCATCGTGGGCGACCTTACCGACGCCTCGCAGGAACTGGCCGCCCAGACCCAGCAGGTGTCCGCCGGGGCCGAGGTGCAGCGCGCCCGCATGGCCGAGACGGCCACCGCCATGGATCAGATGAACGCCACGGTCATGGAGATCGCCCGCAACGCCACCCTGGCCGCCGATGCCTCAAAGTCCACCCGCGAAGAAGCCCAGAAGGGGGCGCAGGTGGTGGAGAACGCCGGAAAGTCCATCTCGCGCGTGCATGAAATCGCCACCCGCCTGCGCACCGACATGCAGTCGCTGGGGCGCGACGCCGAATCCATCGGCGAGGTCATCAACGTCATCAACGAAATAGCCGACCAGACCAACCTGCTGGCGCTGAACGCGGCCATCGAGGCGGCCCGCGCCGGTGACGCCGGGCGCGGCTTTGCCGTGGTGGCGGACGAAGTGCGCAAACTGGCCGAAAAGACCACCAACGCCACCAAGGAAGTGGAAATGCGCATCTCGGCCATCCAGACGGCGGCCCAGCGCAACGTGAACAACATGGACACGGCCACCCAGGCCGTGGCCGACGCCACCGGCCTTGCCGACGAATCCGGCGGTGCGCTGCGGCGCATCGTGCAGTTCGCGGACAACACCGCCGGGCAGGTGCAGTCCATCGCCGCCGCCAGCGAAGAGCAGTCGGCGGCGTCGGACCAGATCAGCCGGGCCGTCACCGAGGTCAACGACGTGGCCACCGAATCGGCACGGGGCATGGAGGCGGCAAGCGAGGCCGTGCGCGCCCTGGCGCAGATGGCCCAGCGGCTGCGGGCGATCATCCAGCAGATGGACGGCGGCAAGCGCTGACCGCTGCCGCACGCCACATTCGCAAACGCACCACGGGGCGGGCACATGCGTGCCCGCCCCGTTTCCGTCCTGACGATGGGTATGGCAGGGGCGAAGCCCTGCAGTGCGCCCCCTGACGCTCCCCCCCTGACGACCGCCTGACGACCGCCTGACGTCCGCCTGACGTGCGTTGAACGTGCGCCGGACGCGCGTCTGACGCGCGCCGTGCCCGCACCGGGGAGCCGAAAAGGCAACAGGCCCGGTGCACGGGGCACCGGGCCTGTCCTGCGTCGTCTCGCCTGTTCCGCCGGGGCGGAACCGGGAAGCGGCGGACGCGCACCGCCTGTAGCGTATCGGTCCGGGACTGCCGACTCACCGGGCCGTGCAAGGGCGGATTCGCCGTGTGGAGGCTGGCGATGTGAAAAATACGCGCCGTTCACCAAGAAAACGGCAGGGAGGAGAGGGTGGGGCCAGGGGTGTGGGCGTCCCTGGCCCCGCAGGGCAAGAGGGAGAACCGAACAGGCATGATCGGCGGGGCCGGGAGCACTGGCCCCGTTGTTCTCGTCTCTCAAATCGCCCCCGGCAGGGCGGCGGCCCGCCGTTGGGGGCGTGGGTACTCTCGTCTCTCCATCATGGGGACGCCGTGGCGGCAGTTCCCATGTCGTGGTCGCCGTAACGCCACCCGCTCCGGCTCGTGGCCAAATGCGGCAGGTGCTGCGGCGTGTGCCCGGCTGGCACCTGAACTGTGCAACCAACCAGACACAATTCCTGCTTAGTCGAGTTCCCGGCAGGAGTCCAGCATTTCACCACAGGTTTTTGTGATTTTTTTAGCGAACGATTGCACATTGTTAGAGCATGAAAGCCACTGTCTTTCACAAGAGTGGACACATGCTTTTCCGGCAATTCCTACTCCGCAAGGCGGATGACCACTTCCGCCCCCGGCGAATAGCCCTTCAGTTCCGCCAGCATACCCTTCAGCGCACCGGAAACGATGCGCGCGACAAAGGGATTCAGCCCCAGCTGGTGCCCGTTCACCATCACCGAAAGCGGCCCGTCAATGGAACAACAGTCGCCCGGCACCGCCTGATGGGCCACCACCATGCGGGCGAACCCGGCACAGTCCTGCTGCCCGCAGGCGCCGCAGTCCAGCCCCGGCAGCACGAAGCCGCGCTCTGCCACAAGGTCCGCCAGCGCGTCCACGCTGGACGCGTCGAACCGGGGCAGTCCTTCCGCGCCCACCCCGCCGAAGGTGGCCAGCGCCAGCCCCCTGTCCAGGGCCTGGGCCTCGCCCGCCTCGCGCAGGCACAGCACGCGCGGCAACCAGCCCAGGCTCTTGCCGCCCTCCACCAGCAGCACGTCGGCACACACCAGCGGCAGCAGGTCGGCCAGGTGCCGCCGGGTGGACCAGAACACCGCGCACTCGCCTTCGGCAATGCCGATGACCGTGCGGCCCGGCTTCATCAACCGGGCGGTGTCCGTTTCCGCCTTGTCCAGGTTGTGGTGGGTGTGCTTGGCCACGGCCACGGTCAGGCCGCGCGCCTCCAGCGCGTCGGCCAGCAGGGCGGTGCAGGTGGTCTTGCCCGAATTCTTGAATCCGATGATGCTTACTGCCTTCACGGCGTCCTCCGTATGGCTGGTGCGGTGCGCGGCACGCTCCCGCGCGCTGCTCCGCGTGTGCCCCTTTTGCATTCCATCCTAGCGTTGCCCCGCTTCCGGCACAAGCCGGGGCGGAAAAAAGGAGCGCCGCCCGCGCGTCCCGTTTCCCGATACGGGAACACGGACGCACGGACGGCGCGGGATGCCGCCTTGCGCGATGTCCGGCACCCTGCACATGGCCCATGACCACATGCAGAGCCTGCGGGCACCGCCCGGCGCGAGACAGGCGGGAAACCGCCTCGCGCCCAAGGAGGCAGGGATGACAGGAAAACACCGGCCCGCCGCGCACCGTCGAAAACGCGGCGCGGCGGGCCGGGTTGCAATGCGGTTCTGTGCTACGCGCGCGCCCGGAACAGCCGCGCGAACAGCTGCTTGCGGGTAAGCGGGCCGGATTCCAGTTCCGCCACCGCGTGCTTGAAGTAGCTCTTGGGGTCACGCTGGAACAGGTACACCACGCGCACGTCGTCGGGGTCGCCCAGGACGGCGTTGGGGTACTTCTTCTTCACGGTCTCCAGGCGCTTTTTCGCCATATCCAGCATGTCCTGCTCGTCGCCGAAGTTCATGCACCCGGTGGGGCAGGTCTTCACGCAGGCGGGCAGCAGGCCGTTCTGCACGCGGTCGTTGCACATGTCGCACTTGGACAGCAGGCCGGTGGCCTCGTCCTTGCGCGGGATGTCGTACGGGCAGGCGGAACGCACCATGTCACCATCCACCTTGGCGGTGAGTTCGGTGAAGATGACGGCCCCGGTGGCCTCGTCCTTCAGCACGGCGCCTTCCATGTCCACGTCCGCCTGCCCCTTGCAGGGCGGCTCGACGCAGTGGCGGCACTGTTCCGGAAAGAACAGCCAGTCCATCTTCTTGTCGAACACGCCTTCCTCGAAGCGCACCGTCTTCAGGGTGACGTACGAGAGGTCCGGCGGATTCTGGTGCGAACCGGTGTTGCGGGTTTCCTCGGCGGGCAGGTTCTTCCACTGCTTGCAGGCTATCTGGCAGCCGCGGCAGCCGGTGCAGCGGGTAAGGTCGATGAAGAACAGCTTTCCCATGACTACTTACCTCCCACCTTGCGGATATCGACCATGAACGCCTTGGTCTCGGGGATGCCGGTGTTCGGGTCGCCCGCAGACGGCGTGAGCAGGTTGGCCGTATCGCCGCCGTTCCGGGGCACCATCCAGCCGTAATGCCAGGGCAGGCCCACCATGTGGATTTCCGCACCCATGACCTTGTAGGGCTTGATGCGCTCGGTGACGATGGCCACCGCCTCCAGCGAGCCACGCAGGCTGGAGACCTTGACCCGGTCGCCGTTCTTGATGCCGCGCAGCTTGGCCAGTTCCTTGCTGACTTCTGCGAAGATCTCGGGCTCCGCTTCCACCAGCCAGGCGCAACGGCGGGTCATCAGGCCGGTCTGCCAGTGTTCGGTGACGCGGTAGGTGGTGCCGATGAAGGGGAACTTCGGATCGCACACCGCCGCCTTTTCGCCCTCGATCTTGAAGGCCACCGGGTTGTGCAGCTGCTTCGAGAACGGGTTCTTGGAAACCGGGCACTCCAGCGGTTCGTAGTGCTCGGGGAAGGGGCCTTCCTCGCGCCCGGGGCCGTACAGCGCGCCGAAACCGTGCGTCTGCATGATGAACGGGTGCTTGGTGCCGGGGTCGCCGCCGCCGTCAACCACGTCGCCCACCCACTTGCCGTCCTTCCATTCGATGACGGCCTTGGACGGGTTCCACGGCTTGCCGGTCTTGTCCACGGAAGCGCGGTTGTAGATGATGCGCCGGTTCACCGGCCAGCAGAACGACCAGTTGGGGAACAGGCCGATGCGCGCCTGTTCCGGCGTCTGCGCGGTGTCGCGGCGGGCCATCATGTTGCCCGCATCGGTGAACGACCCGGCATGCAGCCAGTTGCCGGAACAGGTGGAGCCGTCCGCCGTCAGGAAGGCGAACGAGGGCACCTGCTGCCCGGCCTTGAATTGCTTGCCGCCCACTTCCGTGTCCTTCAGGAAGTAGCCGTTCATCAGCTTGGCGGTCTTGGCCGGGGAGAACTCGTTGTGTTCTTCCCAGTCCTTGATGTTCAGCTTCAGGATGGGGTCGGCGTGCACGCCACCTTCCTTGGCGTACAGGTCGCGGATCTTGTGCATCATTTCCAGCATGATGTCGCCGTCGGGCTTGGTCTGGCCCCATGGCTTCGGCCCGCGATAGCGCCACTGCATCCAGCGGCCGGAGTTGGCGACCGAGCCTTCCTTTTCGATGGACACGGCGCACGGCAGGAAGAACACTTCCGTGCCGATTTCCTCCGGCTTCATGCCCGGGCCCTTCCAGAACGAAGAGGTTTCGTTCTCGAAGATGTTGACGTTCACCAGCCAGTCCAGCTTGCCCAGGGCACGCCGGTTCTTGTTGGCGTTGGCGCCGCCGCAGGCGGGGTTCATGCCCCACGCGAAGCAGCCCTTCACGTCGCCCTTGTCCATCTTGTCGAAGATGTTCAGCCAGAAGTAGTAGGTGGCGGGCTTGGACGCATCAAGCCGGGGCATGATGTCGTAGGCGTCCGCCGGGGCAAGGTCGGGGTACAGCGCCTTCAGGTAGCTGGCCATGTACTTGGGCCGGTTCTGCCACCAGTTCACGCTCATGGGATCCTTGGACTGCGGGGTGGCCGCATTGTAGGCGTCGAGCGTGGTCTGCTTGCTGTTGGGCGCGGGGTTGTAGGCGGGCCAGATGTGGGCCAGGAGGCCCTGGTCGGTGGAGCCCTGCACGTTGGATTCGCCGCGCAGCGCGTTGACGCCGCCGCCCGCCACGCCGATGTTGCCCAGCAGAAGCTGGATCATGCACATGGCGCGGATGTTCTGCACGCCCACGGAGTGCTGCGTCCAGCCCATGGCGTACATGATGGTGCCCGCCTTGTCCGGCTTGCCCGTGGCCGCGTAGGCCTTGTAGACCTTCAGGATCAGGTCCTTGGGCGTGCCGGTGATGTCGGCCACCTTGTCCACGGTGTAGCGTTCGTAGTGCTTCTTCAGCAGGTTGATGACGCACCGGGGGTGCTTCAGCGACGGGTCGCGCCTGGGCACGCCGTTCTCGTCAAGTTCGAAGGCCCACTGCGACTTGTCGTACTTGCGCTTGTCCGCGTCGTAGCCGCTGAACAGACCGTCCTTGAACGAGAACTTTTCGCCCACGATGACCGAGGCGTTGGTGTACTCGCGCACGTACTCCTCGAAATACAGCTTGTTCTCGAGGATGTACTTGATGAGGCCGCCAAGGAAGGGGATGTCCGCGCCCGACCGGATGGGGGCGTAGATGTCACACTTGGCGGAAGTGCGCGTGAAGCGCGGGTCCACGTGGATAAGCGTGGCGCCCTTGTCCTGCGCGCGCAGCACCCACTTGAAGGAAATGGGGTGGTTTTCGGCAGCGTTGCTGCCCATGATCAACACACAATCACTGTTCGCAAGATCGTTCCAGTGATTCGTCATAGCACCGCGACCGAACGACTCTGCCAGAGCCGGTACAGTGGGGCTGTGTCAGATCCGCGCCTGGTGTTCGATGAACACCAGGCCGAGGCTTCTGAGGATGACCTGGTAGGCCCAGCATTCCTCGTTGTCCATGGCGGCGGAGCCGAAGGAGGCGATGGCTTCCGTCCGGTTCACCTTTTCACCGGCGGCATTGGCCAGCTGGAAGGATTCGTCGCGGGTCTTCTTAACGCGCTTGGCGATTTCGGTCAGCGCCCAGTCCCATTCCACTTCCTTCCACTCGCCGCTGTTGGGCGCGCGGTACAGGGGCTTGGGCGAGCGGGCGTCATTTTCGCCCAGCTGGAAGATGGACGCGCCCTTGGGGCACAGCGAACCTTCGTTGATCGGATGGTCCGGGTCGCCTTCCACGTTGACGGCGCGGCCCTCGCCATTCTTGGCGGTATGGACGATGAGCCCGCAGCCCACCGCGCAGTAGCAGCAAACCGAGGTGGTCTGCTTTGCCCACTGAAGCTTCTGGAGTTCGGCCCGCGCCACCGAGGGCGCGAGGCTGATCCCCAGCCCGCCGAACGCGCTTGCCAGGGTGGCGCCCGCGCTCAGCTTGAGAAATTGCCTGCGATTGACAGTCATCATGCCTCCTTGCGTACCGGTTGCACCGTTGCCGCAGGGCGCCGTGATGCGGATGCGCCGGTGGCGCACCGCGTTCAGCGCCCCCTGATCTCCCGCCCCTGTTCCACCAGCAGCGCATAGCCCGCGCGGCGGGGCGCGCGATCCACGTCGCGCCTCCACGCCGCATGCGGCCGGACATCGCGCGGCCGCCGCACGGGAATCCATGCCAGCAGTCGGGCGCGCGACGCCACGGGCGCCAGGTCGTGTCCCAGGCCCGAGAACGGCAGCGGAGTTTCCCCCGGCACCTCATGTGTTGCAGGGTATGCGAACATGGTAGTCCCCTTTCCCTGTAAAGGTCCGGCGGCATGCCGGGCCCCTGCCCCCTCCGCGCCGTTCCCGGCGGCGCAAACGAGACATCTTTCCTGTTACAGCAGGGTGTTAGACGTGACCACGCAAGGCGGCAACGGGCGTTTTCCTGCGCACGGTCCTGCACCGGTGCCGGTTTTTTTGTGCCATCATTCGCACCCGTTACATGATGTCAGAAAGCATATAATTACGGTTTGACACCAAGCCGCGCCACACATCACGACAGCGCTACTCTCGCAACATGCCGGAATACAAAAGAGAAGGCCCGCCCCCTGAAAACCGGGCACGGGCCTGAAAATCACGAATCGGGTGTAAAACGGTGACGAAGTGCCAGGGGAGGGACCCGCGAGGGAAAGCTCTGGCCGGGCATTGCCGGGAGGGGGGCTGGATTAGGATCTTCGTTCATTGGCAAGGAAAACGAGCCTGCCATGAGGGAGTATGCCTCAGCCGTTAGGCGAGCTTGCGAGCCTTACGGATGAGGACCGCAGCGCGCTCTTCTCGTATTCGACCGAGCCTTAGCCATTAGGCGAGCGCGCAGCGAGAGTCTTACGGATAAGGACAGCAAAGCCATGGCAGGCTAAGTTTGACCGCGTTGCGCACGATGCCCGTAAGACTCGCGCTACGCGCTCACCTAACGGGCACGCTTCGCGCCCTTCGGGTCGGATGCCAATGGACGAAAAGACAATCCAGCCCCCCCTACGGGCGGGATTCATCCAGTTCCGGCACGTCGGGCACCATGTCGCACAGGTAGCGCACCAGCGTGGCGAACAGGTTCTCTCGCCGGTGGTTGAAGCGGAATTCCAGTTCCTTGAGATACAGCGGAAAGCGCTGGGGCGACACGCCCTTGAAGGCGCGCAGCCGCCCCCCGGCGAACTTCCAGAACTCGCTTTTCGGTTCCGCCTGCCCGTCGGCCCGCCGCCGGATGTACTCGTAGGGCAGCGAATCGTCGCCGCACAGCACCAGCGCGTCGTAGTGGCGATAGGGCGCGGTGTGCACCAGATTGCCCGACCGTTCGATGCGCAGGTGGAAATTGTGGTTGAAGTGGAACACCGTCTCGGCGGACAGGCCGGAGACAAGGTCGATGAACACCCACCCGTTGCGTTCCAGGATGCCGAACACGGGAATGGGCACCTGCCCTCCCCCGCCCCGGGGTTCTCCGGTCAGCTTTTTGCCCTTCAGGTAGCCGCCAAGGCCGGTTTCCGGCCCCAGCAACTGGCGGGCATCGGGCGCGTGGGCCAGGATGGCGAAGCGCGCCGTGGTCACGGCCTTGTAGGCGGCGTTGTACGAAAGGCCCAGTTCGGCGGCCAGGGTGTGCACGGTGGCCTCGCCCGCGTACATGTGCAGCAGGCGCAGCCAGGTCAACGGCGTGAGGTTGCCGTTGTTGATCCAGCGACCGGAAAAGGGATGGAAGGTATACTTGCAGCCCGCGCAGCGCCAGCGCCCGGCGGACAGTTCGTACAGCCGCCCGCCGCCGCAGCGGGGGCAAAAACTGCGCCCGCCCGGCCAGCAGTGTTCCAGCAGGTGGGCAAGGGCCGCCTCTTCCGAGGCAAGGCACGGCTCGTCCGGAACAGGATGCTGTCCTTCCGGGGCAAGCTGCGGCTCTTCGGGCAACGATTCCATATCCTTCTGGTAGCCCAAGTCACCCCGTGCGCGCAATGCGCCTTCTCGCCGCGAAACCCCGCTCACCCCGTCGCGCACCTTGCCGCGCACCTTGTCGCGCACCTTGTCGTGCAGCCTGTCCCGGCCCGTGGTGCTCACGAAAGCGGCCCCGCCGCCGCCAGCACGCGGTCCAGGAAGTCCGCCGGGGTGCCGGAAAGCGCCCCGGCATGGGTGAACAGCACCCGGAACCCGTCCGCCTCGCGCCGCAGCACCCAGGTGAACGGCACCGGCAGGTTGCCCAGCTGGCCGTGCAGCGCCAGTTCCGGGTCTGCGAACAGGGGAAAGGCCAGCCCGTGCCGCTGGCGGAAGGCCTGCACCAGGTTCCAGTCGTCACCGGCGGCAATGCCCACCAGCCGCACCCGCCCGGCCAGTTCGCCGCGGCTGCCCGATGCACCCTGGCCGGCGGACGCGATCCGCGCGTGCAGGGCGCGCAGGGCCGGGGCTTCTTCCTGGCAGGGGGCGCAGAACCAGCTGTACAGGTTCACGATGAACACCTGGCCGCGCAGATCGGAAAGGCGGGCGGGCAGCCCTTCGCGGTCACCGGGCGCACGCTCGGGCATGGCCACGTCCGGGCTGCCCGTCCAGCCGGAATCGGGCGCAGGGGGGCCAAGGACGATGTCCGGAAAGCGCGCGCCCGCGGGCCAGGGGGTTGCGGCATCATGCGCAACCGCACCGGGCTGCTCCAGCGGCACGGCAGATTGCCCCGCCCGGGCCATGGTGACCGAAGCCGCGACAAACGCCAGCAGGCACGCAACCAGCAGCACGCCGCAATGCAGCCGACCGAACCGCGTTGCCGGTCCCATGGCGGGCACGGCGCGCCGTCTTGCCCCCCCGTGCGGGAGCACGCCGCACATTCCGTCCATCCACAGCCCCCTGCGCGAAAAAACCGATGCCATCAGCACTCCCGTATATGGCGCGGCAGGTGGAGCGTGGTGCCGGGCCGCGCCTCGTGGCACCATTGAAAAGTGTAGCCACGCTTCACGTTCCTGACAACGGGGCATCGCCGCACGCCGCCCGCAAACCGGCCATCCGCTTTGTTTATCAGCCATTCCCGGCGGTTCCGCACCGCACGCGGATACCGCGCACGCTCCTTTCCGGGGTTCGCGCACCCTTGAACTTTCCGCCGTCGTCAGGCTACAGTCCGCACGGCGCGGCGCCTTGCGCGCGCATCCGCCCCGGATTCCACCGGACAACGCCCGAGAGCAGGGAGAGCAAGTGTGACCACGCGCACCGCAGCATCGCGCGCCGCCGCCCGGCACCCGGCCCCACTGGGCCGGGCCGGAAGCATCCGCCGATGCGCATCGGCCACCGCGTCCGTTCCTGCCGTGCCCCCCGTCCCCGTACCACCCGCCGCACCGCCGCGCACCCCCCGCCGCTCTGCATGGCCCCGCCTGCGGTCATTGCTGTCCCTTTTGCCCCTTTTTCACCTGTTGTGCCTGCTGGCCCTGCCCCCCCTGCTGGCCGCCTGCAACGCCGACAATCCTCACCATCAGGAAGACGCCGCCGCGCCGGGCGTCACCGACGACGCCATCCATCTCGCCTCGTCCCTCGCCCTGACCGGGCATGCCAGCTACCTTGGCGTGCAGACCCTGCGCGGCGCGCTGTCGTACATCCACCACATCAACGACTCCGGCGGGGTGCACGGGCGGCGCATCCAGCTCACCGCCGTGGACGACGGGTACGATCCGCCCCGCTGCCTTGCCAACACCCAGCGGTTTCTCATCGAGGGCGACGTGTTCGCCCTGTTCAGCTACGTGGGCACGCCCACCACCATGCGGGTGCTGCCGCTGGTGGAAGAGGCGCGCATCCCGCTGGTGGGCATGTTCACCGGGGCCAACGGCCTGCGCGAGCCGTTCAACCGCTACGTGTTCAACGTGCGCGCCTCGTACTACCAGGAAACCAAGGCCGCCGTGCGCCATCTGGTGCGCGACCTTGGGCTGACGCGCATTGCCGTGTTCTACCAGTACGACGCCTACGGCTTCGACGGGCTGACCGGCACGGAAATAGCCTTGCGCGAACTGGGCCTGGCCCCGGTGGCGCGCGGCTCGTACGTGCGCGGCACCACCAAGGTGGAAGACGGGCTGCGCCGCATCCTGGCCGCCGACGCCCAGGCCGTGGTCATGGTGGGCACCTACGAGCCCTCGGCCCGGTTCATCCGTCTGGCGGAACAGGCGGGCCTGCGCGCGGTGTTCCACTGCCTGTCGTTCACCGGGGCAGAGGAACTGGCCCGGCTGCTGGGCAATGCGCCGGTGAATCCGGTGACCATGTCGCAGGTGGTGCCGCCCCCGCGCGCCAAGGAAACCCCCGACCTGCTGACCGCCGCCGCCGACTACGTGCAGCTGCTGCACCGCTACTTTCCCGACGAGACGCCCAACACCATCGGCCTTGAAGGCTACGTCAACGCGCGCATCCTGGTGGAAGGGCTGCGCCGCGCGGGCCGCGACCTGACCCGCGAAAGCTTCATGCGGGCCCTGGAGTCGCTGCGCGACTACCCGCTGGGCGGCAGCACCTACGTGTCCTTTTCGCCCGAGAGCAGGCAGGGCATGAACCAGGTGTACTTCACCCGGCTGCACGACGGGCAGTTCGAACTGATCCGCGACTTCCGCGAGGTGCACCCCCTGCCCGGGCCAGCCCCCGAGGCCGGACAGGATCCCCTGCCCGATCCGGGCGGCGCGGTCGGTCCGGACAACGGTTCCGGTCCGGATAGCGCCTCCTCCGTACCGGCTCCGGCACCCTCCCCCACCCCCGGCAGCGCGGAGGCACGGTCATGATCCTGCGCCGCTTCCAGCGCCTGGGGCTGCAACAGAAGTTCTTCATCACCATTCTGGTGGTCATCATGGCCATCAGCGGCACCATCGCCCTGCTGGCCCGGTGGATTCTGGTATCCGGCCTGACGGCGGAACTGGAACTGCGCGGCGCGGCCATTGCCCACAGCGTGGCGGCGCGCGGGGCGGGCTACATACTGGACAACGACGAGGCCCAGCTGGTGGGGCTCATCTTCGACGAGGCCCAGCTGCGCGAACGGCACCAGTTCATCGCCTACATCTTCGTCACCGACCCCCAGGGCACCGTGCTGGCCCACACCTTCATCAAGCCGTTTCCGGAATACCTGCGCATGGCCAACCCCCTGCCCGACGGCGCGGCCAAAAGCGTGGAACTGGTGGACGTGATGGGCGTGTCGGCCTACGACATCGCCGTGCCGGTGAAGGAGGGGCTGTACCGCATCGGCGACGTGCACGTGGGCCTCAGCAAGGACCACATGGACAGCCTGGTGGGCAAGCTGCGGGTGACCTTTCTGGGCTTCATCACCGCCGTGGTGGTGATAACCTTCTTCATCAGCCACTACCTCGCCCGGTACATCACCGCGCCGGTCACGCGGCTGACGCGCATTTCCGACGATCTTTCGCGCGGCAACTTCAATACCGCCGTGGACCTCGACGTGCCCGACGCGGGCTGGGACATCCACGACTGCCCCGCCTACAGCAACACCGACCTGCCTTGCTGGCACTTCGACGAGCAGCGGCGTGGCCCGCGCCAGGCGCCGGAAAGGCTGCACAGCTGCCCCACCTGCGTGTTCTACCGCAAGCGCGGCGGCGACGAGGTGATCCAGCTGGCCGACTCGTTCCGCAACATGGTGTGGTCCATCCGGCTGTACCGCAAGCGGTTGCAGGAATCGGAGGGCAAGTACCGCTCGCTGTTCGACAGCGGGCCGGACCCCATTTTCGTGGTGGACTGCACCGACCTGCGCATTCTGGACGCCAACCCGCGCGCCGTGGAAATGTACGGCTACACCCGCGCAGAGCTGAACGGCCTGCCGCTCACCGCGCTGGGCGGCGACGTGATGCGCGAATGCAGCGCCGTGTTCGACACCGTGTTCGATGGCGGCGACGCGGCGGGCGGCTGCCTGAACATTCCCAAGGCCATGCAGGTGCGCAAGGACGGCAGCGTGTTCCACGTCAACCTGCACGCCTGCCCCATCAGCTATCGCGGGCGGCCCGCCATCATCGTGTCCACCACCGACATCTCCGAAATGATGGACAAGGACGCCCAGATCATCCAGGCGGCCAAGATGAAGTCGCTGGGCGAAATGTCCGCCGGGGTGGCCCACGAACTGAACCAGCCGCTCAACGCCATCCGCATGGGCAGCGACTTTCTGTCGCTGGTCATCGAGCAGGGGCTGCCGGTGCCGCAATCGCGCCTGCACGAGGTGGCGCGCGACATCTGCACCCAGGTGGACCGCGCCACGGAAATCATCAACACCCTGCGTTCGTTCGGTCGCAAGGCAGATACGGTCATCGAGCCGCTGGACATCAACCGGCCCACCCGCGCCGTGCTGCCGCTGGTGGAGCGCCAGTTCCTGCTCCAGAACGTGGAGGTGAAGCTGGACCTGGCCGAGGGGCTGCCCCCGGTGCGCGCCCACGAGAACCGCTTGCAGCAGGTGTTCTTCAACCTGGTGACCAACGCCCGCGACGCCATCCTGGACCGCGCCCGCAAGGATGGCGGACTGCGCGGGGTGATAACCATCGCCACCCGGGCCGAGGCCGACGGCAACGCCGTGGTGGCCACCGTGTCCGACAACGGCGCGGGCATTCCAGAGGCGCTGCGCGAGCAGATTTTCCAGCCGTTCTTCACCACCAAGGTCACGGGCCAGGGCATGGGCCTTGGGCTGTCCATCGTGTACGGCATCGTGCGCGACTACGGCGGCGACATCCGCATCGAAAGTACGGAGGGCAAGGGCACCGCGTTCCACGTGCGCCTGCCCGCCCACCGCGATACCCCGCCCCACGGCGGCAAAAAGGACGACAGCCATGCGCATCCTGGTGATTGACGACGAGGTGCCCACCCTGAAGATGTTCGGCCTGCTGCTGGAAGCGCTGGGGCACGTGCCGCTGGCCGCGGAATCGGGCGAGGAGGGGTTGATCCGCTTCGACCGCGAACGCCCCGACGTGGTGCTGACCGACATCAAGATGCCCGGCATCGACGGCATGGACGTGCTGCGCGCCCTGAAGGAAGCCGACCCGCGCAGCGAGGTCATCGTCATCACCGGCCACGGCGACACGGAACTGGCCATCGAGGCGCTGCACCTGGACGCCACCGACTTCATCAACAAGCCGGTACGGCGCGAGGCGCTGGAACACGCCCTGGCCCGGGCCGAGGAACGCATCCGCCTGAAGCGCGCCAAGGAAGAGGAAATCCGTCTGGTGGCCGGGCCGGGCGTGGACTTGCAGGCTGCGGCTGCGGCACGCGATGCGGGGCCGGATGCCCCTGATGTCACGGGTGTCACGGATGTCACGGGTGTCACGGATGTCGCGAACGCGACGGAGACAGCAACCGACGCGGCCCACGACGGCGCCGCCGTGGTGCGCATACGCGGCACGGTGAACAGCCCGGCGGAACCGGTGCTGCGCCACGTGTTCGAAGAAGCGCTGCTGACCGGCGCGCCCACCGTGGTGCTGGATTTCGAACCGTCCGTTTCGGTGAACGGCGCGGGCATCGCCGTGCTGGCGGAACTGGTGCGCCACGCCCGAGGCCTGGGCCGCGCGGTGCGCATCAGCGGGGTGTCGCCCAACCTTTCCACCGTGTTCGACGTGGTGGGCATTGCCCACAACGCCACGGTGGAAGTGGCGGCGATGACGGAATAGCCGCAGCCCCGCAGCCGCCGAAACCACTTCTTTCGCCGCGCGGCCGCACAGGTCCGCGCGGCGCTCATTCAGGCCCCTTCCCCCCCCTCTGGACAGCCCCCCTGCCCGGCGCTAGATAGGCGCAAAGGGGCCACCGTCGGCGCGCCGCGCGGTCCGACTGACACGGCCGGACGCGGCCGGACGCGGTCGGACACGGGCGGACACGGCCGGGCACGGGCAGGCCCAGGCTGGCACTGACGTTGCCCGATGCGGCCAGCGCGCCCCGGCACGCCCCAGCGGTCCTCTTTCCGGAACGGTCCGTCCCCACAAAAAGGCTCGCCATGACCATCCGCGCCCTCATTGTCGATGACGAACGCCCCGCCAGGGACGAACTGGCCTACCTGCTCTCGGCCTACCCGGACGTGGAGGCCGCCGAGGCGGCATCGGCCAGCGAGGCATTGCGCAAGCTGGCGGAAGAAAGGTTCGACCTGGTCTTCCAGGACATCCAGATGCCGGGGCACGACGGCTTCCACGTGCAGCGCGAGGCGCAGGCGCAGGCCCAGCCGGGCGAGGCCGGACCGCTGTTCGTCTTCGTCACCGCCTTCGACGAGCACGCCATTCGCGCCTTCGAGGAAAACGCCCTCGACTACCTGCTGAAGCCCGTGGTCCCGGCCCGGCTGGCCCGCTGCCTGGACCGGGTGCGTGGCCGCCTTGCCACCGACGGGACGCGGCCGTTGCAGAACGCCATGGCCACCCTGCTGGGCGCGCTGGGGCACTCCAAGCCGGTGGAACGCCTGGCCATCGAACAGGGCGGGCGCATCAGCCTCATCCCCACGCGCGACGTGGTGATGATAGAGGCCGAGGAAAAGCGCATCGTGGCCGTTACCGACGAAGGGCGCCTGCCCTGCCACAACATGAACACGCTGGCCAGGGCGGAAGAACGCCTGGCCGGGCTGCCGTTCTTTCGGGTGAACCGCGCCGTGCTGGTAAACCTGGAGCGCATTGCCGAATTTTCGCCGTGGATCAACGGCAAGTACCACCTGGTCATGAACGACCCGGACCGCACCGAGGTCACCGTCAGCCGCAACCGCGCGCGGGATTTTCGCGCCCGGCTGGGCGTCTAGGCACTACAACGGCAAATGCCGCGCACTGCCGCAGGGCCTTGACCGCCAGACCCTGCCGCGCACCCCTTGCAGGCGGGCCTTGCCCGCCGTGCGGCGGCGGGTGCGCGCGCAACATGTTCCAGAAGAGGGCCGCATGGACCCGATACTTTCCCCCCACGTACCGGAACTGTTCATTACCCTGACCCAGCGCTTCGGCCTGCTGCTGGCCGGGGGCTTCGCCATCATGACCGTCGCCCCGCTGGACAAGGTGGGGCCCGGGCGCTCGCGCCCGTTGTGGGCCACTGCCCTGCTGGTGGCCATGTTCGGCATGTTCGGCATCCTGGGCACCTACACCGGCAACTTCGTGTTCCAGTCCTTCGCCAACCTGCGGGCCATGGGCGTGATCACCGCCGGGCTGTTCGGCGGGCCGGTGGTGGGAGCAGGGGCGGGCATCATCGCCGCCGGGCACCGCTACCTCATCGACGTGGGCGGCTTCAGCGCGCTGCCGTGCGGCCTTGCCACCCTGAGCGAGGGGATACTGGCCGGTCTGGTGGCGTGGCGCTTTCCGGAACGGCGGCTGGACTGGGCCACGGCCCTGACCCTGGGCCTGATCGGCGAGACCTACCACATGGGCCTCGTGCTGTGGCTGGCCGAACCGTTCACCGAGGCCGTGGAACTGGTGCGGGTAATCAGCCTGCCCATGATCCTCATCAACGCCATGGGCGCGGCGCTGTTCGTGCAGGCCCTGCGCATGCAACTGCACTTCCGCGACCTGCGCGACTCCACCCAGGCCCGGCAGATCCTGTCCATCGCCAACCGGACCCTGTCTCACCTGCGCTCGGGCCTGACGCGCGCATCCGCCCAGGCCACGGCGGAAATCATCCTGGACGAGACCCACGTGGCCGCCGTGGCCCTGACCGGGGGCGATCTGGTGCTGGCCCACGTGGGCGCCGGTGACGATCACCACATGTCCGGATTTCAGGTACGCACCATGGCCACACGGCGGGTGGCGGAAACGGGCGAGCCGCTGTTCGTGCGCGACCGCGATTCCATCGGCTGCCGCCAGCCCGGCTGCCCGCTGACGGACGCCATCATCGTGCCACTGCGCAAGGGTGGCCAGATTCTGGGGTGCCTGAAGCTGTACGGAACCAAGAACCGCCCGCTGGACCAGACCCGCTTCGAACTGGCCAAGGGGCTGGCCGACCTGTTCTCCACCCAGATCGAACTGGAAGAGATCGGCATCAAGAACCAACTCATCGCCCGCGCCGAAATCCGGCGCCTGCAAGCCCAGATCAACCCGCACTTCCTGTTCAACTCGCTGAACACGGTGGCTTCGTTCTGCCGCACCGCGCCCGGCCAGGCCCGCGACCTGATCCTGGACCTTGCCCGGTACATGCGCCGCAACCTCGATTCCAGCCGGGGGGCCATCCGCCTGTCCGAGGAACTGGAGCAGGTGCGCTCGTACCTGGTCATCGAGCAGGCCCGCTTCGGCGACCGCATTCGCGCCGACATCGACCTTGCCCCCGGCACCGCCGACTGGCTGATTCCCCCGCTGCTCATCCAGCCGCTGGTGGAAAACAGCGTGCGCCACGGCATCCTGGCCCGCGAGGAAGGCGGGCTGGTGCGCCTTTCGGCCCATGCGGACGGCGACCACCTGCTGGTGACCGTGGAGGACGACGGCGCGGGCATGGACGACGACACCCGCAACGCCATCCTGGCCCCGGACGCCAGCGACCTTTCGCCCCACATGTACGTCGAAGCCCGCAACGAGCCGCCGTACGAGGCCCAGCCCGGGCAGACCTGCTCCGACACCATGGTCGAAAGCCTGCGTGACGGGATAGGCGCGCGCAACTGCAACCAGCGGCTGATGCAGATGTACGGCCCTTCGTACGCCATGCGCATAGACAGCGAGCCGGGCAGGGGCACGCGCATCTCGTTCCGCATTCCGCGCCAGCAGTTGCAGTAGCACGGGGCAAAGCGGCCCGCCGCGTTGCCGCGCCTGCCTGCCGCCATTTTCTTTACGGTCGCCTCATGCAGGTCTTCTCGCTGGCGGGGGTGGTGCTGGCGCTGATCCGGTCTACCCCGGGCATGGCCCTGCATCCGAAACCCGTCGGATTGCAGGCCGCCTTTCTCCCCTCCCCGCACGCCTCCCGCGCAACCCGCCCCCCTCCCTGCCGTTACGCCCCTTGCCGCCCAGCAAGCCCGGACCCGCCCGCACACGCCCTGCCTTGCCCGGAGCAGACCATGCCCCGGAAAATATCCTTTACTTCAAGTGTATTATAAAAATACGCGCTCGGAATGCACACCTCGGTCGCGCACTCTTTCGCCATGAAAAAAGCCGTTCCCCGCGCGCCAAGGCATTTCGGACCTTCTTTCCTGCATCCCACACATGAAAAAGTGCACATCGCAACAAGGTGCATTGCCAGGAACCGTGTTTTCCTCCGAATATTCGCCCAAGAACTGGAAACTGCACACAGGGCACCCGCCAGTGTTCCATGAACACTGGCAAACCGACAGCATCAACGGAGGAACACGATGAACGCTTTGACGCTCGTTTTCGCTGCACTATGCGTCTTCGCCATCGCCTATCGCTTCTACGGGCTTTTCCTGACCCGCACGGTCCTGGGGGTAAAACCCGGCAGGCCGACCCCGGCGGTACGCATGGCCGACGGACACGATTACGTGGAAACCAACAAATACGTGCTCTTCGGGCACCATTTTGCCGCCATCGCGGCGGCAGGGCCGCTGCTTGGCCCGGTGCTGGCCGCACAGTTCGGCTACCTGCCGGGCACCCTGTGGATCCTTGTGGGCTGCGTGGTGGCTGGCGCGGTGCATGACACCGTGGTGCTGTTCGCCTCGGTGCGCCACAAGGGCCAGAGCCTCGCCTACATCGCCTCCAAGGAAATCGACAAGTTCACCGGCTCGGTGGCCTCGTTCGCGGTGCTGTTCATCCTCATCCTGACCCTGGCGGGCCTGTCCATCGCCGTGGTCAACGCCATGCACGACAGCGCCTGGGGCACCTTCACCGTGTTCGCCACCATTCCCATCGCGCTGCTGATGGGCGTGTACCTGCACGTGTGGCGCGACGGCGACGTGAAGGGCGCCTCCATCATCGGCGTGGTGCTGCTGGCCCTGGCCATCCTGGCCGGCCCGTACGTGGTGGAACATCCGGTGCTGTCCTCGTGGTTCAACATGTCGCGCCACACCATCGCGCTGTCCATCCCGGTGTACGGCTTCGCCGCGTCGGTACTGCCGGTGTGGCTGCTGCTGTGCCCGCGCGACTACCTGTCCACCTACCTGAAGATCGGCACCATCGCGGCGCTGGCCGTGGGCATCTTCTGGGTGCATCCCACCCTGCAGATGGAAGCCATCACCCCGTTCGTGAACGGCGGCGGCCCCATCATCCCCGGCGCGGTGTTCCCGTTCCTGTTCATCACCATCGCCTGCGGCGCGCTGTCCGGCTTCCACGCCATCATCGCCACCGGCACCACCCCCAAGATGATCGGCAACGAACGCGACCTGCTCTTCGTGGGCTACGGCGCCATGCTCACCGAAGGCTTCGTGGCCATCATGGCCCTGATCGCCGCCTGCGTGCTGGTGCCCGCCGACTACTTCGCCATCAACTCCGCCCCGGCCGTGTACGCCAAGCTGGGCATGACCCCCGTGGACCTGCCCCACCTGGCCCAGGCCGTGGGCGAAAACATCCAGGGCCGTCCCGGCGGCGCGGTTTCGCTGGCCGTGGGCATGGCGCACATCTTCTCGTCCATCCCGTTCATGGAACACCTGATGTCGTACTGGTACCACTTCGCCATCATGTTCGAAGCGGTGTTCATCCTCACCGCCGTGGACACCGGCACCCGCGTGGGCCGTTTCTTCCTGCAGGAAATGATCGGCACTGTGGTTCCCAAGTTCGCAGAAAAGCGCTGGATGCCCGGCATCCTGATCACCAGCGCGCTGTTCACCGCGTCGTGGGGTTACCTGGTGTACACCGGTGACATCTCGACCATCTGGCCCCTGTTCGGCATGTCCAACCAGTTGCTGGCAGCCGTGGGCCTGCTGATCGGCACCACCATGATCATCCGCATGAACAAGGCCAAGTACGCGTGGATGACCGCCATCCCCGGCCTGTCCATGGTGGTCATCACCTTCTGGGCCGGCTACCTGAACGTGATGAACAACTACCTGCCCAAGGGCCTGTACCTGCTCTCCTCGCTGGCCATCATCGTCATGTGCCTGATGGCGGTGGTCATCGTGGGCACGGTGAAGCGCTGGATGCAGTTGCTGGCCATCCAGAAGACCGTGACCGACGAGGACGGCGAGGAAGTGCTCCAGGTGGTCACCGAATAGCTGACACCCGGACCACGAGGGGGGCGGCAGCCCGCGGTCGTCGCGTGCACCCCGAGACCGCACGGCATCCGCCCCCCGGGGAACCGCCCGGGAAACCCACGGCGGAGCCCCTCCCCCGCATACCCCTTGCGCCGCCCGGAAACATGCCGGGCGGCGCTTTTTTTCCGCCTGGCGCGAGCACCCCTCTTTTCCGGAAAGCGATTCACGCCAATCGAATGCAAACGGCACTGCGGGCTTCCGGCAAAAGGAACACGGAAAGGCCACCAGCCATGCATTTTCTGCGCAGTCCCGCAGCACTCAGGGTCGGATGCTTCGCCCGTGGGTGCATCGTCGAACAGCACCGTGCCCGTGGTGTCGCTCCGGCTGTTTCTGTCCACGCGCAAGGCCTTCGCGGCATCCCCGGCGCAACCGCATATCGGTGGAAGGCACACCGGATGCACGGCGCATGAACGCCACCGGGTGCGCCCGGCATGAACGCACGAAGGCGGGGTCCACCGGACCCCGCCTTCTCGTTGCCTGCACTGTCTGTTCTATCGGGCGTCGTCCGGAACCTGCCGGACGGAGGAAGAAAAAATGGCGCTCCGCCTACCCGCCGATGGCGCTCATCCGTGGAAAAATGGCGCTCCGCCTAGCCGCCGATGGCGCTCATCCGGCGGTTGGCCACGGCGGTGCCGCCCTCGCACGGGGCGTTGGGCAAATCCTGCCCCGCCCCCCGCAGTTCGGCCAGCTGGCCCGCGCGCACCCTGGCCAGCAACTGGTAGCCCAGGGGCTTGCGGCGATTGGCCAGGCGCAGCACCTTGCGCACCGCGTCCATGCCCAGTTTCGCATGGCGCAGCAACGGGCGCAGCCGGTATTCGCGGTCGGAGAACAGGCAGGTGCGCAGCCGTCCGTCGGGGGTCACGCGCAGGCGGTTGCAGTCGCCGCAGAAGTGGTCGGACAGGGGCGTGATGAGCCCGAAGCGGCCCAGTCCCCCGGCAATGCCCCACAGCTTGGCCGGGCCCTTGCGCCGTTCGCCGGGGGCCAGGGGAACGAGTTCCGCCAGTCGCTCCGCCGCCGACAGGATGTCCGGCGCGCCCCAGAACTGGTCTTCGGTCCAGCTGGTGCCGCCGCCCATGGGCATGAATTCGATGAACCGCACGTCAACGGGATTCCGGCGCGCGAAGTCGAGGAAGGTGGCCAGTTCGTCATCGTTGACGCCCTTCAGGGCCACGGCGTTGATCTTCACGGCCAGGCCCGCGTCCAGCGCGGCGTGGATGCCTTCCAGCACCTGGGGCAGCATGTCGCGCCCGGTGGTGGCGGCAAAGCGGTCGCGCCGGAAGGTATCCAGCGAGATGTTCACCGTGCTCACGCCAAGGCCGCGCAGTGCGGCGGCGTGCGGGGCCAACAGGGTGCCGTTGGTGGTGATGCGGATGTCCAGCGCCGGATGGCGGCGGTGCAGCATGTCCAGAAAGCCGGTCAGCCCCTTGCGCACGAAGGGCTCGCCCCCGGTCAGGCGCACCTTTTCCACGCCCTCTTCCACGGCCACGTCGACGATGCGCGCCATTTCCTCGTAGCGCAGCACGTCGTCGTGGGGGATGAAGCGCATTTCGGAGCAGCCCCAACAGTACGAGCAGCGCAGGTTGCAGCGGTCGGTGACGGACAGGCGCAGGTAGCGCACCTTGCGGCCATGGGTGTCGGTCAGGGTGGCCCTGTCGGGCGCGGTGTCCGCTGCCCCGGCATCCCCTTCGGGAGCGGCTCCATCTCTGGCAAGGACGACGGTTCTGGTCATGGCGTTTCCGCGAAGCCGATGCGGGGGCTTCTGCCCGTGCGGCATGCCTGCTACAGCGCGCCGATGATCCGCCGGGCCATTTCGAGGTCGGCGGGGTAGTTTATGTTGAAGAACGGCAGGGCTTCGCGCACCGCGTAGGGAATGTGCTCGCGCAGGTCCGGCGGCACCACCCGGCTCAGCTTGCGTTCTCCGTCCTCCAGCGCCTGCCGGAACAGCGGCAGGGCCTCGAACTCGTACACGGCCACCAGCGATTCGATGAAGCCGGTCTCCACCTGCCGGAAGGTGGTCATCACCGTGCCCGGCCTGCGCACGGCCCGCTGGGCCAGCAGCCGCTCCAGCACGGCCCGCTCCATGAACGGCAGGTCGCACGACAGCACCAGCACCGGCCCCTGCGCCACGCGCAGGGCGGTGATCACCCCGCCGAACGGCCCCATGCCCTCCACCTCGTCGTTCAGGCGGTAGTAGGGGCCGTCAACGCCCGTTTCGGATACCGGGCAGGGGCGGTTGCCCCGGCAGGAAATCCAGACCTCGCCGGTGACAGAATGCAGCAGCGCCGCCGTGCGGGCCAGCAGGCCCGGCGAGGATTCGCCGTGCAGGTGCAGCCGGGTCTTGTCCTGCCCCAGCCGGGTGGACAGCCCGCCCGCCAGCACCACGCCGACAATGCCGTGCGCGTCATGACAGACGGGGGCGTCATTGCAGGCGGTGGCGTCGCGCCGGACTGGGGAGTCCCCCCGGATTGGAGAATCATCACGGACTGGGGAATCCTCACGGACCGTCGCGGCGTCACGAACCGGCGAGCCTTCCGGCGCGGGGGCCAGCGCCACGCCGACACCAGCGCCGGGGGCGGCGTCCGCCCCTTCCCCCGGCATGTCCGCCGCGTGTTCCGTGCCCCGGTGGCGGTTCATTCCAGCACCCTGCCCCCGGCATCGGCAAACACGGTAAAGCGTTCCTCGCGGTCACGCGCAAAGCCCACCAGGGTCACGCCCTGTTCCGTGGCCATGTCCACCGAGGCAGTGGTCACGGCGGAACGGCTGACGACGAACGAAAACCCCGCCCGGCGCGCCTTGGCGAACAGGCTGGCCGTCACCCGCGCGGAAACCAGCAGCAGCCGGGGGGCCAGGTCCACCCCTTCGCGTGCGGCCCATCCGGCCAGGCGGTCGATGCAGTTGTGGCGGCCAATGTCCTCGGCCCGGCGCAGCAGGCGGCCCTGTACGGGGTCGTACACGCCCGCGCGGTGAAAGCAGCCGGTGCCGTCCCACAGCCCTTCCTCGCCCATGAAGGCGCGCATGGCGGCCAGCAGGACGGCGGCCCGCATGGGGGCGGGGGGTTGCGGCACGCCCGCGACCGGTGCGGCGCGCAGGCTCACGGCAAAGGCAAGGTTGTCGCCATCGCCCGCGTCCCGGCTCATGTCGGTCACCGTGCCCGCGTGGCGGATGCCCCAGGCCCCCGGCTCGCTCCCGGTCACGGCGGGGTGCACCCGGTCCAGCAGCACGTGGCCAAGGGCCAGGTCGGCCAGGCCGTGCGGCCAGGCCCACAGCCGGGTGGACCCGGCGACAATGCCCATTGTGCCCGCCGCGCCCGCGTCCGAGGGTTCCGGCCCCCATTCAACGCGCACCGGCACTTCACGGCTCAACACATCGTCCATGTCGCCCCAGGCCGCGTCCTTGTACCGGCGCACGGAAACCTGGCGCGGAACGGCCCCTGCTGGCAGTTGCGTCGCGTCGCGCCCGGCCATCAGAACCCCCAGGCCGACGCCGTGGGCCGCGCGTAACCCTGCTGGCGCGCCACGATGTCCAGCGCCAGCGACTCCAGGTCGTCCAACACCGGGATGGAGATGCGGTCGAATTCGCGGAAGTCCGCCACCTTGATATACCCCTTGCACGACGTGCAGACGTGCACCTGAAAGCCGGGTTCGCCGTCGGCGGTGAAGTATTCGAGATTCTTCGATTCGTTCTCCAGGCAGAACGGGCACTGCAACCGCTTGGCGCGGTATTCGTGGCGGCAGAACGAGCAGGTATGGTGCAACGCCCCTTCCTTGCCCACCAGGCGGCCCACCAGCGGCGCGCTGCCGCACACCGGACAGTGGCCGTGCTGCCAGACCACCGGGGTGGCGCCCGGCTGGTCCGCGCCGGTGCGGCGGGCCTGTTCCGCCGCCACCGCCTGGGCCAGCACTTCCACCGAAGGCACAACGCTGCCCATGGCCAGGAAGCGCACCAGGCTGGGGGCATCGTTCAGGCGCAGGGCCCAGGCGTCGAACCAGGCAGAATCGTCGCGCAGGGCCGCGTCGCAGGCGTCCTCCACGGCAAGCTCGCCCTTTTCCATGGCCTCGCGCACCACCTCGGCGGCGGCGCCAAGGCTGCCCCCGGCGGCGCGCATCATGGCCAGCAGGCGACCGAAGGTGGCCGCCGTGCGCGCCCTGTCGTAGGGGAAGGCGTCGCGCGGGAGCAGCGGCGCGCCCTGGGCGTGGGCCTCGGGCGTGGCCAGTTCCGGCAGCGGGCCTGCCTGTGCGGCGGCGCGGGCCTCCAACTGGATGGCGGCGGTGCGCGCCACGATCTCCAGCAGGGCATCGGGGATGTATTCCTTGCTGCGCAGGGCTTTCAGCTTGCCTTCAAGGCGTTGCAGCTCACGGTCGAAATCGAAGGTCATGCGTTCTCCTGGGTGGAACGTGGATGGGGTACGGCCTCGGCAGGCGGCCCTGCCGGTCACGATTTTCCGGCAGGCCGTGCCTGTTGCGGACACACCCTGACAAGCACCCTACAGCCCTTGGCGAACCCGTTCAATGGCAGAGGCTCCTGCGCAAGGTCTTGCACCGGACCGGTGCCGTTTCGGGCGGTCCGTCTCCGGGCCGGGATGTTACGGTAACCATGTTCCGCGCCTCTGTGAACCATACCGGCGCATTTCCCCTCCGGTCCGGCCCACTTCCCCTCCGGTCCGGCCCACTTCCCCTCCGGTCGGCCCATCTCCCCTCCGCCCGGCACCCGCCTTGACACCGTCCCGGCAGGCTCTACCTGTGTAAAAGAAGCCAGCCTCGCCCGGAACGCCACTCCAGAACGCGCGGGATCGGGCAAGGGCCACGGCAAGGCGGCGCAAAAGCACCGCCGGGAGGCACGCATGTTCGCTACCCACTCCACGGCACGTCCCACCCGCCGCTCTCCGGGCGCCAGGCCGCGCCTGCTCTCGCGCGTTGCCGCCCGCCTGACGCGCGCCCGGCACCATCGTCCCGGCCGGGAACCGGCGGACGCCGCCGGGTCTCTCCCCGCCCATGGCCGCATCCGCACGCGCGAAGGCCTGCCCGACCTGCTCTGGCTGTTGCTGGCCGTATTGCTGTTCGCCCTGCTGGCAGGCCAGCCGGGCGTGGCGGCGCAGCAGCCCACATCGGCATCCGGCGCAACGGTGCCCGGCATGGCCGCATCCGATGCCGCCCCCCTTCCGACACACGCCCCGAACGCCGCGCCGGACATCGCGCCCCATACCGCGCCAGACGCCAGACACGACGCATCCGGGATCAAGGGAGACATTCCCATGACCACATCCGCACCATGGCAGCGCTTTTCCAAGCCCGCAGACAAGGAACTGCGCGCCCGCCTCACCCCCCTGCAATACGAGGTCACCCAGAAGGAAGGCACCGAACGCGCCTTCCACAACGAATACTGGGACGAAAAGCGCCAGGGCATCTACGTGGACGTGGTGTCGGGCGAGCCGCTGTTCCTTTCGTCCGACAAGTACGATTCGGGCACCGGCTGGCCCAGCTTCACCCGGCCCGTGGCCCCGGACGCGGTGACCGAGCACGTGGACCGCACCCTGTGGATGGTGCGCACCGAAGTGCGCAGCCGCATTGCCGGGTCGCACCTGGGGCACGTGTTTCCCGACGGCCCGGCCCCCACGGGGCAACGCTACTGCATGAATTCCGCCGCGCTGCGCTTTGTCCCGCAAGAGGCCATGCAGGCCGAGGGCTACGGGGAATTCCTCGGGATGCTGCCGTAACCAGCCGACAAAATACGCACTTGCCGCCCCCTTCCGGCTCTGCTACACGGGCCGGATGAAGCACACCATCCGCCCGCTCGTCCGACCGTTCGCCTTGGCCGCTTTGCTGTCCCTGACCCTGCCCTGCGCCGCCATGGCGTGGGACGGCTTTGACACCGAATCGGGCCATCTCGTGGAAGTCGACGTGGACGCCGTGCCCATGCGCGGCGAGATCGTCGACGTGTTCGACTGCGACACCAAGGAGACAGCCACGCTGATGGTGGACGCCGTGAAGAACAACGCCCGCACCGTGGAACTCACGGTGCGCGAGTCCGACACCGGGCGCACGCGCATCCTGGTGATGGAAGCCCGCTAGGGCGCATCCGTCCGCAGGGTTATCCCCTGGACGCACCACGGGGCGCCTGCAATGGGCTCCCCACCGCCATACACCACGCGGGCCGGGCATTTTCATGCCCGGCCCTTGTGTTGCCTTCTCTCTGCCGCTTGCGGCTACTGCCCCGGCAGCTTCATGCCCGGCGGCATTCCCATGCCTTCCAGCGCCTTCATGTCCTTCATATCTGGCATGCCCGGCATGTCCTTCATGTCAGGCATACCCGACATATCCGGCATGCCGGGCATGTTCTTGCTCCGGGTGTACCCTTGGGGCACCTCGAACAACGCGGCGGGTTGCGCCCCCACCTTGATATTGCGGAATTCCTCGGTCTCGCCCGTTTCGCCGCGCTCCCGCAGGGGCACGTCGAACTCGTCGGCCGTCCACACCGTGGATACCGAGGTCCGGGCATGGCCCATCATTCTGGAGGTAACGGTAACCCGCTTCTTGCGCGTGTCGTAGCCGTTCACCTTTTCGCTGCCCAGCGGCTCTTCCTTCACGGTGCTCTCGCCCATGGGCATGGCAGGCGCACCGCCCCGGTTCATGCCGGCCAGTGCCTTCTCGTCCAGCGGCTGCTCGAAGTATGTTCTGGCCTTCACGTCGATCATCCATTGCACCTTGCGGTCGGGCCGCACGATGATCACCATGGGCCCCATGTCTTCCTGCGCGGGTATCTCCACGCGCGCCTTGCCGCCGGAGAAGAACAGGCGGCTGGTGTTCTCCACCTTGCCTGCCGCGTCCAGCGACACCATGTCCCCGGCATAGTCACTGACGCTGCCCGCCCGCGCCTCCACGGCCCACCAAAGGACCGCCACGGCAAGGCACGACACGATCAACGCCTTCCTCGACGCGGCCCGCATCCCGTACATGTCCTGCATCCGGCTACCTCCGTGCCCGTGCACGCGGCACCGGGCGTGATTCGGCCTTCCCCGCCACGCAGCATAGCGCACCCACAGCGCCATGGGCAAACCCTGATTCGCCCCCGGGGCCAGGCATGCCCGGACAGTCCCTGCCGGACAGCTTTCGCCACAACGCTTCTGGCACAAAGCTTCTGGCAGACAGCTTCTGGCAGCACAAAGGCCCGCCGCGATTGCGACGGGCCGTGCAGTCATGCCGGGCAGAAAAACGGGACGGGAACGCCGGGAGGTACGCCGAAGGCGCTGGCGTGCCTCCTGCGTGCCATCTACGGACGCACCGGCACCGTGGACACCGAGTTGTACGGGGATCCGTCGATGATCTTGCGGCTTACCGCCAGGTAGACCAGGGTGTTGCGGTCCTTGTCCCACAATCGGGTTACCCGCGTGGCCTTGAAGAACACCGAGGTCGATTCCTTGAACACGTTTTCCTTGGCGGGCAGCTTGTCCGGAATGGTGATGGGGCCGGTCTGGCTGCACGAAACGGAGAAGTTGGACGGGTCTTCCGCCAGGCCCAGGCTGCCGCTGATGCCGCCGGTCTTGGCCTGGCTGATGAAGCACGACACGCCGGGAATGCGCGGATCCTGGAAGGCGAAGACGCACACCTGATGGTTGGCGCCCAGCAGCTTCCATTCGGTGGTCACGCAGCCCACCTCGCTGTCGTCGGCGCGCGCGGGCGCGGCAAGGGCCAGCATGGCCAGCAGCAGAAGCAGCACGACGGAGGCCAGCAGGGCAGCGAAAAAGGTGTCGTCGCGGGCGGCGGCAAGGGCCACGGCGCGGGGGCGGGCGGTGCGGGTACGGAGATGCATGGGGTGCTCCTTGGGCTTCGTGACGTCGGATGAACGCAACCAGCTTTCAGGATAACGCATCGCGCGGACTATGCAAGGCTGGAATGGCGGCAAGCGCCTATCGCCAGCGCACCAGTCCCAGCGCATACCGCTCCACCGGGGCGTATTCGTCGGTCAGCGGGGGCACGTCGTCGCTGGCGGGCAGTTCCAGCCTACGGGCCAGCATCTCGCGCACCTCGGGTGTCAGGGCGGCGGCGGGCACCTCCGACGGCCCTCCTGTCGGGCGAGCCACCAGCATCAGGTTCTGCACGTAGTCCACGGAATCGGCGGTGGCCACGGCATACACCCGCACATCCGCGAACGAGGCGGCGAACGCCGCGCGGATGGCCCGGAACAGCCGCCCGTCCTCGCCCCCTGCGGCGGAGATGATGTTCATGACCACGGCCCCGTCGTCGGCCAGCAGCGCGCGCATGCGGCGGGCCGCCTCCACCGTGCCCACATGGAACGGCACGGAATAGTACGAATTGAAGATGTCGGTGAAGATCAGGTCGTAGCGGGCCGCGCCGCTCCCATCCCCCAAGGCGCCCCCATCCCCGGAGACGCCTGCCTCTGCCGTACTGGCCGCACCGGCACCCTGCCCGGCCCGGGCCTGCGCCCGCCGGTTCAGGAAGGCCCGCGCGTCCTCGTGAAAGATGCGCAGCCGCGCGTCGTCCGCCAGGCCGAAGTGCTGGCGGGCCACCCCGGTCATGCCGGGGTCCAGTTCCACCACGTCCACCCGCAGCGTATCCGCGTTCAGCCCGGCCCGCCCGGAAAGCAGCCACTTGGGCACGGAATACCCGCCGCCGCCCAGCATGAGCACCCGGCGCGCGCCGGGCACCAGCGCCGGGCCCAGCGCGTAGAAGCGGGTGTACGGCAGGGCCAGTTCGGCCATGTCGTCGGGATAGGCGGCGGACTGGTAACGCCCCGGATCGGTGGCCAGCAGGCGCAGGGGCCGCCCGGCCTGGGTGGCGTCGTAGACCCGGATGTGGTTGTACGGCGTCTCGGTCACCCGCACCCCGTAGTAGCGTTCGGCAAAGGCGGCATAGGCGTGCGAGGCCCAGGCCAGCGCGCCCACCCCGGCCAGCAGCGCCAGCCGGGCCAGCGGCGCGCGGGGGTGCGCCAGCAGCGAGGCCCCCAGCAGGCAGGCGGCCACCCCGTGCAGGATCAGCGTGCTGCCGAACCACGAAACCAGCACCATGCCACCCAGAAAGGTACCCAGGATGCTGCCCGTGGTGGACACGGCGTACAGCCGCCCCACCACCGCGCCAGAGGTGTCCATGTCCGACAGGGCCAGGCGCACCACGTAGGGCGACACCATGCCGCACAGCACGCCCGGCACGGCGAACAGCAGCACGGCGGCCACAACGGCGGCCACATGCAGCGAATCCAGCGCCCCGGCCACCCAGCCCACCACCCGGCCATGCGCCAGGGCCACGGCCAGCACGGACAGCGCGGCCCCGGCCAGGATACGCGACAGGGTGCGCCGCGACAGGGTGCGGTCGGCCAGGCGCCCGCCCAGCCAGTAGCCCGCGCTCAGGCTGGCCAGCACCACGCCGATGAGGCTGGTCCAGACGATGACCGAGGTGCCAAGGTGCGGGGCCAGCAGGCGCGCCCCCACCATTTCGAGCACCATGACCATGGTGCCGGACAGGAACATGATCGCGTCGAGCATGGGGCCTCCTGCGGGAACGGGGAATGGGGGAAGAGAGAGAATGCGGGGGGATGCCGTGCTCTTGCTGTATCAGGGGGCGGGGCGGCGAGGCAACGGGGCGGCGGCGGAAAGGGCGGGGACTGGCGGATAAACAGGCCGGCCGTGCGCGGTCGCGCACGGTCGTGCGAGGCGTTGCCCCGTACATGAAAGGGAAGGTCGCCGTGCCCGGCAGGGGTACGCCACATCCCTTTCGCGTCTCCGCTGCGCGGCGGAGCATGGCGGACCGAAGCGATTTCGCGGTCGGCACCGGGCACGACGGCCTTCGCATCGGGGCATAAAGCAACGCGCCTGCCGCCACAAGTGCGGGCACGGTCGGGCACGCAAAAGGGGCTCCGCCAATGCGGAGCCCCCTTGTCAAAACACCATGGGCCGGGCCTGCGCCCCGCGCTCTTCGCGCGCGGACATGCAGTGCACGCAGCGGGTGGTGGTGGGCACGGCCAGCAGCCGCGCGGCGGGAATCTCGTTGCCGCAGTCGTCGCAGTAGCCGAAGTCCTCGTCGTCCAGCCTCTCCAGCGTGGCGCGCAGCACCTGCAAGCGTGTTTCGGTACGCTGCTTCCACGACCGGTAGGTCATGCCTTCCACGTCGGGCATCCGCTCGGGGTCGCTCGCATCCTCCACGCCCTGCAAGCCGCGCCAGCGGTCCAGGGCCTCGCGCAGGTCGCGGATTTCCTGCTTCAGCCTGCGCCGTACCACGGCAATGGTTTCTTCGCGCATGTCGTTCCTCCTTCGGCGCGGCCCAGGCCCTGCCCGCGCAATGCGCGGGGGGGCGGCCAGGCGCCGGGTGCCCCTTGGGGCAAGTTTGTCGGGTGGGGTGAAAAAAAAGCCCCGTCTACCAAGGTGGTGGACGGGGCCGCGTGTTGCGTGTGCGTGCAGAATGCCGCTATGCGCCCCCCCCTGTCCCGGTGACGCGTTCACCACGGGCAAAGAACCGGTCGGAACCGGTGAATGCGGTGGCGCGGACGGAAAGGGAAATGAAACGCATGGGATATTCCTTGCTGGCCTTGTGAGGATAAATTCCGTGTGCTTCGCGAAAGAACTGTTTCGGACGCAACGGCCTTACTATACATCATCCCGCGCCCAATGCAAGCCCTGCTGCGCCACCTGTTCCACGCTTCGCGCCACGCTGCACCGGCACTGCACAACACCATGAATTATCTTGCGTTCGACGCGGACAGCACGCCGCCCGCAGCGTTCTGCCCCACAGGGCCGGGACCGCAGCCGGAGCGGGCCGCAGCCGGGACGGGCCACAACAGCTGTTGCCAGCATTCGGCCTGTTCGTGTTCAGGGGTACCGGAAATCGGGGCGTCGCCGGGCCGGGGATTGGAGCATCCGGGGCCGGGCGCCCGAAAAAAACGGAACGCGCCGACCAGCCCGGAGACTGGTCGGCGCGTTCGCCCGGCGTGGTGCGCCGGATTGGCTCAGCGGTCCTGCGTGGCTTCAAAGGGCGCGGATGCCGCGGCACCGCGCGCTACCTCGTTCTGCGCATGGACGAATGTGAACAGGGCCGAAGTGAGAATGATGATGGCCAGCAACAAGTACCTCATCTAACGGACATCCTTCTGCGACGGTTGAAGGTGGCGAGGTACGGCGCCCTGGGCGCCTGCCTGCGCAATGCGGTCCCCGTTGCATGCGCTATAGTCCGGGATGGTCCGTCGCGCAAGCCAAAATGCGTTTCTTTTCCGCACGGTGCAAAACATTGCGCAACGGCGTGATGGCCACGCGTCAATCCGTTGCCGGACCCCCTGCCCCTTGCGATGGCGGGCACACCACCCGGCAAGGCTGCCGACGCCTCCTCCGGCTGCCGAGTTGCTTCCGTGCCGTCATCCTGCTAGATTGCGAACATCGAAAAGCGTACCCGCCCGACAGCAGCCGCATGGCGCGGTCAGGCGCGCAGGTCAGGCGCACGGGTCGGGCGCGCGGGTCGGGCGCGCAGGTCAGGCGCACGGGTCGGGCGCGCAGGTCAGGCGCACGGGTCGGGCGCGCAGGTCAGGCGCACGGGTCAGGCGCGCAGGTCAGGCGCACGGGTCGGGCGCGCGGTTTCGCTCCACGTCACCCCGTGGGACACCACTCTACCTACCATGACAGGGAGAACCTTCATGTCCGGCTACATGCTTTGGGGCGGCTTCAACCTCTTCGTGCTCGTTCTGCTGGCCTTCGACCTTGGCGTGCTGCACCGCAAGGACAAGGAGATGTCCCTGTCCGGCGCGCTGTGGATGAGCCTTGCCTATTTCGCGCTGGCGCTGGCCTTCGGCGGCGGCGTGTTCATGTTCATGGGCGAGCAGAAGGGGCTGGAATACATCACCGGCTACCTCATCGAAAAAAGCCTGAGCGTGGACAACATATTCGTGTTCGTGCTGGTGTTCACCCATTTCGCGGTGCCCGCCGCCTTGCAGTACCGGGTGCTGTTCTGGGGGATTCTGGGGGCGCTGGCCATGCGCGCCGGGCTTATCCTGGCCGGGGCGGCCATCCTGAATGCCTTCCACTGGGTGATCTACGTGTTCGGCGGGTTTCTGGTCATCACCGGCATCAAGATGCTGCTGGCGGCCGACAGCGAGCCGGACCTTTCCGGCAACCGGGTGGTGCGGTTGTTCCGCCGCCACTTCCGCCTGACGGAAGGATACGAGGGCGGGCATTTCGTGGTGCGCAAGAACGGCCTGCTGCACGCCACCCCGCTGCTGGTGGTGCTTGTAATCATAGAATTCTCCGACCTGGTCTTCGCGCTGGATTCCATCCCCGCCATCTTCGCCGTGTCCACCGACCCGTTCATCGTCTACACCTCCAACGTGTTCGCCATCCTGGGCCTGCGGGCGCTGTACTTCGCCCTGGCGGGGGTCATCCACCGCTTCCGCTATCTCAAGTACGGCCTGTCGCTGGTGCTGGTGTTCATCGGTGCCAAGATGATCGTCAACGCCGCCTTCGACGCCAAGATCATTTCCACTGGCGCGGCCCTGCTGGTGACCTTCGGCATAATCGCCGGGTCCATGCTGATTTCCATGGTAAAGACACGCGGCGCGGGCGCGGCGGCACAGGCCGCTCCGCCCCTGGGTTGGGTGCCGGGCACCCCGCGCAAAAATGAACGGTCTACCGACAACACCGGCAAGACCCCGCGTTGACACCCCTATTGCCACGGAATATTCTTTATCCGGAAACAACTGTTCCCCGTCTGCCCCGCAGTTGCACCCCAGGGGGGCTGCACTGGCGGGGCAGTCGCGACTGGACACGACTGGACACGACGGCACACGACGGCACACGACGGCACGCGCCTGCACACCACTGGACACGACTGCGCGAACTGATCGGAACTGGTCCGACGGGCCACAACGACGCATCCTCGACAACCGCCCCGGCTCCGGAATGCACCGGCACCCCCATGGATACCCGCACCCGCCTCGCCTCCCTGCTGGAACGCCTGCGCGACAACGGACACCGGCTCACCCCCCAGCGGGTGGCCATCGTCCGCGCCCTGATCGAACACGACGGCCACCCCACGGTGGAACAACTGCACCAGTCCATCCTGCCGGACTTTCCCACCACCAGCCTGGCCACGGTGTACAAGACCATCGCCCTGTTGAAGGAAGACGGCGAGGTGCTGGAACTGGGCTTTGGCGAACTGGGCAGCCGCTACGACGGCAGGCACCCGGAACCGCACCCCCACCTGATCTGCACCCGCTGCGGGGCCATCGCCGACTATTCGTTGCAGGAACTGGACGAACTGGTGGCGCGCATGGCCGCCGCAACGGGCTTTGCCGTGACCAGCCACCGATTCGACATGTTCGGGCTGTGCCCTGCCTGCCGGGGGGCTGCCCACCCAGCCAATACGGACACCCAGCCCGACACGCCAGCCGACACGCCCCCCCTCCGGGGCTGAGCGCCCGCACGCCGAAGCACACAACACCCTGCCGCGACAGGGCACTCCGCACGACGTCAGACCAGACCCGAACCTGATCCGAACCTGACACGGGCCTGATCCGCGCCCACCCATGCCCAACCCAGGCCCGGTCCGCCGGGCCTTTTCATTTTTCGTTGACAGCTGCTCCCGCTTGTGGATAATAATTATTACAAAGCTATTTTTATCATCTACTATAGCGCCGTCTCACCGGACTGGCACCCGACTGGCACCCTATCCCCCCCGGCTGACACCCATCAGTCACCCCCAACAGGAGGAACCCATGACGAAGCACAAGCTCACCACCAACGCAGGCGCCCCGGTACCCGACAACCAGAACGCCATGACCGCCGGGCCGCGCGGCCCCATGCTGCTGCAAGACGTGTGGTTTCTGGAAAAACTGGCCCACTTCGACCGCGAGGTGATCCCCGAGCGGCGCATGCATGCCAAGGGGTCCGGCGCGTACGGCACCTTCACCGTCACCCACGACATCACCAGGTACACCAAGGCCGCCCTGTTCTCGAAAATCGGCAAGAAGACCGATCTGTTCGTGCGCTTCTCCACCGTGGCGGGCGAGCGCGGCGCCGCCGACGCGGAACGCGACATCCGGGGCTTCGCCATCAAGTTCTACACTGAACAGGGCAACTGGGACCTGGTGGGCAACAATACCCCGGTCTTCTTCCTGCGCGACCCGCTGAAATTCCCCGACCTGAACCACGCCGTGAAGCGCGACCCGCGCACCAACATGCGCAGCGCGAAGAACAACTGGGACTTCTGGACATCCCTGCCCGAGGCGCTGCACCAGGTCACCGTGGTCATGAGCGACCGGGGCATTCCCGCCAGCTACCGGCACATGCACGGATTCGGCAGCCACACCTTCAGCTTCATCAGCCCGGACAACCAGCGCTACTGGGTAAAGTTCCACCTGCGCACCCAGCAGGGCATCAGGAACCTGACCGACGCCGAGGCCGAGGCCATCGTGGCCAGGGACCGCGAAAGCCACCAGCGCGACCTGTACGACAGCATCGAACGCGGCGACTTCCCCAAGTGGACCATGTACGTGCAGGTCATGCCCGAAAAGGACGCGGAAAAGCTGCCCTACCACCCCTTCGACCTGACCAAGGTGTGGTTCCACAAGGACTACCCGCTCATCGAGGTGGGCGTGCTGGAACTGAACCGCAACCCGGAAAACTACTTCGCCGAAGTGGAACAGGCCGCGTTCAACCCCGCCAACGTCGTGCCGGGCATCAGTTTTTCGCCCGACAAGATGTTGCAGGGCCGCCTGTTCTCCTACGGCGACGCGCACCGTTACCGCCTAGGCGTGAACCACCACCTGATCCCGGTCAACGCCGCGCGCTGCCCGGTGCACAGCTATCACCGCGACGGGGCCATGCGCGTTGACGGCAACCACGGCAGCACCCTGGCCTACGAGCCCAACAGCTACGGCGAATGGCAGGAGCAGCCCGACTTCGCGGAGCCGCCCCTGGCCATCAAGGGCGATGCCGCGCACTGGAACTTCCGCGAGGACGACGCCGACTACTACGACCAGCCCGGACGCCTGTTCCGCCTGATGACCCCGCAGCAGCAGGACGAGCTGTTCCAGAACACCGCGCGGGCCATGGGCGATGCGCCGGAAGAGATCAAGCGCCGCCACGTGGGCAACTGCGCCAAGGCCGACCCGGCCTATGGCGCGGGCGTGGCCAAGGCCCTGGGCCTGAAGATGTAGCGCCACCGGCGGCGGGCATCCCCAGCGGAACCGCCCGCCGCCCCCTCGCCGCCCAATCTTCCGCTCCGGCATTCCGGCAACGCGGGCTGCACCCCGCATCTGGCGGGATGCCCGGCGGACCCCCCGTGATGCATCCGTTCCTTGATGCATCCTGCTGTCTGCGGGCCCCCCCTGCACGGCCACGCGGAAAGGCCCCCGGCGTCACGCCGGGGGCCTTGTGCGTCATGTCATGGGGCAGGGACTGAAGCCGTCCGTTCAGGACAGGGCTGTATCGTCCGGAGGGGCATCCCCGCCGTCTTCACGCCGGGAAGGCCCTGCCCCCGTGGACAGCCCGTCCAAGGGCAGGTCGACGCGGAACACGCTGCCCTCGCCAGGGCGCGACTCCACGTCCATGCGCCCCTCGTGCCCCTTGGTAATGATGAAGTACGACACCGACAGGCCAAGCCCCGTGCCCACCCCGGGCGGCTTGGTGGTATAGAACGGCTCGAAGATGCGGCGCTGCACCTCCGGCGTCATGCCGGGGCCGTTGTCCTCCACCTCCAGGCGCAGCCACCCCTCCAGCGCAAAGGCGCGCAGCACGATGCGCGGGTCGTCGCGGCGCGGGTCCATGCCCGCCAGTGCCTGCGCCGCGTTGCGCAGCAGATTCAACAGCACCTGTTCCACCTCCGTCTCCACGCAGGGCACCGGGGGCAGGTTATCCGCCACGTGAATGTCTATGCGGATCTTTCTGAAATCGTAGTTCTTCTTCAGGTCGTAGTCGCTGGCCGCAAGGTTCACGGCGCGGTCCATCAGCCCCCGCAGGTCGCAGGCGGTGCTGCGTGCGGCGCTGCCACGGCTGAAGTCCAGCATGTGCCGGATGATGGACGCGGCACGAATGCCCGCCGCCCGGATGTCCTCGATGAACCGGTCGACCTTGCGTATCCGCAGGTAGCGTTGCAGGGCATCAAGGTCCAGCCCCACCTCCTGCGCCGCGGCGATATTGGCGGGCAGCACGGTGTTCATGCGCTGCTGCATGTTCTGCGAAGCCTGCATGATGGCGCCGAGAGGGTTGTTGATCTCGTGGGCGATGCCCGCCGCAATGCCCCCCACCGAAATCATCTTCTCGGTCTGGATCATCACCGCCTGCATCTTCTTCAGTTCGGTCACGTCGCGCAGCACCAGCATGAACAGGGATCTGCCGCCGATGTCCATGGCCTGGCCGGAGAGGGAATGGAACACTTCCCGCCCGCCTGCCCCATCTGGCCCGCCTGCCCCATCTGGCCCGTCCCCCTCATCCGGGGCGCGCCCCGCCACTTCCACGTTGCGGATGGTTCCTTCGTCCTTCAGCCGCGCCCACACGCCTTGCCGCACGGAATCGTCGGGAAAAATGCCCAGATCCCCCACCCTGCGGCCCGCCACGGCCTGGCGAGACAGGCCGAACGCGGCGGCAGCGGCATCGTTGACGTCTTCCACCACGCCGCTCTCCGGCGCCACCAGCAGAACGCTGTCCGGCGAAAGGCGGAACAGGCTGGAAAAACGGTCCTCGGACCGGCGCAACCGGGCCATGGCCCGTTGCAGCGCGCCCAGCGCCAGCGCCACGCAGGCCAGCGTGACCAGCGATATGCCCCCGCTGGCCGCAGCCAGACGGCGCGCCGGGGCCAGGATGTCCCCTTCGTCCGCCTCGACCACCAGAAACCAGTCGGTGGCCGCGTTGCGCCGGAACGTGATCAAGTGTTGCCGTCCCGCCCTCCGCACCGCCTGGGGGGCCAGGTTGGCGCCCGGCACCGCGCCGTCACCCGCGAGCAGCATTTCCAGCAGTCGTGCGTCGGGCGAAAAATCCTCGGGCCCGGCCCACGCGGGGCGTGCCAGCAGCCGCCCCGTACCGCTCAGGATGTACGCACCGCCCGCCGCGCCCAGATGCACGCTGTCCAGAATGTCCCGCGCAAAGACATCCATGGCGGTAATGGCCGCCACAATGCCCGCCACCTCGCCATCGGAACCTCGCACGGGTTCTGCGGTGACCAGCACCGCCCCCCCGGTAAGCCGCGATTTCTCCACCAGTTCCAGGGCAGAGACACCCCGCATGGCCGACCGGAACGTATCGCGACCGGAAATATTCATCCGGTCCCCGTCCAGTGGCAGGGTGGCCAACACCACCATTCCTGCCCGATCGGCCAGCAGCAGATGGCTGAACCCGCCAACCTGCACGAAGGCATCCAACCTGCGCTGGGCCGACACCCGCGCGGAGCGCCCCAGGTACGAATCCTCCAGCGCCAGTTGCAGCACCTCTTCCTGGCTGACAAGGACAGTACGCCGCGCGATGTCGCGCACCCGCCCGGATACGTCGCGGTCCAGCAACTCCAGCGCCTGCACCATCTGCGCACCGGCCATTTCCTCTGCCGCGCCGCGGGTATAGCGATAGGCCACGCCGGAAATGACCAGCACCCCGATGAACACCGCAGTGAGCGCCGTGGCGATGAACCGCTCGGGCATGCCCCATATCCGGGGGCTGCCCGACGCGTGCGGGGCTGACCCGTCTGCCCGATCTGGCCGCTCTGGCCGGTCTGGCCGGTCTGGCCGGTCTGGCCTGACGGGCCTGACGGGCCTGGCGGGCGTGTCCGAATGGCCTGGCTGGTTTGGCTGGCTTTGCTGATCGGGGGAATTCATTGGATGACCAGATCCGCCGCCTTGATGATCTCGTAGGGAATGACCAGCCCCAGACGCTCCGCCGTCTTCAGGTTGACGAACACCAGACCCTGCTGGTTGATGGCCACGGGCAGGTCGCCCGCCCGCCCCCCGCGCAGCACCAGATGGCGCACCATGCGGCCCGCCAGCAGGCCCTGCTCGTGGGCAGACTCCAGTATGCCGCACAGGTGGCCATGGTCGCGCGTGGCATCGCTGAAGCCCAGCGTGGGCTTGCGCAACACGGAAAGGTTCCAGTCGCGCACGGTTTCGGCGGGCACCGTCTTGCCTGTGGAGGCATCCACCAGCGAATGGTACAGGCCCAGCGCCAGGGCATCGGCATGCTCCTGAGCGGAAAGCACCGCCCGTTTCCATTCCTGAAAGGTGCGCACCATGGCCACGTCGGACAGTTGCAGGGCAAAGGGACCGTTGCGGGTCATGTCGTCGCGCATGTCGGCCAGCACGTACCCGGCGGATTCCGAATCATCCAGCAGCACCGCCACGTTCCTGATGCGGGGGTCTATCTTGCGCAGCAGGTCGAACCCTTCGCGAAAGTGCCAGCGTTCGCGCACGCCGGTAACGTCGGATGCCGGATACCCATAGCTGCCCAACGGGGCGTTGACCCCGCAGAACACCACCTGCGGCCCTCGGCCGTCCACGCCCTTGCCCATCAGGTACGGCACGGCCAGGTACAGCTGTGCCGCATCGTCCACGGTTATCACCACCCTGGGTTCCAGTTCCGCGATGCGGGCGGCAATGCTCCGCGCGGCGGCGCGCAGATGGTCGGGCGAAGGATTGCGCTTGGCGTCCAGATAGAACACCTCGATGACGACCCCCGCGTCCCGCAATGCGTCGCGGATGCCTTCATTGATGTTCCGACACCATATATAGTCTGAATGGTAACTCTGCACCACGCACACCCGCGTCAACGCAGTGCGCGCCGGGGCGGCCTGCGAAAACGCCGCGCCCCCGGCAAGCATGATCGGCAGCAGCGCCGCCAACAGCAGGATGAAACGGAAACGGCGTACCATGGCACCCCCATGACGAGTCCGTGGCCGGATGCCGCAACCGTAACAGCGGCACCCGCCATTTTGCATCATGGAACAAAGTCGCCGCCATGTCCATCAGTGCCACAGGCCCGGGACTGCGCCAAAGCCACTGTCGTCCGCCGCTGGCGCGCACGGAAAAACCCGGCGCGGGGCCAAAGTTTCGCCTGCATGCGCAGGCGGTGCCTGCGGGCGGGTTCAATCCCCCCGCTGCCGGGCAAGCCCCAGCCACGCCGCCGCCACCTTGCGGCAGAACGCCTCCGAGGCTTCCGCCAGCAGGGGCATGTCGCGGGCCAGTTCGTCGAAGTACGCGTCGTCGAACTTCTCGCGGCAGGCGGCGTATTCGCTCATGCGCCCCTTGCGGAACATGTCCACCCAGTCCTGCACGATGGCGGCATCCACTTCCAGATGGAACTGGAAACCGTACGAGGCGTTGCCCACGCGAAAGCACTGGTTGCGGCACCGGGCGCCCTGCACCAGCAGGGTGGCCCCTTGCGGCAGGTCGAAGGTGTCTTCATGGAAGGACATCAGGTGCGGCAGGGGCAACGCGCCGGACAATGCGGGCCCCAGCACGGAATCAGTCAGGCCCGCCTCGGTGGGGGCAAGGGGCACGAAGCCGAACTCCAGCGCGCCCATGGCCCACGGTCTGCCGCCGTGGGCGCGGGCCAGCAGCTGCGCCCCCAGGCAGATCCCCGCCACCGGCCTGCCCGCCGCGCCGAAGGCGCGCAGCAGGTCCATCAGGTGCGGGAAATGGGGCGAACCTTCGTTGTCCCGGCGGTGCTGCGCCCCGCCCAACACCACCAGCGCGTCGTACCCGGACAGGGCCTCGTCGCGGGACGGCAGCGCGTCTCCGCGCCCCGGCCGCAGGGTGGTCAGCGCCGCGCCGCAGCGTGCCAGTTCCTTGCAGAAGCTGCCGCCGGGGGCGTCGTTGCCGGGCCGCACCACCAACACGCGCAGCCCGGTGACGCCGTCGTTGGGCCACGGGGTTACCCGCACGCAGGTTTCGTAGTACGGCGTGCCGCGCCCCACCCGGCTGGACAGGGCGCGGGTGAGCAGGTTCAGCCCGTGCCCGGCCTTGTTCCAGCCGCCCCGCTCGGCCACCAGGATGTCCGGACGCTGGCCGTCTGCGGTGCGCAGGATGGCCTTCACCGCGCCCACGCTGCTTTCCACCCGCACCACCGCGCCGTCGGGCAGGCCCAGCCGTGCGGCCTCTTCCGTGGCCAGCGCCACCTCGGTCAGGGCGTCGTGCTCGGCCATGGTGCGTTCGGAGCAGATGTACCCGTGCGGGGCGATGGTCAGCAGGCGGTAGGGATAGTCGGGGTCCACCGCGCCGAGCCCGGCCGGGTCGAAGTCGGCCATGAACCGGAACCTGCCGGACGGCGTTGGAAAGGTCCTGTCCGCGTAGGGCACCATGGGCGCATCCAGCCGGAAGGCCCCGGCGCGCAGCCGCTCCGGCGTGCAGTCCTGTTCCCACATGGGCGCGCACAGGTCGCGCAGCCATTCGTCCACGCCGCGCCGGAAGCGGTCAGCAAAGGGAAAGCGCGCCGCAAGGTCGTGGAACATCATGAATTCCGAGCGGCACTCGCCCACCGGCTCGATGGCCCTGTTCACCGGCCCCACGTAGTTGTGGCCGTAGCTGGCCATGGCGTCGTCTTCTTCCAGAAAGGTGGTGGCGGGCAGGAAGACGTGGGCAAGGTCCGCCGTGTCGTCCATGAAGTGGCCGGAATAGACCACGAATTCCGCCGTGCGGAAGGCGCGGGCAACGGCCCCGGCATCGGCCGCCATGCAGGCCGGGTTGCCCGCCGTGACCATGAGCATGCGGATTTCCGGGTCGCGCGCGTCCAGAATCTCGCGGCCGATCTCGGGCAGCAACAGGGTGCGCCGGGGCGGGTTCAACCCGTCGCCCCAGTACTGCTGGTCGTAGGGGCCGTATTCCTCGAAGCCCTGGCTCACGCCGCCGCCCGGCACGCCGATGTTGCCGCTGATGGCCCCCAGCGCATCCACGGCGCGGATGGACAGGTGCGCCGCCTCGTGCCGGTGCATGCCCCAGCCCAGCAGGATGGACGTGGGCCGCTGGCGCAGCATCATGTCCGCCAGAAATTCCGCGTCGGCCACGTCCACGCCGCAGCGGGCGCACAGGTCGTCCACCGTGTACCGGTCAAGTATGCGCAGGTATTCCGCCGCGCCCTCGGCGTGGCGCGCCATGAATTCACGGTCCTCGCCCCCCGCGCGCACAATGAGTTTGGTCACGGCCATGGCCAGAAAGGCGTCGGTGCCCGCGCGCGGGGCGATGTGCCGGTCGGCCAGCGGGGCCGAACGGTTGCGGACCGGGTCCACCAGCACCACCGTGCCCCCCCGCTTGCGGATGCCGCGCAGGATGGGCACCAGACTGATCTGGGTGGACGCCGGGTTGCGGCCCCACAGGATGAGCGAGTTGCTGTTGCAGTGGTCCAGCGGGTCGTGCGAGACGCGCTGGCCGAAGTCGAGGTTCTGCGCCCCCTGCCCCGCCCCGCCGCACAACGAGCCGCGCAGGGTGGTCACCCCGCCGAACAGGTTGAAGAAGTAGCGGTTCAGCAGCTTCAGCGCGGTGCGTTCGCCATAGCCCTGATAGTACAGGATGGCTTCCGTGCCGGATTCGTCGCGGATGGTGGTCATGCGCGCGGCGATGCGGTCCAGCGCCTCGTCCCAGGTGGCGCGGCGCCAGGGCTGGTGGCGGTGGTCGCGCAGCAGCGGGTGCGTGATGCGCTCCGGGCTGTACACCCGCTTCACGTAGCGCTGCGCCTTGACGCAGGCCTTGCCGCGCGTCAGCGGGTGGTCCGGGTCGCCCGCCAGCCGCACCAGGCGGCCATCTCGCACGGTGGCCACAAGCCCGCAGCTGTTGGGGCAGTCGCGGGTGCAACTGGTGATGATGCGTTGTTCGATGCAGGCGTGGCCTGCCGCGTGGCCGGAAGAGTGGCCGGAAGAGTGGCCGGAGTCCGCTTCTGCCCCATGGGGAGCATGGGCCGATGTGCTGCGCATGTCGTTTCCATCCCGTGGCGCAACCCCGGATGGCGGCCCGCAGGCCGGAAAGGACGAGCCCTGCCCGCACGCCCGTAGTCCCGTTCATGGCACAGCCGCCCCGGCGCGGCAAGCGGCCCCGTGCCCTCGGCGTGACCGCCACGTGGTCTCCACCCGTCCGGCCCACTCCGGCAAGCATCCGTCACCCGCCCCGTCACCAGCCCCGTCACCCGCCCCGTCGCCAGCCCGGCCCGCGTCCGGTCCACGTCCGGTCCACGTCCGGTCCACGTCCGGTCTGCACCCGGCCCCAACCGGCCCTTGTGCAGGGGACGCCCCGGCGCTACAACCATGACGGCACCGCCCCCGCGCCGGGCACTTCCGTCCGTTCCGCCGCACCCGTCCGGGCGCCCCGCGCCGCCCACCTGCCAATTGACACCCACGGCGCCATGGGGCAAGGGTGCCACAGGCTGGCACCCGCCGCGCGCCGTCTCCCGCATTCCGGAAGGCCAGCGCCGCGCGGCAGGTCACCCCGCCACCGCCACATGGCGGGCCGCACGGCCCCGCGCCGCGCCCGCAAACCATACAGGAAGCCATCATGTCCAACGGCAAAATCCGCGTCGCGGTCTTTTTCGGCGGGCGTTCGCCCGAGCATGACGTCAGCATCGTCACCGGCTTGCAGGTCATCCAGGCCCTGGACGCCGCGCAGTACGAACCCGTGCCCGTCTACGTGGACCGCTGCGGCGTCTGGCGCACCGGCGAAAAACTGCTGGACCGCGCCACCTACATCCCCGCCCGCGAGGCCGACGGCCTGCCCGCCGTGTCGCTGGAAATCGCCCCCGGCAAGGGCGGCATGCTGGTGGAGCAGACCTCCAGGCTGTTCGGCAAGCCCAGGCGCATTCCCTTCGACGTGGCCATCCCCGCCTTCCACGGTCCCTACGGCGAAGACGGCGACATGCAGGGCCTGTTCGAGGCCGTTGGCATTCCCTACACCGGCATGCGCGTGCTGGCTTCCGCCATCTTCATGGACAAGGCGGCCACCAAGCAGGCCCTGGCCGGCACCGGCATTCCCATGTTGCCCTGCGCGGTGCTGCGCAAGCCCGTGGGCGGCCTGCTGCCCCCGCGCGCCGACATCGAGGCCGCGCTGGCGGGCATCACCCTGCCCGGCTGCCTGAAGCCCGCGCACCTTGGCAGCAGCATCGGCGTGGCCAAGGTGGATTCCATCGAGGACATCGAAGCGGTGCTGCCCGGCCTGTTCAGGAACGACACCGTGGCCATCGTGGAGCCGTATCTGGACGGCTGCGTGGAGTACAACATTTCGGTGCGGCGCGACGGCGAGGGGCACGCCACCTCGGCCATCGAGCGGCCCAAGCGCGACAGCGAACTGCTGGACTTTCGCCAGAAGTACCTTTCGTCGGGCGGAAAGACCGGCAGCAAGACCGGCGGAATGGGCGGCACCAAGAGCGCGGGCGATTCCGGCAGCGCGGGCATGCTTTCGCTGACGCGAGAGATCAACCCCGACCTTCCCGAAAGCCTGGAAGGCCGCATCCGCGACTTTGCGGTGCGCACCTACGCGGCCTTTGGCGGCACCGGCGCGCCGCGCATGGACTTCATGTACGACGCCACCCGCGACGAGGTGTGGCTGAACGAGGTGAACCCCATCCCCGGTTCGTTCGCGTTTTTCCTGTGGGAAGCGGCGGAAAGCCCGATACGCTTCACCCGGCTGCTCTCGCTGATGATCGACGAGGCGCGGGCCATGGCCCGGCACACCGCCTGCCCGGAGGACCCGACCCCCGAGGCCGCCCGGCTGTTCCCCCGCCGGTAGTCACTGCCGGGGACATACGTGTCCCCCTGCCTCTTTCGCATGCAACGCGCGCCGTCCCCGCCGGATGGCGCGCGTTTGTTTTGTCGCCCTCGCGCGGGCAACACTGGCAAAGGGCTTCTCCCTGCCCGCAGCCTTGCCCAGTGTGTTGCCCCCAACCTGCCTGTCTCAGCCTGTCCGGCCCCAGCCTGTCTGCCTCAACCTGTCCGGGCCCAGCCCGTTGGGCCCCCATACGCCCGCCCCTTGCCCCTTCGCGGGCCCCCGGTGTACACCACGGGGCGCGCCACGCCGTTTGCCCCGCCCTCATCATTGTCGCCCGCGTGCCTTTACGCACAGGGGCAATGGCCGCCACGCCGAACACACCATCCTGAGGCCAGCATGGATTCCGCCACCCCGCAGACCGCCGCAGACGCGGCCACCTCCGCCGCCGCTTCCTCCACTTCCTCAACCGTGGCAAACGGGGGGCCATACCTGCACGTGGTGCACCTGCCCAATGCCGCGCCCGTCCGCCGAAAGTCGGCCAACGCCCCGGACACGGCCCCTGCGGACGCGGGCACCCCCGCCCCGCAAATAGTCCCCCGGATTGTCCCGCAGATCATTTGGGCGCACGGCTGGATGCACACCCACGCCAACCTGCTGCCGCTGGCCAACACCTGCACCCACGGGCGGGACAACTACCTGCTGGACATGCCCGGCTTCGGCCGCTCCGGCATGCCGCCCGCCACCTGGGGCACGCAGGACTACGCCGACCACGCCGCCGCATGGCTGCGCACCCTGCCGCGCGGCAGGCGCATCTGGGTGGGGCATTCCTTCGGCTGCCGGGTGGGCCTGCAACTGGCGGCCCGCCATCCGGACCTGCTGGACGGCCTGTTCCTGATGGCCGCCGCCGGGCTGCCCCGCCGCCGCACCCCCACGGAAAGATTCACGCGCGGGTGCCGCATCGCCGCGTTCAAGACGCTGAAGCACCTCAACTGGCTGGGCCTCGGCGCGGAGCGGGTGCGCCGCTTCTTCGGCAGCGCGGACTACGCCAACGCGGGCGCCCTGCGGCCCGTGTTCGTCAGCGTGGTCAACGAGAACCTGTCCGACGTGGCCGCCCGCGTGGCCTGCCCCGTGCACCTGCTGTACGGAGAAAACGACACGGAAACCCCGCCCTCCATGGGGCAGGACTTTGCCCGGCTGCTGCCGCACGCGCACCTGCAGGTGCTGCCGCGCTTCGGGCATCTGGATATTCTGACGGCGGGCGGCCATCAGGCCGTGTACGCCCTGGACACCTTCTGCGAGGAAATCTTCGGTGGCTAGCTCTCTGTTTCTGGGCGCGGCGTTTCTTGCGTTCGCCGTGCGGCGCGGCCTGACCTGGCTGCACATCTTTCAGCAGGAAGAATACGACGGCCCGCGTTTCTTGCGCTGGATGGCCGCCGCCCGCGCCTTCGACAAGCGCGCCACCCTGCCCCTGCTGGCCTGCTGGGGCGCGGCACTGGCCGCGCCGGAGTCCGCACCGTACGCCAAATGGGCGGCGGGATTCGTGCTGCTGGCCGTGGCCGCCGTGGAAGACAACCCCCTCAAGGCCGCCAAGAAAAAGCTGGTGCTCACCGCGCGGGTCAAGCGCATCCTGTCCGTGGCGCTGGGGCTGACGGCGGTGTACGCCGTGGCGCTGGCCCTGTGCCCCGCCGCACCCGCTGCGCTGCTGCCGTTCTGGATACTCGGGGTGCAGGCGCTGCCGCTGGCGCTGGTTGCGGCCAACGCATCGCTGGCCCCGGTGGAGGCGCGCATCCAGCAGGGCTTCTGGAACGAGGCTCACGAAAAGCTGCTGCGCCTTGCTCCCACGGTGATCGCGGTCACCGGATCGTACGGCAAGACCAGCGTGAAGCACATCCTGGCCCATGTGCTGGGCTGCTACCACCCCACGCTGATGACGCCGGGCAGCATCAACACGCCCATGGGCATTTCGCGCATCATCCGGGAACGGCTGACCGACGCGCACCGCTTCTTCATCGCGGAAATGGGCGCCTACGGCATCGGCTCCATCGAACGGCTGTGCAGGCTGGCACCGCCCGATTTCGCCATCATCACCAACGTGGGCCCGGCGCACTACGAACGCTTCAAGGATCTGGCCACCGTGGTGCGGGCCAAGTTCGAACTGGCGCACGCCACCGTGGCCCGTGGGGGCCGGGTGGTGCTGCCCGCCGCCCTGCTGGCGTACGACCACGCGCGCGACTTTGCAGCCGCCAACGCGGGCGCGGTACTGCTGTGCGCTGGCGCGGACGTGAACGCGGACGCAGGCGGAGCGGGCGTGGCGGAACCTTCGGTGCGCGTGCTGGACGCCGGGCAGGACCTTTCCGGCATCCATGCGCGCCTGCTGTACCGGGGGCAGGAATACGAGGTGCGCGCGCCCATCCACGGCATGCACCACGTGGACAACGTGGCCCTGGCCTTTGCCGCCGCGTGCGGCGTGGGCGTGGAGCCGCAGCGGGTGGTCAGCGCCCTGCGCAGCCTGCCGCAAATCGCCCACCGGCTGGAGGTAAAGCCCCAGCCCGACGGTTCCGTGCTCATCGACGATGCCTACAACTCCAACCCCTCCGGCTTCGCCTCCGCCCTCGACCTGCTGGACCTGTACCGCAAGTCCGGGCAGCGCGGCGTGCTGGTGACCCCCGGCATGGTGGAACTGGGCACGCTGCACGACAGCGCCCACGCGGAACTCGGCGCGCGCGCCGCGGCCTGCGCCGACGTGCTGCTGGCCGTGGCCCCGGCCCGCATCCCCACGCTGGTGGATGCCTTCCGCGCCGCCGCAGGGCCGGATCAACTGGTGGTGGAATGCGCGGACTTTGCCGCCGCCCGCGCCTGGCTGGCCGCCAACATCGGCCCCGGCGACGCCGTGCTGCTGGAAAACGACCTGCCGGACCTGTACGAAAAGAAGGTGCGGGTGTAGGGGACGCTTCCCGGCCACCGCCCCCCCATTACTCCGCCCCTTGACGGAACAGTTCCGGTACGCTCTACTGACGCGGACACGATAACGGAGACGACACGACGGAGACAACGGCCCGCTTTCGCAAGAACAGTCGGCCTTGTGACACCCGCGATGTGCAACTGCAACAGCATGTAGCCCCGCACACCCAGCAGACACACTTCATGACATACCTGTCCACGATCCACGTCGATATTCTCATGTGTCTCGCCTTGCTGCCAGCCATTGCAGTGGCTGCCATCAAGCTCGACAGAAGCATTCCCGCGCACCGGCATCTCATATCAATCATGGTGTGCGTCTTCATCCTGCTTGTGCTTGAAGCATGCAGCGTGGCTCTGGATGCCAACTTCAACGCCACCATCCGCGACAACGTGCAGCTTGTCCCCCTCGGCAAGCTGGTCAACAGCATCGGCTTCCTGCTGGTGCCCGCGCCCGCCTTTCTGACGTGGACCTTCCTGCACCATTGGACCGGCGTGCGCCTTGCCGCACCTGCCATCCTGTTCTGGACGCTTCCCCTTGCCTGCAACGCGGCACTGGCCATACTCAGCTACAACGAGGGACTGCTGTTTTCCGTCGCCCCCGACAACACCTACTCGCGCGGGCCGTGGTTCGTCATATCCCCGGCCATATTCTACGGCTACCAAACCCTGGCGGTAAGCGTCCTGGTCCGCCAGCGCGCCCGGCTGCGGGCGGAGGAAGCGGCCCTGTTCGCCCTGGCGTTGGTCTTGCCCGCCATCACCGCGGCCATCCAGCTGCACTACTTCACCTTTCTGACCATCTGGAGCAGTTGGGCCATCTCGTGCATCATCCTGCTGGTGACCGTGTTCATCAATTCGTCCGAGCGCGACGAACTGACCAAGCTGGCCAACAGGACCGCCTATCGCAACGCCATCACCAAGGCCCGCCGCATGCGCGAACTGAAGATGTGCGTGGCCCTGCTGGACATGGACGGCCTGAAAGCCATCAACGACAGGTACGGGCATGCCGCCGGAGACCATGCATTGCTGGCGCTTGCCGAAGGGCTGCGGAAAACCTTTGACGAAAGGTTCAGCGTGATGCGCTTTGGCGGCGACGAATTCGCCGTTGTCCAGTTCGACAACGACCCCGCCGCCATCTACGAACGGCTCTGCACCCTTGAAAACGACCTGGCGGAACAGGATGCCGCCTTCGGCAGGCCGTACCGCGTGGCCTTCAGCTACGGGCTGGCCTGCTCGCGCGACGGCGAATGCGTTGACGCCCTGCTGAAGCGGTGCGATACGCTGATGTACGACCGCAAACGCCAGAAGCACATCAAGGCAGACGCCACCGCCCACTGAGCGGCGCCCGTTCCCGCCTGACGTCGCCCGGCTGTCACCCTGACCACGCCCGGTCGGCCCGGCACCTTTCCGCATCGTCCAGGCCCCCCCCTCCCGGCCCAGGCATGGCGGGCGCCCTGCCGCCGGTTCCCAGTCGCGGTCCCGCACCTGAACACACCTTGGGGAGCAGCATGCGCACATCCACCATCTTCTGCCCCGGCAACGCCTGCTTCCCCGGCCTCGCCGACCATACCCCCAGACTTCCGGCCTGCCGACTGGCGCCATCCGGCGTGCTGGCCGCCCTGATGCTGGGCTCCCTGATGCTGGGCGCCCTCACGCTGTCAGGCGGTTGTGCGGCCCGGCACCCGAGCGCGCCCGCCGCCCTCCAGTCCGCCGACCAGACTGCGGGCCAGCGCCCCCTCCAGCCAGCTTCGCAGGCCGTCAGTTCCGTCCAGCTCGTCCAGTCGGAGCGCAGTTGGGACGGCGCCACGCTGCCCGCGTATCCGCAGGGCCAGCCGCAGGTCACCATCCTGCGCATCACCATTCCCGCCGGGGCGCGGCTGCCCCTGCATCATCACCCGGTAATCAACGCCGGGGTGCTGACACGCGGCCAGTTGCTGGTCACCACGTCGGACGGCAAGGAACTGCGCCTCGCGGCGGGCGACCCCATCGTGGAGGTGGTGAACAACCCGCATCAGGGCTTCAACCCCGGCAGCGAGCCCGCAGAAATCATCGTCTTCTACGCCGGGCAGGCGGGCACTCCGCTGGCCGTCAAGCAGGGGCAATAGCCGACCCGATTCCTGCCATCCTCTCCTCATGGGGCGCAGGGCACTGGCCTTGTGCCCGCCGTCTCTCCGCTTCTCCTCATTGTCTCGCCTTCTCCGCATGCCGCACCACCCCCTGAAAAAATCAGGGACTGCATACCCGGCAAGGATACACTACATTGGTGCTTGGGCGCACACCCGACTCCGGAGTCCCGCGTATCCCCATGCGCGGCGGCATGCCGCCTTTTCCAACGGGCAACGCACGGCGGCCTGCCGCCGCGCCGCAGCAGATCGGACACCTCCATGAGCACCCGGACCGCCTGTCCCTCCTTCTCTCCCCGCTCCACCGGCATCGCCACGCCGCGCCCCCCTGCCGCACGCACCGCCTTGCGCCTGCCGTCCGCCACAGCATCCGGCCCAGCATCCGGCCCGATATCCGCCCTGACATCCACCCTGACCTCCGCCCTGCTGTCCATTGCCGCGTGTGCGTTCCTGCTGGCCGCGTGGCCCGCTCCCGGCCTTGCCGCGCCGCAACGGGCCCTGCTGATCAGTTCCTACCACCCGGCTTTCCCCACCTTCTTCCAGCAGATCGACGGCATCCGCTCGGAACTGGACCCGGCGGGCGTGGCCCTGGACGTGGAATTCATGGACAGCAAGCGCTTCAACGACCCGCGCAACCAGGCCCACTTTCTCGACCACCTACGCTACAAGTTGTCCCGCGTGGCCCCGTACGACGTCATCATCACCTCGGACGACAACGCGCTGAACCTTGCCCTGGAACACCGGGATGCCCTGTTCCCCGCCACGCCCGTGGTCTTCTGCGGGGTCAACAACGTGGCGCTGGCCCAGGGCCTGAGCGGTTCCCCCGCCTTTGCCGGGGTCATCGAGGCCGTTTCCATGCAGGAAACGCTGGACCTGATCCGCCAGTTGCGCCCGCGCGGCACCATTCACGCCATCTCGGACGCCACATTGTCCGGCCGGGCGGACATGCTGACCTTTCGCGAGTTGGCGGCCCGCAACGTCCCGGCCCCCAGCCGGGAACTGTCGCTGGAAAACCTGACCTGGGACGACCTGGCCCGCCGCGTGGCCGCCCTGCCCGACACCGACGCCATCCTGCTGCTTTCGGCGTACGAAGACGCGGCGGGCGCACCCAGACCGTTCGAGGAAAGCCTGGCCTTCATCCTGCGCCACGCCGACGCGCCGGTGTTCCACCTGTGGGAGCACGGCCTGGGCAAGGGGCTGGCGGGCGGCAAGGTCATTTCGCACTTCGAGCAGGGGCGCATCGCGGCGCAACTGGCCCTGCGCATCATGAACGGCGCATCCCCCGGCGACATCCCCGTGATCGAGGGCGACGCGGCCAACAGGTACATCTTCGACCATCAGGTGCTGGCGCGCTTCGGCATCGCGGAAAGCCAACTGCCGCCGGGCAGCCGCATCCTCAACGCCCCCTCGTCGCCGTGGGTGGTCTACCGGCGCGAACTGCGGGTGGCGGCGGCGGCGCTGGTGGTCATCCTGGCTCTGACGCTCTTCCTGATCTTTCACGTCATCCGCCTGCGCCAGGCCAGAACGGACATCCGCCACAGCGAGGAACGCTACCGCATCCTGTTCGACCAGTCGCCCGTGGGCATCGCCCACTTCGACGGCGAAGGCGGCATCATTGCCCTGAACGCCAAGTTCCAGGAAATCGTGGGGGCGCCGCGCCACAAGGTGCTGGGGCTGAACATGCTGCACGACGTGCGCGACCCCGAAATGCTGCGGGCCGTGCGCACCGCCTTCGAAGGCGGCATAGGCCGTTACGAGGGCAGCTACACCTCGGTGGCGGGCCGCAAGACCACGCTGGTCAGCTGCATTCTCAAGTGCATCTTCGCGCCGGGCGGCAGACACCTGTACGGCCTGATAATGGCGGAAGACCTCACCGAACGCCGCCGGGCGGAAGACACCCTGCGCGAACGCGAAATGTTCCTGCTGGAAACCCAGCGCATCACCCGCGTGGGCGGATGGAAGGCGGGCACCCGGTCCGACAGGCTGGTCTGGACCGACGAGGTCAACCGCATCCTCGAGGTGCCGCCGAACTACAAGCCGGGGCTTGCCGAGAGCATTTCGCTCTACGCGCCGGAATACCGGCCCGGGGTGTGGCAGATGCTGCGAACCGTGGCCCGCGACGGCACCCCCGTGGATATGGAATGCGAGGTCGTCACCAGCAGGAGCACCCGCAAGTGGACCCACCTGCGCGCGGTGGGCTGCGTGGAAGAGCACGGGGAGCAGCTCATCCTGGGCACGCTTCAGGACATCACCGAACGCAAGACGGCGGAAATCGAACTGCTCAACGCCAAGCTGCGGGCAGAGGCCGCCAGCAAGGCCAAGAGCGAATTCCTGGCCAACATGAGCCACGAGATACGCACCCCGCTCAACGGCATCCTGGGCATGCTCCAGCTCATGCACACCACCCGGCTGGGTGCCGAGCAGGCGGACTATGCGAACATCGCCATCCAGTCCGGCAGGCGGCTGGCGCGGCTGCTTTCCGACATGCTGGACCTGTCGCGCATCGAATCGGGCAAGCTGGATATCCGCCACGTGCCCTTCCGGCTTGCGGCAGCGGTGCAGCAGGTGGTGGAACTGTTCCTGCCCATTTCGCTGCAAGCGGGGATACGGCTCGACGTGCGCATGGACCCGGCCACCCCCGAAACCCTGCTTGGCGACATCGTGCGGGTGCAGCAGGTGCTCACCAACCTGCTGGGCAATTCCTTCAAGTTCACCAGAAGCGGCGGCATCACCCTGGCGGTCCACCGCCTGCCCCCGCCGCACGGCCCCGCCTGCCGGGTGCTGTTCACCATTTCGGACACGGGGTGCGGCATTCCGGAAGACAAGCTGGGCGAACTGTTCGAGCCGTTCACCCAGGCCAGCAACGGAATGCGCCGCTCGCACCAGGGCGCCGGGCTGGGGCTTTCCATCTGCAAGCGGCTGGTGCACCTGATGGGCGGGGAAATCACCATCGAAAGCCAGGAAGGCGCGGGCACCACGGCCTGCGTCAGTCTGCCCTTCACCCTAGTGCCCGATACCGGCGAAAGAACGGAGGCGCCGGATACGGCGAATGCGCCTGACCTTCCCGATGTGCCCGGCGTGGCTGGCGTGCCCGGCATGCCTGGCGCGCGGGGCGCGGCACCGGCCCCCCGCCCAGATGCGGCATCGCCCTGCCGGATCCTGCTGGTGGAAGACGACACGGTAACCCAGCTGGCCGTGCGACGGATGCTGGAAAAGGCGGGGCATACCGTCACCGTGGCGGGAGACGGGCGCGCTGGCCTGCACGCGTTGGCTGGCGGCTCGTTCGACATGGTGCTCATGGACATCCAGATGCCCATCATGGACGGCATGGAGGCCGTTGCCCGCATTCGCAAGGGGGAGGCCGGGCCGGACAGGGCAGGCATTCCCGTCGTGGCCCTGACCGCCTACGCCATGGAGGGTGACCGGGAACGATTCATGGGCGCAGGCATGGACGCCTACGCCACCAAGCCCACGGACATGGATACGCTGCATGCGGTCATTGGCCGCCTGTGCGGGCAGGGACAGACAACACGGCAAGGATAGCCGGGCCGCAAGGCCGTACGGGCGGAATGCGCCGGCACGGCATCTGGTGGACACGACACCCGGTGGGCACGGCATCCGGTAGACGCGGCACCGGCTGGTGCGCGCGAAAACGGGCGGAAGCTCAGTCCTTCAGAGCGTGCACCGGGGCAAAGGGCAGGTAGTCGCCCGGCATGTCGTCCTTCAGGTTCACGCCGGTAAGCCCGGCGGCAAAGGCCCCCTGCACCAGATAGCACAGCTTGCGCACGCCTTCTTCGATGGCAAGGCCGCCGGGACGCACGTTGGAGATGCAGTTGCGGGCCTCGTCCGTGCAGCCGGGCACGGGCGCATGGGTCAGGTAGACGCCCAGCGAATTGGGCGAGCTGAGGCCGGGCCGCTCGCCGATCAGCATCACCACCAGCCGCGCGCCCAGCAGGTGGGCCACCTCGTCGGCCACGGCCACGCGCCCGTGGTCCACCAGCGCCACGGGCGTGGCGGTGTAGCCCGCCGCGCGGGCCTGCTCCAGAAACCGCAGGGCGAAGGGGGCGGCGTTCTCGTGCACGGCGCGGGCGGAAAGCCCGCTGCTGACCACCACGCAGATGTCCGCCCCTTTTGCGTCCGAAGCGCCCTTTGCCTGCCCAGCCGATGCCTCGCGCAGGATGCCCCGCGAGGCATCGGAAAGCTGGCGGCCCTTGTCCGGTCGGGCCAGGAATTCCGCCGTGTCCGCCGCCGCGCTGTGCAGTTCCAGGCACTGTACGCCGCCCCGTTCCAGGGCGGCGCGCACGCCCGCCATGTCGAAGGGGGTCAGCACCGCGTCGCGCGCCCTGGCGTGAGCCATGCGGAAATCCAGCCACCGGCCGTGCGGCAGGCTGATGCCGCAACGACCCAGGGCAATGCGGGCATCGGTGTGGCGGCGCAGGTCGCTCCAGGTGTCGTCGGTCACCGGGGCGGGCCGCGCCGCAAGGTCGTCGTCTCGTGCCCTGTCCATGGCGTCCCTCCTCAGGCGTCCTGCCGCACGCGCTGTTCAAGCCCCAGCAGGGCGCCGCCGGGGGGCAGCAGGTTGCCGTCCCGGTCGTGGATGCCCATGCGTTCCAGCCAGGCCTCGAATTCCGGGGCGGGACGCCTGCCCAGCAGCTTGCGCAGGTAGGCAGCGTCGTGAAACGAGGTGGACTGGTAGTTGAGCATGATGTCGTCCGCGCCCGGCACGCCCATGATGAAATTGCAGCCTGCCGTGCCCAGCAGGGTCAGCAGCGCGTCCATGTCGTCCTGGTCCGCGTCGGCGTGGTTGGTGTAGCAGATGTCCACCCCCATGGGCAGGCCCAGCAACTTGCCGCAGCAGTGGTCCTCCAGCCCGGCCCGGATGATCTGCTTGCCGTTGTACAGGTATTCCGGCCCGATGAACCCCACCACCGTGTTCACCAGCAGCGGGCGGTAGCGGCGCGCCACGGCATAGGCCCGGCATTCCACGGTCTGCTGGTCCACGCCGTGATGGGCGTTGGCCGAAAGCGCGCTGCCCTGCCCCGTCTCGAAGTACATCACGTTGTCGCCCAGCGTGCCGCGCTGCAATTCCAGCGTGGCCTGCCACGCCTCGTCCAGCAGGCCCAGGCTGATGCCGAAGCTGGCGTTGGCCTTTTCCGTCCCGGCGATGGACTGGAAGCACAGGTCCAGCGGCGCGCCCCGCCGAATGAGCTCCATGGCGCTGGTCACGTGGGTGAGCACGCAGCCTTGGGTGGGTATCTCGTACCGGGCGATGAGTTCGTCCAGCAGGTGCATCAGCCGGGCGATGTTATCCAGGCTGTCCGAAGCCGGGTTGATGCCGATGACTGCATCGCCCGAGCCGTAGTACAGCCCGTCGATGGTGGAGGCCAGGATGCCGCGCGCGTCGTCGGTGGGGTGATTGGGTTGCAGGCGGGCAGAAAAGTGGCCCGGCAGCCCGATGGTGTTGCGGAACCGGGTGACCACCCGGCACCTGGAGGCCACCAGCACCAGGTCCTGCAGGCGCATCAGCTTGCTGGCCGCCGCCACCATTTCCGGCGTCAGGCCGGGGGCAAGCGCGGCCAGGCTGGCATGGTTCGCCGCGTCGGTAAGCAGCCAGTCGCGGAACTGGCCCACGGTATACGAGCGTACTGGGGCAAAGGCCGCTGCGTCGTGGCTGTCCATGATAAGCCGGGTGATCTCGTCGTCCTCGTAGGGGATCACCGCCTCGTCGAGAAAGCGCTTCAGCGGCACGTCGGCCAACAGCATCTGGGCGCACACGCGCTCTTCGTCGCTGGCTGCGGCCACCCCGGCCAGGACATCCCCCGAACGCAGGGGGGACGCCTTGGCCAGAAGTTCACGCAGCGGACTGTGAACGTTCATGGGAGCCTCGCTTTACAGGAACACCCGGGGCAGGAACATGGCGATGCACGGGAAGACCATGACCGGCACCAGACCTATGCGCATGAGGAGTACCATGGGGACGATGGAGCTGTATATGTCGCCGGGGGTAACGCCCTTGGGCGCCATGGCCTCATCAGGATGTTGTGGAAATGGTAGGGGGCCTTTCGATATTCTCCGCAGCTTGTCGCCACACCTCCTGTACGGGTCTTCGTTGACGCGCTGCCCCACCCGATGGAGCGGACCGCGCCCCCCGAGGGTCGAGATTCCTCGGCATCCCCGGTCCAGCTGCGGGCCTTCCGGGGAAATCGCATCCTCCTCTTGTCGCAAGCACCAGTTCATGTTCCCGAATGGGAACATGAACTGCCAATGCGTTCCCCTTCGGCCCATCAAAGCCGGACAACACGGGAAGTCTCCAGCATAACCATCCGACATCACGGCGCATGACCTTCTGGCACTACTCTTGCCTAGGGTGGGGATACCACAGCACGCAGGAGGATCCCGTGTCGGAGAACGTCATTTCGCAACCCTTTGAAAAGCAGCAGGCATTCGCCCAAGCCATATTCGAAAGCCTGCCCGGCTTGATGCTGATCACGGCGGTGGCCCTTGTGGCCAACTTCGTGGCCCCGATTCTTGAAACCTATCCCCTGTTCAAGACCTACCTCTCGCTCAAGGACTTCATCCTGGCCATCATCATAGGCATCGCGATCCGCAACACCGTGGGCGTGCCCGCCGTGTTCCAGCCGGGTCTGCGCTATTCCACCATCATGACCAAGACCGGCATCGTGGTCATGGGGTCCAGCTATTCGCTGGCCGGTCTGGTGTCGGTTGGCGGCCAGGCCCTGGTGTTCATCGCGGTGTTCCTGTTCGGCACCGCCCTGATCATGATGTGGCTCTGCAACAGGCTTGGCATGTCCTCTTCGCTTGGCGCCTGCCTGGCGGCGGGCATGTCGGTGTGCGGCGTTTCCGCCACCATCGCCATCTCCCCGGCGGTGAAAGCCAAGAACGAGGACATGGCCTATGCCATCGCGGTGGTCCTGATGTTCGGCCTGCTGGCCCTGGTGGCATTCCCTCTGGTGGGCAGGCTGTTCAACCTGACCGCCGAGCAGTTCGGCGCCTTCGCGGGCGTGGGCATCATCAACTCCGCGCAGGTGCTCGCCGCCGGGTTCGGCTACAGCCCGGAAGCCGGGAAGGTGGCTGGCATCTACAACATCGGCCGGGTGATCTTTTTGCCTTTCGTGGTGCTGATGCTGGCCCTGATGGCCGCGGCGCAGGAGGCCAAGCAGGGCAACGAAGTGGTCAAGATCAACAAGCTGCAGATGATCCGCGACAAGTTCCCCCTGTTCATCCTGGGCTTCATCGCCATCGTGTGCATGAACACCATGGGCATGCTGAGCAAGGCCGAGATCAAGGTGGCCAAGGTGTTCATGGAATGGGCCTTCCTTCTGGGCTTTGCCAGCATCGGCCTGACCACCCGCCTTTCCGACCTGCGCGCCGCAGGCCTCAAGGGCTTCCTGTTCGGATTTGGCGTCGCGGGCCTGAAAGCCGTGCTGGCTCTGGTCGCCGTCCTCTACTTCATGAAATAATCAAAAGGAGCCAATCATGTCTTTCTTCAAGTCCATTTCCAAGTCTCGCCGTCAGGATTCCATCGTCGTCCTTCTCGGGTTCGCGGTCATCGCGCTGTGCAAGGTTATCGCCTAGTTCATGCCTTCATCCAGGCGGCCGCCGGACGAGCGTCCGGCGGCCGCGCCTTTTCAAGGAGAATGAAATGAGGCGCATTTTACTTGGCAGCGACGGATCGGAGCAGGCAAGGCAGGCGGAGGACCACGTGATCTCCCTGGCGCACGACGACGGTGGCAGCATTTTGGCTGTGCATGTTGTGGAGAAAGACCTCATGCATTATGGAATGGTTGACCATCTGGCCACCCAGGGCGACAAGGAAGGCTTCGTGCGCTACGTTCGCGAACTGGGTGAGCGCGAATGCCTGGACCGGCTCGGGAAGTTTCGCCAGCGCGCTCGCGAGCAGGGGGTGGACGTCACGCTGATGGTTCGCTGGGGCGAACCGCTCGGCGAAATACTGGCAGCCGCCACCGAAAACCGCGTGGACGAGGTGTTCCTGCCCCCACGCTGCTGGGGCAGGGAATTTACCGGCGCGCGTCTTGCCGAAGCCGTGAACAGCTCATGCCCGAGCAAGGTTACCGTACTGGCATGATGGCTCGCGCCAGGGCCGCTGGCCGGAGTTTTCCATGCCTGCGGTGAGAGGTTCGTCCAGGGCAGAGAAATGCCGTCGCCCCAAATGCGGGTGATGCCTCCTGGGCAAGAGGGCTGCCTGTTCATTCAGCATGGCGCCAACTGCACCGAAGTCCCCGGGCCTTTTGGATGGACATCATTCTGGCGGCGAAATATCAGATGAGTCCATGGCTGGTCAGGCCGCATGCAGGGGGATGGCGGCCTTGCTTTCCCGCTTCGGACAGCGCGTGGTACACCATGCACAGGAACGGGCTGGTGGTGCGTGTGGCAGAGAACCAATGCCCTCGCGATGAAGCCCCTGAAGGAGAATTCAGCGCCCGGGTGAGCCTGCCCGGACATCTTGCGGGGTTCAGCGGTCAGCACGCGGGAGATATGAAGGGCGCTGGCGTGGCCCTCCGGACCTGCCGCAACCGCCTTCAAACCTAACCTGATGGCCAGCGCCGACGCCGCGGGCCGGAGTTGACCATGGGCCATATGCTCACCACGCCGCTGGTCGTCCTCTCTCTCTGTCTTGCCCTCTGCCTTTCGGCGCCGGGCGCCCTGGCGGACGACTCCCCCCCCGGACGCGTTTTCAGGTTCGGCGTGATCACGCTGAACCATCCCCTGGTCATCTACCAGCAGTACCAGCCCTTCCTCGACTACCTTTCCGAGCGCCAGCCGTGGCGCTTTGAGCTGGTACTGGAGCAGCGCTACTCGGCCATCGTCGACCGCCTCCAGGCCGGTACCCTGGACATTGCCCTGCTGGCTGGCCGCACCTTCCTGCAGGCGCGCGAACGCACGCCGCTCGAGCCCATATGCGCCGTGACGGGCGTGGACGGCACCCCCACCATCCGCAGCCTCATCGTGGTGCGCGATGATCGCGAGGACATCCGCACCGTGGCCGACCTTGCCGACAAGCGCTTCGCCTTCGGCTCGCCGGACTCCACCGCAAGCTATCTCATTCCGCTGGATTATCTGAAGCAGCATGGCATTACCCTCGGCTCCTTCTCGCGCTGGAACAATCTGGGCACCCACGACGCCGTTGCCCGAGCCGTGCTGCGGGGCGAGTACGACGCCGGGGCCGTGGGCGAACCCATGGCCATGCGCTACCTGGGCTCCGGGCTTCGCATGCTGGCGGCCACGCCGCCGTTTCCGGGCTTCATCATAGTTGCCCGGGCCGCCGTGCCCGAGCCCGTGCGGGAAGCCCTTCGCAAGACCCTGCTGGCCATCGACCCCGCATCGCCCGAGGTGGCCGCCCGCTCCACCGGATGGAACGAGGTGCTGCGCCACGGATTCGTTACGGTCGACACCTCGGTGTACGAAGCCTTCCGGGCCATGGAGACGCGCTTGGGGCTGCCTTCCCAGGAACAGCCGGGGACGGAGGAAAAACCGTGAAGATGGGCATGCAGGCCAAGTTCATCCTGTTCGCCGTGCCCTGCATCGCGGTGTTCATTGGCGTCATAAGCTTCGTGACCATACAGCGCGAAGAGGACCTTCTTCTGCACGACGTCACCCAACAGGGGCTCGGAATCGCTCGCATTTCATCTGTCCTGTTCACCAACGCCAGCATCTACGAGAGCCTGGGCATGGTGGATTCCACCGGCATGACCGACTACCTGGACTATTTCGTGGCCGACGTGATGCGGCTGGATGCGCGCATCGTCTACTTCATGGTGTTCGACACCGAAGGACGCGTCATCGCCCACAACAACCTGCGCGAATACGGCAAAATCCATTCGGACAAGGCCACCGTGGCCGCCCTTGGCGCGACCGAACCGCTCATCACGCTAAAGGACAACGCGGACCTCGGACCTCATCTGGACATCGCGGTCCCCCTGACCATCGGCTCGAAACGCTGGGGGGCGTGCCGCATCGGCTATTCGCTGAACGTCATGTACCAGGGCTTGCGCACGCTGCGCTCGGAGGTGCTGGGCATAAGCGGCGCAATGCTTCTGGTGGCGCTGGCCCTGGTATGGTATGCGGGCAGGCATTTCTCTAGGCCGCTCACGGCGCTCACCCGGACAATGAACGACATCACCGCGCGCGGCGACCTTACCGCTCCCATACGCGAGTTGCCGGCCCGAGAGGACGAGATTGGCGCCCTGCAGGCCAGCTTCCTGTGGATGGTTGCGCGCCTGCGCGACGCGGAGCGCGAGCGCCTGCGCAGCATCGAGGGCATGCACCAGGCCGAGAAGCTGGCCAGCATCGGCCAACTGGCCTCGGGAGTGGCCCACGAGATCAACAACCCCCTGGGCGGGGTGATCCTGTGCTTTCGCAACCTCACCGCTGGCGGCATGGACGAAGATGCCAGACGCCAGCATGAGAAGGTGATCGACGACGGCCTGGAGAAGATTCGACGCATCGTGGGCGAGCTCATGCATTACGCCCGGCCCTCGCCCCTTGCCGTGAGCGAGACGCGCATCGAGGACCTGTTCGCCAGCTCCCGGGCCCTTGTGGAGTTCACCCTTCAGAGGAAAGGCGTGGCTCTTGTGAGCCACGTGGCACCGGACGTGCCGCCGCTTTTCATCGACCCGGACAAGATGGGGCAGGTGATCTTGAATCTGGTGCTCAATGGCGCCGACGCCATGCCCGCCGGGGGAACCCTGACCCTGGACGCCAGGATCGTCGAAAACGAGGTGCGCATTACCGTGTCCGACACGGGACCGGGCGTGGCGCCCGAGCACCGCGAACGCATCTTCGATCCGTTCTTCACCACCAAACCCTCGGGAAGCGGCACGGGGCTGGGGCTTGCCGTGTCCACTGCCATCGTCTCCCGGCATGGCGGCACGCTGACGCTTGCGCCTCAGGACCAACCGGAACCGGACACGACCGAGGAAGAGGGCGTCGCAACGCCCGCTTCAAGCACCGGCGCAACCTTCGTCATCCGCCTGCCTCTCGCAAGGGACATTCCATGACCAAGCATTCGGTACTTCTTGTCGAAGACGAACTCTCCATGCTCCTCGGCATGCAGCACGCCCTCTCCCAGGCGGGCTACGAGGTAGCCACCGCTGGTGATGCCGAAAAAGCCCAGCAACTGTTGCGGCAACGCCCCTTCGACCTGGTCATCACGGACCTGAGGCTTCCGGGCATGAGCGGAATGGAGCTTCTGGAGGGCATCTGCGAGCTTTATCCCGGCACGGGGGTCATCCTCATCACCGCCTTTCCGGAGGTGGAACTGGCGGTGCAGGCCATCAAGGCCGGGGCCTTCGACTTTCTGTGCAAGCCCTTCCCGCGCGACGGACTGCTTATCGCGGTTGAGCGCTACTTCCGGTTTCTTGACCTCAAGCGGGAAAACGCGAGGCTTCGCGGCGAACGCGACGAGGGCGAGTTCATCGGCGAAAGCCCGATGATGCTCAAGGTGTTCGAACGCATCCGGGCAATCGCCGGATCCTGCGTGCCGGTGCTGGTGCTTGGCCCCAGCGGTTCCGGCAAGGAACTGGTGGCCGGTGCGCTGCACCGCCTGAGCAAACGGCGCGACAAGCCCTTCATCAAGATAAACTGCGCGGCCTTGCCGGAGCATCTTCTGGAGAGCGAACTCTTCGGGCACGAGAAGGGCGCGTTCACCGGGGCGCAGCAGGCCCGCAAGGGCAAGTTCGAGGCCGCCGACGGGGGAACGCTCTTTTTCGACGAGGCGGGAGAGATGCCGCTTGCCGTGCAGGCCAAGCTCTTGCGCGTGCTGGAGGATCAGGAAGTGACCCCGGTAGGGGGCAACATGCCCCGCAAGGTTGATGTGCGCACCGTGTTCGCCACGGCCCGCGACCTTGAGGAGGCCATAGAGGCAGGAACCTTCCGCGAGGATCTCTACTATCGCATAAACGTGGTGCCCGTGACCCTGCCGCCCCTGCGCGAGCGCGGCGGCGACGTGGCTCTCCTGGCGGAGCGCTTCCTGCGGCGCTTCTGCGCCCAGCACGACAGGCAGGTCACGTTTTCGGAACAGGCCCGCAACGCCCTTCTGGCCTACGACTACCCCGGCAACGTGCGGGAACTGCGAAACGCCATTGAACGCGCGGTTATCCTGTGCGCCGAAGACAAGATCCACGTGGGGCACCTGCCCAAGCGCATCCGCGACGCCACGCAGGCAAGCCAGGAGCAGCAACCGGAGGAAACCCGATTTGTCCATCTGGCCGACGGGGTGGCCCAGTTCGAGAAAAAGCGCATCCTTGAGGCGCTGGAAAAAACGGGGGGGCGAAGAATTCGGGCTGCGGAGCTTCTGGGCATCACCCGGAAACAACTCTGGCTCAAGCTCAAGGAGTTGGACATCAAGTTGTAGAACCGCCGGGGAGGTTGCCGGGCTCACGCACCAACCGGAACGTGCCCGGCACTTCTGATAGTGGCTGTTGCTATGGACTTCGCACCACCTGCCTTCGCAATGGCGGAAGGCGCGTCATCGGATGCCTTCGCAACGGGCTGTAACAAAACTTGCAGTTTTTTGGACAACGTATTCACCATGACTGTCATTTCATCAGCAGTCATCGCACGGACAGTTGTCTGTGCCTTCACCAGTTCCAGTGTTTCCTTAAGCATATTTTCTAGGCACATACATTGTTGCGCCAACCAGCCAACATTCTGCACGAATGTTCACACTATGGCTGGCACTGTGTGCGCCCATGCACACAGTTCGCAGCCGGGGCGCACGACCACCCACGAAGGGACAGGCGCAAAATAATGGCACCGCACCCCGTTTGCGATGTGAAATACTTGCCTTTCCACCGCAACAGTAAGATGTGCCCGATGCCACGCAGCTTCCGGATGGACAGTTGGCTGCTTGCCGCCGTGGCCCTGCTCATGTCGTCACCGCTCAGGCCAGGACTTTACCAAGCAGATGGCGGTCACCACGTCGCACTGGGCCGACACCAACGCGATGAGCAACATCACCCCGCAGAAGTAGCTGCTTAACCAGCAGTCATGGCCACTGCCGGAAGAGGCGGAACGCGATTACGTGGTGAAGACCGGCAAGCGCGTCTTCGTGCTTACCGGCCCCCTGTACGAGCGCGAAATGCCCAAGCTGCCCGGGGCGGACGAGGAACACACCATCCCCAGCGGATACTGGCGCATCATCGCCGTTCCCGCGCCGCAGGGCAGCGCCGCCCCCATCCGGGTGGCCGCGTTCATCTTCGCTCAGGAGACGCCGGGACGAAAGCCCGCCGCAAGCGATGCCGTATCCGTGCGCGATGTGGAACAGCGCGCCGGGCTGGACTTCTTCTGGACCCTGCCGGACGACGTGGAAGACCGGATGGAAGGCACGGTGGATGGCGCGCTGGTGCAGGAGCTGCTGGGGAAGTGATGGGGAAGGAGGGAGGGCAGGAGTGGACTGTAGCTCGCCAGCATATCCTTTACTCCACCCCGTACTCCTTCAACTTGCGCCACAGCGTGGTGCGCGGCACGCCCAGCACCTGCGCGGCAAGGCGCTTGTTGTAGCCCGTCTTTTCCAGAATCTTGATCACGTAGCGGCGTTCCACCTCGGCCAAGGTAGGCAGGCCGTCGCCCTCCAGCGTGTCGAACTCCAGATTACGAATGTCCTCCGGCAGATCCAGCAGGCCGATGGTCTGGCCGTCGGTAAGGGCTACGGCACGTTCGATGATGTTTTCCAGTTCGCGCACGTTGCCGGGAAAGCTGTACCCCTGCAGGGCAGCCAGGGCCTGCTCGTCGATGCCATGCACCGACTTGCGGAAGGCCAGGCCGTACTTGTCGATGAAATGGCGCACCAGCAGGGGGATGTCCTCGCGCCGGTCGGCCAGGCGCGGCAAGGTGGTGCTGACCACGTTGAGCCGGAAGAACAGGTCCTCGCGGAAGGTGCCCTTTTCCACCTCCGCCTTCAGGTCGCGGTTGGTGGCGGCGATGACCCGGATGTCCAGTTCCACCGGCTTTGTCCCGCCCACCCGCAGGATGCGCCGCTCCTGCAGCACATGCAGCAGGCGCACCTGCATGGACAGGGGCATCTCGCCCACCTCGTCCAGAAACACCGTGCCCCCGCTGGCCGCCTCCAGCAGGCCCACCTTGCTGGCGCTGGCCCCGGTGAAGGCCCCCTTCTCGTACCCGAACAACTCGCTGCTGATGAGTTCCTCGGTAAAGCCGCCGCAGTTGAAGGTGACGAACGGCTGGTTCTTGCGCGGGGAAAGGTGGTGCAGGGCCAGCGCCACCAGCGCCTTGCCGGTGCCGCTTTCGCCCTGGATCAGCACGTTGCAGTCCACCGGGGCCACCTTGCGCACAAGCGCGAACAGATCCTGAATGGCCGGGCTGTTGCCCACGATGGACGACAGGCCGGAACTGCCCAGCAGCGCCTCGCGCAGGCGGGCGTTTTCCATGCGCATGCCGATCTTTTCCTGCGCCCGCCTGGCAATGGCCCGGATCTCGGTGAAGTTCACCGGCTTGGTCACGTAATGGAAGGCCCCCTCGCGCATGGCCTCTATGGCAGTCTGGATACTGCCGTACCCGGTGACAATGACCACTTCGGTCTCGGGCCGCAGGGCCTTGATCTTGGGCAGCAGTTCCAGCCCGTCCATGTCGGGCAGGCGCATGTCCGAGAACACCACGTCGAAGGGCCGGTCGATCATGGCCTCCAGAAACGAACGGGCGCTCATGAACGCCTCCACCTCGTAGCCTTCCTTGAACAGGGCGTGGCTGAGGCGTTTGCAAACCACGGGTTCGTCGTCAACGATGGCGACGCGCAACAACAGCATCAGGCATCCCCCTCTTCAAACGCAGTATCGTCAATCATGCCGCCGCTCTCCCTGTCTCCTCCGGGCCGGGCCACGGGCAGCAGCACCGTGAACACCGCCCCCCTGCCCTCGCCGCCATGCACTTCTATGCGGCCCTCGTGCCTGTGGACCAGCGCGTAGGTGACGGCCAGACCAAGGCCGGTGCCCTTGCCCACCTCCTTGGTCGAAAAAAACGGCTCGAAGATATGCTCGCGAATCTCCTCGGGTATGCCCGGGCCGGAATCGCGCACCTCGAAGGCCACGTGCCCCGGCGGCACGCCCATGGCCACCACGGCCACCGCGCCGCCGCGCGGCGTGGCCTGTATGCCGTTGAGCAGGAGGTTCATGAACACCTGCTGCAGGCTGCGCAGGTCGCCGCGCACCATGGGCAGGTCGGCGGGCACGTGCACCGCAAGACTGATGCCCGACAACATCACCTGATTCTTCAGCAGGCTGACCGTGGACCCTATGACGTCCACCGGGTGCAGCGCCGTGAAGGTGGGATGCTCGGTGCGCGAAAAGTCCAGCAGGTTGCGCACTATGTCGGAGGCCCGTTCCGCCTGCTGCATGATGTCACCGATCATCTCCTGCCCGTCGGCGTCTATGGCATCGCCATAGTCCTCGCGCAGACCTTCGGCGCTCAGCAGCACGTTGTTGATGGGGTTGTTCAGCTCGTGGGCAATGCCCGCGGTAAAGGTGCCCAGCGCCGCCATCTTGCGGGCCTGCAACAGGTGCTCCTGATTCACGGCCAATTCGTGCGCCATGCGGTTGAAGGCGTGGATGAAGCTGGCGATCTCGCTCAGTTGCTCCGCCCCGGTGGCAATGGGGCTGAAGTCGCCGCGCCCCACCCGGCCCGTGGTGGCTGCCACCATGTCCAAGGGGCGCAGCAAACCTGTGGAAATGAGCTTGATGACCAGCACCATGAGCAGCAGGAACACCGCCAGAAAGGCCAGGGGCAGCACCAGCGTGCGTTCCAGCGCCTTGTGCGCCCGCTCGCGCTTCTGTTTGCGCAGGGCGTCGGCCTCGTCGATGAGCGATTTGCCAAGGGTGCGCAACTCTTCCTGATTGGCCGTGCCGCCCTGCACCAGAGTGCGCACCGAATGGCCGTACCGGGCCAGCAGGTCGCGAAAGCGCACCAGTTCGGCCTGCCCGGCAACCACGGCCATGTCGTCGGCCAGTTCGGCGGTCAGGGCGTCGATGCGTTCCAGGTAGGCCAGGCTTTCCGTCAGGCTGCCCGCGTCGCGGTAGAACAGGTAGTTCTTTTCGTAGCGGCGCACCTCCAGGATGTTGTTCAGGAGGTCGTCGTAGCGTTCTCCCAGCAGCAACCGCTGGCTCACCGTGGACAGGCTCCAGTAGTTCAGCGCGGCCAGCGCGCCGATGGAGATGAACGTCACGGCGAACAGGATGAATATCTTCCCCTTGATGGAGCGGAAGAACTGCCGGGGGCAGCCGAGGGCGCAGCCCTTTCCCCCCCTGTCGGATGCGGCAGGGGACGTTGGCGGGGCGCCCGCCGCACCGGATGCGCCAGCCGTGCGCGTTTCTGATGTCGCACCTGCTGCGGCAGACAGATTGTCCCCGCCCGCATCATTCTGGCTGTTCATGCTGTATTCCCGGCATGTTGTGACAACACGACAACGGCAAGCTCCCGCAGTGCGCGAGCGTTGGCCCCTGCCGTATTTCCATATTGAAACATTTTTCACGATGTTTACGCGCAGGCTGTTCAAAATGGAATAGTCCAACCTGCCCTCCTCCGCCCTGCCCTTCGACAACACACCGGAACAACTCACCAAAAAAATGCGTTCCCGCATGGCATCGCGGTTGCTTAGTGCGCCGCACGAGGTCGTGCATGGAACGCATTCTTGTTGGCATCGACGAACGCCGCGTCCACTGGGAGGCGCTGGCCCATGGCTGTTCGCTGGCCCGGCGCATCCGGGCCAGGCTGTACGTGCTGTTCGTGAACGGCACGCGGGCCGGGGCTTCCGGCGGTGCAGTGCGCCAGCGTCTGGAACTGCTGGTGGGCGCGGCCAAGGCCGAAGGAGTTCCCGTGGAATATTTCATCGCCGAAGGAGGATACGAAGACGCCATAGTTTCATTCGTGAACACCCACGGAATAACGCTGCTCATTCATGAAGCGGCTCCCATCGATCATGCTGCCACCGGCCATGCCGTATCCGCGTTGCAGGCGCTGCGCCACCGGATTTCGTGCCGGGTCGAGATCGTGAATCCCAAACGTGCATAACGTGCGCTGATGCACCACAACGAGGCTGACGTATGAACATACCGCTGCACATGTACCTGCCCATAGCAGGAAACAGCGTGAACATCGCCGCCATTCTGGGCCTTGGCGGGGCCGTCGGGCTGCTTTCGGGCATCTTCGGCGTGGGCGGGGGCTTTCTGATGACCCCCCTGCTGATCATGCTGGGCATTCCGCCCACGGTTGCCGCCGCATCCGACTCCAACCAGATCGTGGGGGCCTCCACCTCCGGCACGCTGGCCCATTTCCGCCTGGGCAACGTCGATTTCAAAATGGGACTGTTGCTGCTTGTGGGCGGTGTGGCTGGCGGCAGCGTGGGCGTGCGCATCATCAAGCTGCTGCGCGCCATGGGCAACGCCGACTTCCTGATCAACGTCACCTACGTGCTCATGCTGGGGCTGGTGGGCGGCTACATGTTCTTCGAAAGCCTGCAATCGCTGCGGGCGCCCCGCGCCGGGGCCGCGTCCAAGCCCGCCCCCACCGATGAATCGATGTACGAACGGTGCATCCGCAGCATGCCGTGGCAGACGGACTTCCCCCGTTCCGGGGTGCGTCTTTCGCTGCTCATGCCGCTGGGGCTGGGCGCGCTGGTGGGCGTGCTGGCCGCCATCATGGGCGTGGGCGGCGGGTTCATCATGGTGCCGGTGATGGTCTACCTGCTGCGCATGCCCATGCACGTGGTGGTGGGCACCAGCCTGTTCCAGATCCTGTTCACCTGCGTCAACGTGACGGTCATGCAGTCCGTCGAAAACCACACCGTGGACTTCATCCTGGCCCTGCTGCTGCTCATCGGCTCGTCCGTGGGCGCGCAGGTGGGCACGCGCATCGGCAAGAAACTGCAGGGCGACCAGTTGAAGATCCTGCTGGCCACGCTGGTGCTCGCCGTCATGGGCAAGATGCTCTTCGACCTGCTGGCGCGCCCCGACGTGCTGCTGGCCTACGCGGGGGGGCACTAGCCATGCGTCGCACGCATCCGCTGCACATCATTTTCGGCCTTCTCCTGTGCCTGTGCCTGCTGGCCGCCACGGCACGCGCCGATGACGGCGGCGTGGCCCTGGCCGTGAAGCCCGGCGACATCGTCATCGGCACCTCGTACACCGGCACCACCCTGCATTTCTCGGGCGAGGCGCCGCGCGGCAGCGCCATAGTGGCCCGGTTCACCGGGGCTTCCGGCGACCTGGCCCTGCGGCAGAAAGGCAAGGCCTTCGGCCTGCTATGGATGAACATGGGCACCGTACACCTGCACGACGTGCCCTCGGTGTATCTGGTGACCTCGTCGCGTCCGCTGGCGGACATCGGCGGCACCGGCCTTGGCCTCGACGCCGTGCGCGCCGGGGTGCAGCAGGAAGAAGGCTCGGCAGCCCAAGGCGCCGACACACTGGACGTGCCCGCCGAACTGGTGCGCCTGAAGCAGCACGACGGGCTGTACCGCGAAGGCGTGGGCGGCATCACCGTCACCGACGACGGGGCCTTCTCCGCCGAACTGGCCATCCCCTCGCGCATGTCGCCCGGCACCTACACGCTAGACGTGTTCGCCCTGCGCGACGGACAGGTGGTGGGTTCCACCTCCGTACCGGTGCGGGCCGAACTGGTGGGCGCGCCCGCGTGGCTCGCGCACATGGCCTTCGACCGGGGGCTGCTGTACGGCGTGCTGGCCACTCTGGTGGCCATCCTGGCCGGGTTGGCCGTGGGAATGGTGTTTCAGAGCAAGGGCGCCCATTAAAAGGGCACCCCGCCACTACCGGGGGGCGGCCCGCCGCCCCCCGAACCCGGAGCAGTCGTGGGAATCCTCTCGCACATGGCCGACCTTCTCGCCCGCTGGCGCGGTTCGCGGGGGCTGCCGTTCGCGCTGCTCTTCAAGAAGTTCAAGGGCATCCTCGAACGCAACAACCGCATCCTCGAACTGATGGCCGACATGGGCGACAAGCTGGGCGGCGAATACGTGTTCGACCGCCAGTACATCGTCGATGCCTGCGAACAACTGGACGACCACGTCTTCAAGCTCATCTCGGACATGAGCGTGCTGGGCCAGCGCAAGAACGTGGAGCTGTTCCTGGCCTTCGAGCGCATCCAGCACCAGTTGCAGGAAGAAATCGCCGGGCGCCACCATTTCGAGGGGGGGCGGCTGGTGCTGCCGTTTCGCGACATCGGCCCGGATGCCGAGGACGAGGTGGGCGGCAAGCTGGCCCAACTGGGCGACCTGTCCAACCGCCTGCACCTGCGCACGCCCGACGGCTTTGCCATCACCACGGCGGCCTTCTTCGCCTTCATGACCCGCAACGGCCTGCTCGCGCAGGCCCAGCGCGGCATGCAGGACTGGGACGGCACCGATGGCGGCCTGCGCGAACTTTCCGACCGCATGCAGCGCGGCATTCACGATGCCCCACTGCCGTGGGGGCTGGTGGCCCAGATCAACGCCATGGTGGACGTGCTGGGCATGCGCCGCAAGCAGCCCCTGCGCCTGGCCCTGCGCAGCAGCGCCTGGGGCGAGGACGGCGACGCCAGCTTTGCCGGTCAGTACGCCACGGAACTGAACGTGCCGCCCGACCGGGTGGTTGAGGCGTACAAGAACGTCATCGCCAGCGTCTATTCCGTGGAGGCGTGGCGCTACCGGCTGGACAGGGGCTTTCGCGAAACCGAGGTGGCCATGGCCGTGGGCTGCCAGCTTATGGCCCACAGCAGGGCAAGCGGGGTGCTGTACACCTGCGCCCTGCACGCGGGCGACAACTGCGAGGCCATGGTCATCAGCGCCGCGTGGGGCGGCGGCGCCGCCGTGGTGAGCGGCGAGACGGCCACCGACACCTTTCTGCTGGAACGCACCCCGCCCTACCGGATCACCACCCGCGAAATCGCCCGCAAGACGCGGCGAATGGTGCCCGCGCCCAAGGGCGGCATGACCCGGGAAGACGTGCCCGCCGACCAGCGCGACGCCCCCAGCCTGACCGACGCCCAACTGGAGCAGCTGGCGCGCGCGGGCATGTCGCTGGAACGGTATCACAAGCGTCCCCAGGACGTGGAATGGACCTTCGACGCCGACGGCGACCTGCACGTGCTGCAATCGCGCCCGCTGTGCTCCACGGGCGACGCGGGCCTGTGCGTGCCGGTGCAGGACGCCACCAGCCGGGCAGAGGTCATCCTGTCCGGCAGGGGCATGGTGGCCCAGCGCGGGGTGGCCGTGGGCCGGGTGGTGCTGGTGGACCACGCCACGGACCTCGACACCTTTCCCGACGGCGGCATCCTGGTGTCCAAGTACACCTCGCCGCGCTATGCGCGGGTCATGCGGCGGGCGCAGGGCATCATCACCGACGTGGGCTCGCCCACCGGGCACATGGCCACCATCGCCCGCGAACAGCGCGTGCCCGCCGTGGTGAACACGGAAGTGGCCACCGAACTCTTGCGCGACGGCGAGGAAATCACCCTCGACGCCACCCAGAACGTGATCTACCGGGGGCGCATCGCGGAGCTGGACCGTTTCGAGCGGACCGAGACCGACGTGTTCGAGGAATCGTACGAATACCGGCTGCTGCGCCGCCTGCTGAAGCGCATCTCGCCGCTGAACCTGGTGGACCCGCATTCCGACGACTTCAAGCCCAGGGCCTGCCGCACCTACCACGACATCACCCGATACATTCACGAAAAGGCCGTGGAAACGCTGGTGGACCTCAGCCAGCGGCACGAGGCGCTGCACCACGCCCCGGCCCGCCGCCTGCTGGACGGCCCGCCGCTGGGGCTTACCGTCATCGACGCGGGCGGCGGCACCGAATGCCTGCCCGAAGAGGCTGGGCTGGTCACCGGGCAGGTATGCTCCGTGCCGCTGCGCGCCTTTCTGGACGGGCTGACCGAATCGGGCATGTGGGACACGGCCCCGGTGCCGGTGGACCTTGGCAGCTTCATGTCCAGCTTCACGCGCACCTTCAGCGCCTCGCAGGCGGGCCCGCGCGAGGTGGGCCGCAACCTGGCCGTGGTGCTGCGCGAATACATGAACGTGAACATGCGCCTGGGCTACCATTTCAACATCATCGACGCCTACATAGGCAGCACCATCAACGACAACTACATCTACTTCCGGTTCCTTGGCGGGGTTACGGAGCTGGTGCGGCGCTCGCGCCGGGCCCGCTTCGTGGCCGAGGTGCTGGAACGCTTCGACTTTCGCGTGGAGGTTCACGGCGACCTCGTGGTAGGCCGTATCAAGAAACTGTCGGAACCGCGCATGCTGCTGCGCATGCGCATGCTGGGCGGACTGGTGGGCTATGCCCGCCAGCTGGACGCCCGCATGCACAGCGACGCACAGGTGGCGGACCACGTGCGGACCTTCATGGAGGCAATTTCCACTGTCGTCGCCACACACCATGACGACCGGATCGAACGGAAGGGAGGCGGACATGCCGTCACGACTGCGCATCCTGGTGCTTGACGACGAACCCATCGTCTGCAAGCGGCTGAAACCCGCCTTCCAGAAGGCGGGCTACGAGGTGGAGACCTACACCGACAGCGCCGCTGCCCTGCGGCGCATAGAAGAAACCGCGTTCGACGTGGTGGTCACGGACCTGAAGATGGAAGGGGCCGACGGCCTGCAGGTGGTGGAACGTACCCACCAGATACTGCCGCAGGCGCGCATCGTGGTCATTACCGGGTTCGCCACGCTGGACACGGCCAAGGAATCGTTCCGCAAGGGCGCGTTCGACTTCGTGGCCAAGCCGTTCAAGCTGGGCGACATTCTGGACTGCGTACGGCGCATCGAGGCGGAGTTGCGCGGCGGGGGCAGCACCGGAAACGGCATGTAGGGGGGCGCGCATGTGGTGGCCGTTTTCCAGACGCGCGAACGCGCAGCCCCCGGCGGATACCCGCTGGCGCATCCGGGCGCTGTTCCAGAACTTCCGGCGCATTCTGGCCTGCAACACGCAGGCGATGGAACGCATGGCGGAAATGGACCAAGCCCTCGGCGGCGCGTACATCTTCGACCGGGCCTTTCTGGAGGCTTCGGTGCACGAACTGTCGCGGCTGGTGCATCACGTGGTCTACAACCTCAACGCGCTGACCGGGAACGGTTACGTGGCACTGTACGACAGGTACGAGGAACTGCGCGGTGCGCTGGGCGGCGTGCTGGCGGCGGGCATGGACGGCGCGGGACCGGGTTCGGACACGGGCGCGGGAGCGGCTGCGGGAAGCCTGTCCGGCATGGTTGCGGACGTGCGCGACGTGGATTGGGAGCAGGAACCGACGGCAGGATTCGAGGCGGCATGCCTGGCCCGGCTGGCCCGCCACCACGGGGCGCGCATCGCGGATGCGCTGGTGACGGGCACGACCGGCTGCGCGGTGCTTGCGGTCGGTGGCGCCAACGCCGAAGTCGTTGCGCGAGACCTGCACGACCGGGCCGTGCGGATGGGCAGCGGCACCGCATCCTTCACCCTGCGGATCAGCGCGGTGGACGAGACAGGCCGCCCGGCGGAGCGCGAAGCGGAACGTACCGGGGTGGCCCCCGACATGCTGTCCCCTGCATTGCAGGATATGTTGCGGGACGTGACGGGTGATGCCGCGACGACAGGCAAGGCGGGCAGCGCCCATGGCGAGGTGGCCCTGATCCTGCCGGAATCTCCCCTGCCCGTTTCCGGCTGGCTGCACAGCCACGCGCCCATGGGGCCTGTGCGCCATGCCGTGCTGGTGGAGGCCCGGTTTTCCTCTGGAGACGCAGCGGAGCACGCCCCCCGCGTGTCCACCGACCGCTACGCCCTGTCGCGGGTGCATCCCTTCGACCTGCTGTGTTGCGAAATTCCCCAACGCGCCGCCAATGCCCCCCTGCCGGACGGCCACGAGCCGCTGGCTCCTTCCGATTCGCTGCGCGGCCTGCTGCGCGGCTCCGCCCTGCTGGAGCCGCCCTTCCTGCAGGGGCTGGCCGGCTTGGCCATGGCGGCGGAACGCCTGGCCGGGCAACCGGTGGAACTACGCTGGGGCATGGACCCGGAGGGACGCTGCGTGCTGCTGGGGGTTCACCCGTCCACGGTGCGGCTGGCGACAAACCCGCAGGACCAGCCGGAGGAACCAGCCGATTCGGAAGGCAACGCGGACGACGCCCACGCCATGCACATACTGCGGCACGGCGGACAGACCGTACAGATGGGCGTGGCCGCGGGCGGCGTGGTGCGCCTGACGGAAGCCACCAGACCGGAGGACTGCCCGCTGGGCGGCATCGGCGTGGCGCGCGCCGCCTCGCCCAACCTGGCCCCCCTGCTTGGCAGGCTGGCCGGGCTGGTCACCGAATTCGGCACCACCGCCGGTCATCTGGCCACCGTGGCGCGCGAACTGCGCGTACCCGCCGTGTTCGGCATGCCCGGCGTGTGCGACGCAGCCAGGCCAGGCGACATCGTCACCCTGGACGCAGGCGGCACGGTGCTCTACCAGGGCGCGGTGGAAGGGCTGCTGCACACCACGGACGCGAACGAAGACCTGCACCCCGCCGCGCCGGAATACCGCACCCTGCGCCGCCTGCTGCGTCTGGTGGCCCCGCTGGACCTGGTGGACCCCGACGCGCCCGACTTTTCTCCGGCGGGCTGCCGCACCTACCACGACATCCTGCACTTCTGCCACGAAATGTCCGTGGAGGCGCTGATCAACCTGCGCGACACCCGCCCCGAACTGGCTGCGCCGCGCGTGCACAGGGTACGGCTGAACCTGCCGCTGGACCTGCGCCTGCTGGACGTGGGCGACGGCGTGGCCGTGCCGCCCGGCATGGCGGACGGGGCGGGCGCACTGTCGGGGGGCGACGCATGGATGGACCTGTCCGCCGTGCGCAGCGCGCCCCTGCTGGCCTTTCTGGACGGGTTGCGCGCAGAGGGCGCGTGGTCCCACCGCCCTGCCCGGCTGCGCGCGGGCGACATCCTGTCCGGGATGGCTGGCGGGGCGGGCAATGCCGCGAACGGGGCCGGACCGCATGCAGAGTGGGCCGCCACCGGGGCCAACCTGGCCATCGCCGGGCGCGACTACCTCAACCTCACCCTGCGTCTCGGCTACCATTTCACCGTGCTGGACGTGCTGCTGAGCGACAATCCCAACCGCAACCACGCCTATTTCCGCTTTGCGGGGGGCATGGCCGATCCGGCCCGGCGGGTGCGCCGCGCCCATCTTGTACGCAACGTGCTGGAAGAGCTTGGCTTCGCCACCCGCATGCGCGGCGACATGGTCACCGGCAGGCTGCGCGCCATGGAACACGCCGCCCTGCGCGACGCCGTGGGCGCGCTGGGCATGCTGACGGCCTTTACCCGGCAGGTGGACACCACCTTGAACGACGACGCCGACCTGGTGCGCGCGGCCACGGATTTCCGCCTGCTGCGCGAACATTCGCAGCGGCAGGCACGGGGTTGACCATGCTGCACCACCTTCTGGAACGCTGGCGCGCACGCAGGGCCGCGCGGCAGGCAGCGGCGCTGGACACGCTGAAAGCCCGCTATCACGCCTTCCGCATCCTGCTGGAAAACAACGGGCGGGCGCTGGAATGCCTGGCCGGTTTCGACGGCACATCAGGCACTACCCGCCGCGAACTGGTGGAAGAACTGGTCTCGCTGACCGGCGAGCTGGTGGACGGCCTGGACCTGCTGTCCGACGGGGCGCATCCCGGCCTGTTCGGGGCGTACGGGGGCATCGCGGGGCGGGTGGAGCAACTGGGCGCGGACACTGACCCGGCGCGGGAGGGGGAGATTCTGTGTCTTTCACTGGACGACCTGCCGCCGGAACAGGCCGGTCTGGCAGGCACCAAGGCCGCCACGCTGGCACGGCTGCGCGGCTACGGGCTGCCGGTGCCGCCCGGGTTCGTGGTTACCGCCACGGCGGTGGCCCGCCTGCTGGCCGCGCCGGGGCTGGAGGCACAGCTGCGCCGCCTGCTGGACGTGGCCGAGGCCGATCCGGGCAGCCTTGCGGTGACCACCGCGCGCATCCGCGAAGCCATCCTGGCCGCCCCCATGCCCGCCGAAGTGGAACAGGCGGTGCGCCGGGCATGGGCTGATCTGGCGGCAGGCCTGCCCCCGGAGCACGGTCCGTTGCTGTTGGCGGCGCGCAGCAGCGGCACGGCGGAGGACAGGGCAGAGCATTCCTTTGCCGGGCAATACGCCACGGTGCTGGGCGTCCGCACGCCGGAAGCACTGCTGGACGCCCTGCGCGAAGTGGCAGCCAGTGCCTTTGGCCAGCGCGCCCTGGCCTACCGGCGGCACATGGGCCTGCCGCGCGGCGAGGCGGACATGGCCGTGCTGTGCCAGGCCATGGTGCCCGCCCGCACCGCCGGGGTGCTGTTCACGCGCGACCCTGCCCGTTCGCCGGGCAGCTATCAGGCCGACGACGAGCGCATGCTGGTGGTGGCCGTGCCGGGCCTGGGCACGCTGGCCGTGGACGGGGCCGCCCCGGCGGACGTCTACCTGCCCGCGCGTGACCCGGCGGCGGTGCGGGCGGGCGACGTGGAAACACGCATCGCCCGCAAGACCCTGCGCGAAACACTGGAACCGGACGGCACGCTGGTCCGGCGTCCTGTCCCCCCGGAAGACGCCGAAGCCCCCACGCTGTCGCCGCCGGAACTGGCCACGCTGGTGCGGCTGGCCCGCATGGTGGAAGGCGTGGAGGACGGCCCGCAGGACATCGAATGGGCAGTGCATGAAGCCACCGGCGCGGTGCTTCTGTTGCAGGCCCGCCCCCTGCGCATGGCCGGGACCCGGCCCCCATCCGCCGCGCATCAGGACGGCATGGACGGCGCGCCGCTGCTGCGCGGGGCCTGCGCCTCGCCGGGCAGGGCCTTGGGGCGGGCACACCTGGCGCACAGGCCCCGCGAATTCGCGCCGCCGAACGGGACCGCGGCAACAGGACACAATGGAACCGGCGGCGCTGGCAAAAGTGGCGATACCGGCGGCGATGCCGCACCACACAACGACGCCCCAGCCGTACTGGTACTGCCGCACAGCATCCCCGACGCGGCAACGCATCTGGACGGCTACGCGGCCATCATGGTGGAGGCCGGGAACCCGGCAGACCATCTTTCGTGCGTGGCCCGCGAACGCGCCATCCCCATGCTGGTGGGGGTGGCAGGGGCCATGAATCTGGCCGAAGGCGCAGGCGTGCTGGTGGACGCAGGGCGCGGGGCCGTGCTGGAAGTGCCCGACGCCCTGTGGGACGGCGTGCTGGCCGCCACCCGGCGCGAGGCCGCGCGAAGGCGCACCCCGCACGACAGGGAGACGCCCGGCGAACGGGAACTGCGCTCGCTGGTCGTGCCGCTGAACCTTACCGACGCTTACGGCCCCACGTTCAACGAACGGGAATGCCGTTCGCTGCACGACATCGTGCGTTACGTGCACGAAAAGGCCGTTCTGGCCATGTTCCGGGCCGGGGACGAGGTGATGGAGACGGCGGGAACCCTGTTACGACGCGTGGAACTGGGCGTGCCCTTCCACGTGCTGGCCATCGATGTGGGCGGCGGTTTCCGGAACGGAGCGGCCAGCGGAGGGGCACGAGGCAATACGAGGGGCACGGCGCTGCAGGCCATTCCGGAAGACGTGGCCTCGGTGCCGTTCGCGGCGTTGTGCGAGGGGTTGACCACGCCGGGGCTGGCCTGGGGCCCGCCCGATGGGGGCGTGCCCGCCGGGCTGCTGTCGCGCGCGCTGCTGGACGGGCGCGGCGAGAGGCCTGTGGGGGATTTCAACTATGCGCTGGTCTCGCGCGATTACTGCAACCTCAACGCGCGGGTGGAATACCACTTTGCCATGCTGGATGCGCTGTGTACCGACAACCCGCGCGAAAACCACATCCGCTTCCGGTTCAAGGGCGGCGGCACGGGCGGGGCGCGCCGGGCGCGGCGCATTGCCTTCATGCGCGAGGTGCTGGCCGGGGCCGGATTCTTCACGGCGGCAGTGGACGATCTGCTCACGGCCTCGCTGGCAGGGGAACCCGCCGGTGTGATGCGGCAACGGCTGGTGCTGCTGGGACGGTTGCTGGGCTACACCCGCCTGCTGGACGCGGCCATGACCGACGACGAGACTCCGGCGCTGTTCGCACGGGCCTTCCTGTCCGGCAGGTACGACACCAAGGACGCGCGGGTGTTGCGGGATGCCGCCGGGTTGAATGCCGGACACGACGCCACGACCGGTTCAGGACAGAAGTGACGGCGACAAGCCGGAACCGGACAACGCGAGATGGGGAGAAGCTGGGCAGGCTGTCGGTTCGGCCCACAGCACACAAGCCGAGTCGGGCCTGACAAGCAGGCGTTGGCGGAAAAGACGCCCGCACGCACTCTGCAAGAACACGCCGCCGCTCAGGCGTGGTGGAAACGCAGGGCGGGCAGCTCCAGTGCGGTGAGCATGTGCCCGCCGCCCGCGCCCGTATCGATGCCGATGCGGCCCGGAGCCACCAGCGGTGTGGCAAAGGAACTGTGCCCGAAGACCACGGTGCGCCCACCGATATGGTCGTGCGGGGCCATGTCCCGCCGCACCAGGCGGCGGCTGTCCAGGCGCTGGGTTTCGCTGCGCGGGTCGTCGGTCAGCCCCGGATCGGCATGCACGAAGACGTGGGTGGGTGTTTCGTGCGCAAAGGCCAGCCCGCGCAGGAAGGCCGTGTGCTCCGGCGGCAGGCAGGCCAGCCCGGCCAGCCGGTGCGGCGTATCCACACCGTAACTGCGCAGGGTTGCTTCCACCCCTAGAAAGCGCAGCAGCGGCAGCAGGTCCGCATCGCCCGTATCCGCGTAATCCAGCAGGATCTGTTCGTGGTTGCCGCGCAGAAAGACTGCGCCCGGACAGGTGCGCTGCACCCCCAACAGCAGGTCGATGACGCCCCTGCTGTCCGGCCCCCGGTTCACGTAATCGCCCAGAAACACCACTGTGTCCCGCTCGCGGTCCAGCGGCAGGCGGCGCAGCAGCGCCTCCAGTCGGTCACGGCAGCCATGGATGTCGCCCAAGGCAAAGGTACGGGTCTGGTGGGGCATCGGTTCGTGCAACGTTGCAAAATCCTGAGCGTTGGCAGTCGCAGGTAGCAATTCAACTTCGATCAGACAGCATGCTCCGGGGCTTCCTCGCCCCGGCCATGCAGATTCGGCTTTCGGAGGCTGACCTTGAACTGCACTTTCTCCCGGCATCCCGTGCCGCCTGATACCGGGAAAAGACATCCCCCAAAAGCACCATCATGCAGCCTTGCTGGGTATCCTTTCAGATTCCCTCATAAAATCAAGACGCCCTGCCTTGTGCCGGGTAATGTTCTGGTTGCCCCCCAGAGAGGAACTCCATGAGCATGGTACCCGATTGATGGTTCGTTTGCACTTCCACCAGAACGACATTCCCTCCTTCGTTCCAGAAGGCGTCTCAGGTCAAGTCGGGGCAAGCTCGGCGAACGCTCCAAGTACCCAGCATGCATCGGGTGCCACTGATGTCTCCTTGCCGTGCGCATTGCACATATCAACGAAAAGAGGGCAGGCCTGCCCCCCACGCCCCGCGCGCGGCGAGCATGACGCCTGCCACCCGACCTGAGAAACCAGCATTCTCAACTCACATGGCGAAATTTCTCAACTATGGCGACGGCTCACAGAAGGTGGTAGAGAGTGGGAGAGATTCCAAAATGCAAAAATGGCCAGCCATGCTTACGTGCATGACTAGCCGTTTTTTTACTGGCGCGCCCGGGAGGATTCGAACCCCCGGCCAAGAGCTTAGAAGGCTCCTGCTCTGTCCAACTGAGCTACGGGCGCGTGACGGGAGGGGATTTTTCTAGCCGAGCCGTTGCCGCCGGTCAAGGGCAAGGGTGGGGCAAGGGTGGGGTGACACGGTGTTTGCGTGGAGGTGGTGGTGTTTTTTTGGGGGGGAGCAGGCCGGAACCAAATGGTGGCTGTGCCGGAATACGGACCGCAAGGCAGCCTCCCGAGTATCCGTTTCTTGCCCACCGCACCTCCGCGCACTCCCCGCGCACTCCCGCCCCCCATAGGCGATCAACGCCCGCCAGCGCACCGGACAGCCGCTCGCCCAGCCGTGGCGCCCCAAAACAATGCGTCCGGGCCATCCGACCACACCAACCACTCCGGCTCAACGCATCCCCCCTCCAATCACGCAAGTCTCGTCGGCATCCGCTCCGCCGCCCCGCACCGCCTCTTCCCGTTCGGATGCGCCACCATGCCCGCTTCGCATCGTTTCCCTCCCCCCCGCACCCTCCCCACCTTCCACATGCAATCCGTTCCCCTGCTTGACGCGCCCCGCCCGGCGTCCTACCGGAAGAGATGCGCCCCTTCCGCATGTACGGCTGCCGGGCACGCTTCCGCTCCTTTTACAGGCACGCTCACCATGACACACGTTTCCGCCGCATCTCCCTTCGCCACGTACGACGACGTGCAGTCCCACCTGGACAGGCTGGGCATGTTCCACATGGACCTTGGCCTTGGCCGCATGGAACGCGTGCTGGACGCGCTGTCCCTCGCCGCGCCTCCCTTCACCGTGGCCCAGGTGGTGGGCACCAACGGCAAGGGGTCCACGTCCACGTTTCTCGCCGCCATCGGCACGGCGCACGGCCTGCGCACCGGGCTGTACACCTCGCCGCACTTCGTCACCCCGCGTGAACGCATCCGCATCGACGGGTCCATGCTGGCTGCCAACCAGTGGCCGGGCCTGGCCAATCGGGTCATGGCGGCGGGCGGCGAGGCTCTGACCTATTTCGAATTCCTCACCGTGCTCTGCCTGCTGGCCTTCCGTGAGGCAGACGTGCAGCTTGCCGTGCTGGAGGCCGGCCTTGGCGGCGCACACGACGCCACCACCGCCGTGGCCGCCGACGTGGTCTGTGTGACACCCATCGGGTTGGACCATCAGGCCGTACTGGGCCCCACCATCGCCGCCATTGCCGCCGACAAGGCCGGCGCGCTGCGGCCCGGCGTGCCCGCCGTCACCGCGCCCCAGCCAGCGGACGCCATGAACGAACTGCGCGCGGCGGCGGACGCCTGCGGCGCAACCCTGCACGAGGCCGACGACGTGGCCCGGCTGCCCGCCAAAGCGGAACTGGGCCTGGCCGGGCCGCACCAGCGCACCAACGCGCTGGTGGCCCTGGCCGCATGGACCACCCTGGCCACGGCCAACGACTGGGAATCGCACGAAGATGCCGTACACCGGGGCCTGGCCGAGGCGTGGATTCCCGGTCGCCTGCAATGGGTGGAGCGACCCGCCGCCGAACCGTACGACGCGGATGGGGCGGACGAAACGGATGCACCCGTGGCTCCCAAAGCGCCCGGCATGCCCGACATGCCTGCGCGCCTTGTCATTGACGGCGCGCACAACGCCCACGGACTGGTCGCCTTGCGCGCGGCTCTGGCCGACCAGTGCGCGCGCCCCGCCGTGGTTATCTTCTCGTGTCTGGCCGACAAGGACCTGGCAGCCGTGGCCGAAGAGGTGCGCCGCATTGCCGGGGACGCGCCCGTGCTGGTGCCCACCATCCGCAACAACGCCCGCGCCGCGCGCGGCGAAGACCTGGCAACCCTGCTGGGCCCCGCCGCCCGCGCCGTGCCGGACATGGCCGCCGCGCTGGCCGAGGCCACCGCCCTTGCCCCGCAAGGCCCGGTGCTGTTGTGCGGCTCCTTGTATTTGCTCGGCGAGTTCTTTACACTTCGGCCCGATTGTCTGGAATCGCGCGGTGCTGGCGGCACCTGCGAAGTGCCCGCAGAGCACTCGAACAGGTCACCGGGCACGTCACCGGACACATCACCGGGCGCCCCCCCAGCCGCCTCGTCGGCCACACATCCGGACGACGCACCGGAAACACCACCCGGCCCGCCGCACTCCGGCAACTGACAGGCCGCGCCCCGTATTCGCCGCATCGCCAGCAAGGAGCCCCACGTGTCGAACCTGTTCCGGTCCCTGCCCTCCATGGACGCCCTGCTAAACGCCCTGGCACATCCGGAACAGGCCGGGCCGGGAACGCCCGCCGCATCCGGGCAGACCGCACGATATGCGCAGTCCGCACAGGCCGACCTGGCCGCCCTGCCGCGCCCGCTGTTGCGCGACCTGGTCAACGCCTTTCTCGACCAGTGCCGCGAGGCCATCCGGGCCGGAACAATCACCGACGCCGCCGCCCTCTCCACGCAGGCGCTGCTGCCCGCGCTGATGGCGCACGTGCTGCGCGCCGCGCGTCCCCATTTCCGCCGCGTGCTCAACGCCACGGGCGTGGTCATCCACACCAACCTCGGTCGTTCCCTGCTGGCGGAAGAAGCCACCGCCGCCGTGGCCGAGGCCTGCGCCAACTATTCGAACCTCGAGTTCGACCTGTCCACCGGCGAACGCGGCAGCCGCTATTCCCACGTGGAAGAACTGCTGTGCAAGGTCACCGGGGCAGAGGCGGGCCTTGTGGTCAACAACAACGCCGCCGCCGTGCTGCTGGTGCTGGACACCCTGTGCAAGGGCGGCGAGGTGGTGGTTTCGCGCGGGCAGCTGGTGGAAATCGGCGGCAGCTTCCGCATCCCGGAAGTCATGGAAAAAAGCGGCGCGGTGCTGCGCGAGGTGGGCGCCACCAACCGCACCCATCTGCGCGACTACGAGAACGCCATCAACGAGCGCACCGTGGCCCTGCTGAAGGTGCACACCTCCAACTACCGCATCACCGGCTTCCACAAGGAAGTGCCGCTGGCGGAACTGGTGGCGCTGGGCCGGGCGCGCAACCTGCCGGTCATCGAGGATCTTGGCAGCGGCAGCTTTCTGGATTTCACCCCGTGGGGCCTGCATGGCGAACCCACCGTGCGCGAAGTGGTGGCCGACGGGGCCGACGTGGTCAGCTTTTCGGGCGACAAGGTGCTGGGCGGCCCGCAGGCCGGGCTTATCGTGGGGCGGCGCGAGATCATCGCGCGCATCAAGCGCAACCCGCTCAACCGCGCCCTGCGCATCGACAAGATGACCCTGGCCGCGCTGGAAGCCACCCTGCGCCTGTATCTGGACCCGGAGCTGGCCCGCCGCAAGGTGCCCACCCTGCACATGATGACCGCCCCGGCGGACGAACTGGCCCGGCGGGCGCGCAGGCTGGCCGCGCGGCTGCGCACCGCGCTGGGCGATGCGGCCACCATCGGCCTTGCCCCCGGCGTATCGCGGGTGGGGGGCGGTTCCTTTCCGGAACGCGACCTGCCCACCACGCTGGTCAGCGTGGCCCCGGCGGCCTGTTCCGCCACCGCGCTGAAGGAACGGCTGCTGGACACCGATCCTCCACTGGTAGGCAGGTTGGAGGACGATACCTTCCGCCTGGACCCGCGCACCCTGGACGATACGGAATTTCCCCTGGCAGCCGCCGCGCTGGCGCAGGCGCTGGGCCTGCCTGACACGCCGAACGCGGCGCGGCTAGGCAAACGTGCGCCGCGCTCCCGGCGCGGCTAGCACGACGCGGGTATACGGCGCGCCCGTCTCTCTTTTCGTCCCGCCCCCCAGCCCCGCCAGACCGACGGCACAGGAGCCCCCATGCAACAAGGCGAATTCAAGGAACTGGCCCGCAAGCGCATCCTGGTCACCGGGGGCGCGGGGTTCATCGGCTCGCACCTGTGCCGCCGCCTGCTGGACAGGGGTGCGGAAGTGCTGTGCGTGGACAACTTCTTCACCGGCTCGCGCGACCACGTGCAGGAAATGCAGGACCATCCGCGCTTCGAGCTGCTGCGCCACGACATCACCTTTCCGCTGTACGTGGAAGTGGACGAAATCTACAACCTGGCCTGCCCGGCGTCGCCCATCCACTACCAGTTCGACCCCGTGCAGACCACCAAGACCTGCGTGCACGGCTCCATCAACATGCTGGGACTGGCCAAGCGGGTAAAGGCGCGCATCCTCCAGGCCTCCACCAGCGAGGTCTACGGCGACCCGGAAACCCACCCCCAGACCGAAGACTACTGGGGCCGCGTGAACCCCATCGGCCCTCGCTCCTGCTACGACGAAGGCAAACGCTGCGCCGAAACCCTGTTCACGGACTACCACCGCCAGCACGGGGTGCCCATCCGCATCGCGCGCATCTTCAACACCTTCGGGCCGCGCATGCACCCCAACGATGGCCGCGTGGTCAGCAACTTCATCCTGCAAGCCTTGCAGGACAAGCCCATCACCATCTACGGCGACGGCAGCCAGACCCGCTCGTTCTGCTACGTGGACGACATGGTGGACGGCCTGACCGCGCTGATGCACGCCCCGGACGACGCGCACCTGCCGGTGAACCTCGGCAACCCCGAAGAACGCACCATCCTGAACCTGGCCGAGATCATCATCGAGTTCGTCAACTCGCGCTCCACCATCGACTTCCGCCCGCTGCCGCAGGACGACCCGCGCCGCCGCCGCCCCGACATTGCGCAGGCGCGCGAGAAGCTGGGCTGGGAGCCCAAGGTGAGCATGGAAGAGGGGCTGCGGAAGACCGTGGAGTATTTCGAGGGACTGCTGCGCTCGCGGCGGGCGGAAGGGGCGGAGGTGTAGCCCCACGCGCCCGCCCTTCCTGCGAAACAACGACAAAACCGCCCTCAACGGGCGGTTTTGTCGTTCGGGACATGTCCTGCGGTGTCACCTCGCGGGCAGCACCCGCTAGCGCTTGCGCAGCCAGCAGATGCTGCCGAAGCATCCGGCGCCCACCCCTTGCAGGAAGGACTCCACGGATTGCAGCGGCTGGCGCAGTTCGGGCTTCAGCGAAACATGGTAGCTCGGCAGCAGGATGTCGAACCCCTGCGCCCCGTACAGCAGCAAGGTGGCCAGCATGTACTGCTCGCTGTAGTAGCGCTTTTCCCACCCTGGCGGGTAGTCGGCGGGCAGGCAGATGTCGTGCACCCCGAATACGCACCCCGCCGGAAGCAAGGGCAGGACGTCCATAAAAAAGGCCGTCACGTCGGAATTCTGCAAGGCCCTGTGGCTGCAATCCACGAAGACGAGGTCGTCAGCGGTGACGGTGGCGAAGAACGCGGGGTCCATGTCTTCGAGCGGGCAACGGATGACGGTTTCGCACAGTCCGTCGATTTCCGCGCGGGGGCTGGGGTCGATGGACACGATGCGCGTGGACGTCCCGTGGTCGCATATGGCTCTGGCCGCGAATTTGGTGGAATTTCCGGACCCCACCTCAATGAACCGCGCGGGGCGGCGTTCCGCCACCAGCGCATAGATGCTCATGCCGTCCAGCGGCGGCAGCCAGCCGTTGTTCCAGTACGGGCTGACGAGGTCCGCCGGAGCCTCGGCGGGTATGGCCCTGAATGCGGGTTCGTGCCGGGCGATGGCTTCCAGCACCGGAACGTAGTCCGCCCTGCGGGCGTCGAACAGGCTCACCAACCCCTGGTGCAACGGTTTTCCGTGCCCCCATCTGCTGACGGGCCGTACGGGATAGGGATCGTCCAGTTCGAGCAACGCGCCCGATTCCTTGAGCGACGCCAGGTGATGCAGCAAGGCCATGTATTTGGGATCGTTCACGGTATGCTCGACTGCTGATGGTATGGGGGGCCGTGCGTCAAGATAGTGCACTTTCCCTTGCAACGCAAAACATCCCCGTCCCTCCGGCTTTTCGCGTACGCTCGGCCTCACGTGCGCCGCGCACTCCTTGCCTGTTTTGCCGCCCGTCTCCCGGTGCCCCTGCCGACAGGCATCCCCCTTCCCCCCACCCCACCTGTTGCCCCCCGCCGCAAGAGATATTACCTAGTCCTTCGCGGCGTTGCCCAACGCCGTGCCACTCGCGACACCTTCGCGGCCCCGCGCCGCGCCACATACGGGTATTTCCCCGAAAGGATCCCCCCAAGGAACTCCCATGGACAAACTCGACTTCGAGACCACCAGTTGCTGGGAAGCCTACGCCAGCGACGAGCATCAGGCCGCCATGCGCGAACTGGCCGACCGCTACGTGGACTTCCTGTCCCGCTGCAAGACCGAACGCGAAACCGTGGACTACGTGGTCACGCGGTTGCGCGCGGCGGGCTACACCGAAAACTTCGCCCACGACAAGGTCTACCGGGTGTTCAAGGGCAAGACCGTGTTCATCGCCCGCAAGGGCCGCGCCCCGCTTTCGCAGGGCCTGCGGCTCATCGGCGCGCACGCGGACACCCCCCGGCTGGACCTGAAGCAGCGCCCGCTGCTGGAACAGGCGGGCATCGGCCAGGCCAAGACCCACTATTACGGCGGCATCCGCAAGTACCAGTGGCTGGCCCGCCCGCTGGCCCTGCACGGCGTGGTGGTGAAGGAAAGCGGCGAATCGGTGCGCATCACCCTGGGCGAAGACCCGGCGGAACCGGTGTTCACCATCGCCGACCTGCTGCCCCACCTGGCCCAGAAGCAGGCCGGGCAGACCATCGCCGACGCCTTCGAGGGCGAAAAGCTGAACATCGTGCTGGGGCACCGCCCCATGCCGAAGCCGGTGACGGAAGAAGCCGCCGGTGATGCCGCAGCTTCTGCCGAAACAGCCGCCACTACCCCTGATGCCGCCAACGGCAACGCCACCGCCTCCGACAGCACCGCCAGGAAGGACGCCCCCAAGGATCCCGTCAAGGATCCGATCAAGGCGCGCATGCTGGCCCTGCTGCACGAAAAATACGCCATCCGCGAGGAAGACCTGTACTCCGCGGAATTGCAGGCCGTGCCCGCCGGTCCCGCCCGCTACGTGGGGCTGGACGGCTCCCTTGTCGGCGGCTACGGGCAGGACGACCGCATCTGCGTGTTCGCCGCGCTGGAAGCCCTGCTGGCGGCGGAAAACCCGCAGCAGCCGCAGTGCGTGCTGTTCTGGGACAAGGAGGAGATCGGCTCGGAAGGCTCCACCGGGGCCAAGTCGCGCTTCTTCGAATACTGCATCGAAGACCTCATCGCCGCGTGGCAGCCCGCCGCCCGCTTCAGCGACGTGATGCTGGCCACCCGCGCCCTGTCCGCCGACGTGCACGCCGCCATCGACCCCGACTGGCAGGAACTGCACGAAAAGCTCAACGCCGCCGTCATCGGCCACGGCCCGTGCTTCTGCAAGTTCACCGGGCACCGAGGCAAGTACGAGGCCAACGACGCCCACCCGGAATACGTGGGCTGGCTGCGCGGCGTGCTGAACGGGCGCAAGATTCCGTGGCAGATGGCGGAACTTGGCCGCGTGGACGGCGGGGGCGGCGGCACCGTGGCCATGTACCTTGCCGCCTACGGCATGGACATCATCGACTTCGGCCCGGCGGTGCTGTCCATGCACAGCCCGTTCGAACTGTCCAGCGTGGCCGACCTGTACGCCACGCGCCTTGCCTACACGGCGTTTCTGGAAAAGTAGCCGGACGCCGCGACGACACATCCATCCCGCGCGCCGGTCACCGCGCCCCGAAAGGAGGCTTGCGGTACCGATCCGGACCGGCGCGCGGACGTTTTTCCTCTCGGCCTGCCTTGCCTGCACCCGGACGCCAGACCGGTCACCAGCCACGGTCGCCCGGCACCCCGGCGTCCACCAGAGCCTGCCCGGAGTCTTGCTGACATCTGCCTGCCGTCCGGCTGACGTCCGGTTGACGTCCCGCTGACGTCCGGCCGGAATCAGGCCGCCCCACCACCGCGCCCCTCGCGCACAGCCCAAGGAGATCACCATGCTCGACTTCACCTTCCACATGCCCACCCGCATCATCTTCGGCGCGGGCAGGCTGGCCGAGCTTGGCCGCACCCGCCTGCCGGGCCGCAAGGCGCTGGTGGTGATCAGCGCGGGCGGCTCCATGCGGCGCACCGGGCATCTGGACAAGGTGCTGGCCCTGCTGGCGCAGAACGGCTGCGCCACGGTGATCTTCGACAAGATCCAGCCCAACCCCGTGCTGACCCACGTGGACGAGGGCGCGGCGCTGGCCCGCGCCGAAGGCTGCGACTTCGTGCTGGGCCTTGGCGGGGGCAGCACCATAGATTCCGCCAAATCCATCGCCCTGGCCGCCGCCAACCCCGGCTCGTACTGGGACTACATCCAGAGCGGCACCGGCGGGCGCAAGCGGCCAGAGCGCCCGGCCCTGCCGGTGGTGGCCATTCCCACCACGGCGGGCACCGGCACCGAGGCCGACCCGTGGACGGTGATCACCCGCGAGGACACCAACGAAAAGATCGGCTGGGGCGACGATTCCACCTACCCGGCGCTGTCCATTGTGGACCCCATGCTGATGGTCAGCGTGCCCCCGGCGGTGACCGCCATGACCGGCATGGACGCCTTCTTCCACGCGGCGGAGGCGTACCTTTCCACGGCGCGCCAGCCCTCCAGCGACCTGCTGGCGCTGGAGGCGGTCAGCCTGATTTCCCAGTTCCTGCCGCAGGCGGTGAAGGACGGCAACTCGGTGCAGGTGCGCACCATGCTGGCGTGGGCGTCCACGGCGGCGGGGCTGTGCGAGTCGCTGTCGTCGTGCATCTCGCACCACTCGCTGGAGCACGCCCTGTCGGCCCACCACCCGGCCCTGCCGCACGGCGCCGGGCTGGTCATGCTGTCCCTGCCCTACTTCGAGGTGATGGCCCGCTTCCAGCCCAAGCGCTGCGCCGACCTTGCCGTGACCATGGGCGAGGACATCGAGGGCATGGAACTGCGCGAACAGGGGCTGGCCCTTGTCACGGCGCTGCGCAAGCTCATCGCCGCCGTGGGGCTGGATGGCCTGAAGATGTCCGACTACGGGGTGACCCGCGAGGAGATACCCGCCCTGGCCCGCAATGCCCGCGAAACCATGGGGGGCCTGTTCGCCGTCACCCCGGTGGACCTGCGCGAGGATGCGGTGATCGCGATCTTCGAGAAGGCGTACCGGTAAGGGGAGCGGAGGACCGAGGCAGGCTTCCGTAAGCGCGGGCACACTGCTGGCAGAATCCGTCTTTTGCCGCCGGACGGCGTTGGCCCGGCTTTTTTGATGCTCACTTACAGAAGTACGCTCCGCTCAAAAAAGCCGTGCCGCCTTGTCCGGCTGGCAAAACTCGTAATTCTTTGCATTGTGCCCGCACACGCCCCCGCGACGGAAGACCGTCGCGGGATAAACGGAAAAAAGCATTTCAACTCAAGCATAAAGCCGAATGCCGGCGAAGCCCGATGCAGCGTGTCCGCGGCCCCACGCTCCCCCACCCCAACCGCAATTTCCTGCAATACCCCACTGGCGAACCCCGGCAGACTCCGCCTACAGGCACGGTTCCCCCTTTCTCACCCGCACCTCCCCACCAAGCCGCCCACACACCACCAAACACCCCGCACGACCATGGACCACGGCATGCGACAGCCCCTCGAAAACGTGCGTTACTGGCGCAGCGACGACCTGGACGGTCTGGAAACCAACCGGGTGCTCCGCAGTGCGCACACCTTCCCCAAGCACTCCCACGACCAGTACGCCGTGGGCCTGATGGAGGAAGGGGCCAACTACTGCCATGGCCGCTCCCGGCGCAACTCCGTGGTGGTGGGCGGGCAGGTCTGCCTGTTCAACCCCGGCGAGGTGCACAGCGGCGAACCGGAACGCGGCGTGCCCGCCACCTACCGCATGTTCTACGCAGACCCGCACTGGCTGCACCGCGTGGCCGTGGAACTGGGCGGACGCGATGCGGGCCCGCCCGACTTCCGCAAGCTCATCGTGCCCGACGCCGACGTGCTGCGCGCCTTTCTGCGCCTCTGCGACCTGGTGGCCGAAGGCGTGGAACTGCTGGCCCGCCAGTCGGCCATGGTGGGCGCCTTCTCGCTGGTGCTGGCCCGCCACGGCGGGGTGCGGCCCGAAGCCGTGACCACCCGCGACGGCAACACCGCCGTGCGCCGGGTGCGCGCCTACCTTGCCGAACGGCTGGCGCACAAGGTCTCGCTGGAAGACCTTGCCGAGGCCACCGGCCTCAGCCGGTTCCACATGCTGCGGGTGTTCCGCGACGCCACGGGCATGACCCCGCATGCCTACCACACCCAACTGCGCGTTGACCGCGCAAAGCTGCTGCTGCGCCGGGGCTGGGCCATGGCCGACGCCGCGCAGGAGACCGGCTTCGTGGACCAGAGCCACTTCGCCAACACCTTTCGCCGCTACGTGGGGGCCACGCCGGGGCAGTACCTGTCGCGCTGAGGCGCCCTGCCACCGGTTCCACCGCCTCCGGATCGAATGCCCCAGACCGAATGCCCCAGACCGAATGCCCCAGACCGAATGCCCCAGACCGAATGTCCCGGATCGAATGCCCCGGACCGAATGCCCCGGACCGCGCGCGCACCGGGCGCTCCCGCTCATCCGTCACCGCCCTCTGCATCCACTCCCGCCGCCGGACGGCATGCGGTCCCCATCCCCGCCAGCCCTACCGCCCACCCCAACCGCAATTTCGTGCAAAAACTCCGTGCAAGACGCACAGCCTTGCAACGCGATACACCCGGCGCACACCATAACTCACGGAGACGCCCTCCATGTCCGATTCCGCACCCTGTGCGCCCGATGCCGCCGCCATCACAGACGCCGCCGACACCGTGCCCCCTTCCGCCCACGCCCCCGACCTTTCCGGCCATGCCCCTGCCCGGGCCTCGCTGCTGCTGCCCGCACTGGCGGCCCTGGGCGCGGTGATCCTGTGGGGCCTGTCCTTCCCGGCCATGAAGGTGGCCGTGCAAGCCCTTGGCCCCATGCCGCTGATGTGGGCGCGCATGATGGTGGCCATGGCGCTGCTGGCCCCCTTCACCACCCGGCTGTTCCCCTCCCGCACCGTGGCGGCGGCCCCATCCGGCACGCCGGTGCGGCGCGGCTTCTGGAGCGGCGTGCCCCGGTGGCACAAGCTGCTGCTCGTGCCCACGGTACTGTTGCAGCCCTGCCTGTATTTTTTGTGTGAATCCAATGCCATGCAGCTTACAACTGCCTCGCAGGCGGGGGTCATTTCCGCCTCGGTGCCGCTGCTGGTGGGCGCGGGCGCGTGGCTGTTCCTGGGCGAACGGCCTTCGCCCCGGCTGTGGGTGGGGGTGGCGTTCTCGTGCACGGGGGTGGCCTGGCTGACCCTGTCCGGCGGCGCAGGCACCGAGTCCGCGCCCGATCCGCTGCTGGGCAACATCCTGGAACTTCTGGCCATGGTCTGCGCGGCGGGCAACATGGTGCTGGTGCGCAGGCTGTCCGCTCATGGGGGTCATGGGGGTCATGGGGGGCGCGGCGGCTTTCGCTGGAACCCGTGGACCCTGACGGCCTTGCAGACCCTGGCCGGGGCGCTGTTCTTCGCGCCGGGGGCGTACGCGGTGCTGGCCGGTGCCGGGCAATGGCCCGCCGACGTGGTGCTGGCGGTAATCTATCTGGGCGCGGGTTCGTCGCTGGGCGCCTTCGGCCTGTTCAACTGGGCCACCAGCCATCTGCCCGCCAGCAGCGTGGGGGCGTTCATCAATCTGGTGCCCGTGGCCGCCGTGGGGTTCGGCTGGCTGTGGCTGGGCGAAACCCTGAACGCCACCCAGATGCTGGCCGCTGGCGTGGTCATGGTGGGCGTGGCCCTGGGCACCGGACGCAGCCGGTAGCCTCTGTTTCGTCCTTTTGATGCGAAAGCGGGGCGCGAAGGGGATACCTTCGCGCCCCGCGTGATTCGTGGTCGCTTGCGATTTCACGGAAAGAAACGGCCGCCGGGGCTTCGCCCTTCCTCTCCTATTCGTAGGAAACGATCTCGCGCCGCGCCGCCCATGAACAGGGCGGACGGATGCCATGGGCGCGCACCCGGTCCAGCACGGTGGCGGGCGGGCCGAACAGCGCCTGCCGCCCCCCGTCCAGCACCAGCATCAGGTCGGCCATGTCCACCACCGGCTCCAGTTCGTGCACCGAGACAACCTGGGTCAGCCCGGAGGCCCGGTTGCGGGCCAGGATGTCGCGCAATTCCAGCGCCGCCGGGTGGTCCAGCCCGCTGAACGGCTCGTCCAGCAGCAGCAGACCCGGTGCGGCAAGCAGCGCGGCAGCCAGGCACAGCTTGCGCTTCTGCCCGTAGGACAGGGTGTGCACCGGGCTGTCCCAGTGCGCGGCAAGGCCGAACCGGCCCGCCGCCTCGCGCGCGGCGGCCAGGGCGGCCGCGCCTTGCGGGGTGTGGGCGGGCGGCGCGGTAAGCAGCAAATCTTCCGCCACCGTGGCCCCCAGCATCTGCATGTCCGCATCCTGCAACACCAGCGCGGCATGGCGGCGCAGCGCCGCTTCCGCTCCGGGGCAGTGGTGCCCGGCCACGTCCAGCGTGCCGCCTTCGGCCCGCAGCAGCCCGGCCAGCAGTTGCAGCAGGGTGGACTTGCCGCTGCCGTTGACCCCGCACAGGCACAGCAGCGCGCCGGGCGGCACGGAAAACTCCGCCCCGTCCAGGGCGGGGGCTGTTCCCGCCGGGGTGCCGGGATGAATGTAGCGCAAGCCCTTGGCGACGATCATCGGGGCAACAGCCTTCGCACGGCCAGAAACCGCCATGCAGCCACGGCCAGTACGACCTTCACCACGTCGCCGGGCAGAAAGGGCAGCACACCCACGGCCACGGCACGCGCCACGTCGATATCCAGCACCTGCATCAGCCGGGCCGCGCCCGCCAGATAGGCCACGGCCAGCCCGGCAAGGCAGCAGCACAGGGCCAGCGCGACACGGGGCAGGCCGATGGAGGCATCCCGCGCTTCACGTCCCCGCAATCCCCTCAGCCCGCCGAGCCCGGCGATGCAGGCCATGCAGGCGAACCCGAACAGGTAGCCCCCGGTGGGGCCCAGCAGATGAGCGAACCCGGCCTTGCCGCCGGAAAACACCGGCAGTCCCATCACCCCGGCCAGCACGTACAGCAACATGGCCCCGGCCCCGCGCGCCGAGCCAAGCACCAGCCCGGCCAGCGCCACGAACAGGGTCTGCAAGGTCACCGGCACCGGCCCCACGGGCAGCATGACCATGGCCCCCACGGCAATGAGCGCGGCCATCAGGGCCGTCCAGACAAGGCGGTGCAGGCCCGCCAGCGGGGCGTCGTGCATGTGTCTCCCGTCCGCGCGTCCGCGCGGGGTTGTGGTGTGCGCCCGCAACATAGGGCCACGGCCCGCGCCGGTCAACGAGGGGCGCAGAGGCGAAGCGGCAGTGATCGTGCGTCCACACCGACCATGCGCATCCCTGTCCCTGCCCCAGCCAACAACATGTATGCATCGCATGCCTGTCTTTCAGCTTTCCCCCGCCCCGACGCCCGCGCACTGACGGTATGGAGCGCGGAGGGGCGTCAGGCAAGGAAGGCTCGCTGGCCGCGACCGGAGTGTACTCTTTGGTACACGACGGAAGCGGACGGCGCAGCCTGACGCAGCATCACACCCCTCCGCGCTCCATACCGCCGCTGGACGGGGGCAGGCTACCCTGCTATCCGAAACACCCATGTCCACCCCGCCATCTTCCTCGTCCGGCGCTTCGTCCGGATCCGCGCCCACCCCCTGCCGCCCCGACACCTACGCACCCGTGGTCGAGGTGCATGCCTGTGGCCGCGCCTGGACCCTGGAGCGCCACGCCGACCTCGAATCGCTGTGGGAAGAACTGGCCGCCTGCGATGGTCCCAACCCCGTTACGGATACCACCGGCACGGCGGGCGCGGCCCGCGCCGCCTTCGTGGACGACGAGCGGCTGCCCTACTGGACCGAGCTGTGGCCCGCCAGCCTTGGCCTGGCGGAATGGCTGGCCGAAAACCGCGCCGCGCTGCAAGGCCGCCGTTGCCTGGACCTGGGGTGCGGGCTGGGGCTTACGGCCATCATCGGGCAGTGGCTGGGCGCCCAGGTCATCGGCATGGACTACGAGGAAGAGGCCCTGCGCTTTGCGCGGCTGAACGCCGCGCGCAACGGCGTGGCGCAGCCCCTGTGGACTGCGATGGACTGGCGCATGCCCGCCGTGGCCGCCCGCTCGCTGGACATGGTCTGGGCGGGCGACATCATGTACGAGCGCCGGTTCGTAACACCCGTCAGCGACTTTCTGGACTATTCCGTGGCACGCGACGGGGTGGCCTGGGTGGCGGAACCGGGCAGAAACGTGTACGCTACCTTCCGCGAAACCTTGGAAGCCCGTGGCTGGGCCACGCGTTGCGCCCGCACCATGCAGGTGGACGCGCTGTACCGGCAGGCCGAACGTGTTACTGTATACATCTGGGAGATGCGTCCCCCGCACACCTAGAGGGCACCGCCACGAATGTCTTTTTGCCCTCTGCCTTCGTCAGAATGGTTTTTTATTCCAGTCAAATACCATCAGAGTATATTCCTTCCATAAAAAACCATTCTTCCTTGGCAGAGAACAAAAATCCTACTCGTGACGGTCCCCTCTGAAAGACATTTTTCGGACATCCCCCGCCTCCGGGCAGCCCCTTCACCGCAGGACACCGCCACCGCAACCACAGGAGCCGTTATGGGCCGCACCATCCGCTTCGGCGTCTCTCTCGATTCCGACCTGCTCGAAAAATTCGATGCCCTGTGCGACGACCGCTGCTACCAGACCCGGTCGGAAGCCATCCGCGACCTGATCCGCAACACTCTGGTCCAGCAGGAATGGGAAGACACCGACCGCGAAATCGCGGGCACCCTGACCATCGTGTACGACCACCACAAGAGCGATCTGGCCCAGCGGCTGACCGAAATCCAGCACGACCACCACGGCATCATCATCACCTCGCTGCACGTGCATCTGGACCACCACAACTGCCTCGAGGTGCTGGTGCTGAAGGGCCCCGGCGCGGACGTGCGCACCCTGTCGCAGCGGCTCATTTCCACCAAGGGCGTGAAGCACGGCAAGCTTTCGCTTACCACCACCGGGCAAGACCTCACCTAAGGATTTTTCAGGCATCACATGGAAGACGTACAGAACAGCCCGGCGCAGGTGGCCATGCCCATCGACCGCGTGGGCGTGAAGAACCTCAAGCTGCCCCTGGTGGTCCGCGACCGGGCCCAGGGCAGCCAGCATACCGTGGCCACCGTGGACATCGGCGTGGATCTGCCCGCGGAATTCAAGGGCACCCACATGAGCCGCTTCGTCGAGGCGCTGGAGAACTGGTCCGAGGAACTGGACTACAACTCCATGAAGCGCCTGCTCGAAGACGTGAAGGAACGGCTGCACGCCCGCAAGGCCTACGCGCTGTTCCGCTTTCCCTACTTCGTGCGCAAGGGCGCGCCCGCCACGGCCAGCTCCGGCCTGGTGTGGTACGAATGCCGCCTGACGGGTGAACTGGGCGACGGCAAGCCCTCGTTCCTGCTGGAACTGGAAGTGCCGGTGATGACCGTGTGCCCGTGCTCCAAGGCCATCAGCGACGAAGGGGCGCACAGCCAGCGCGCCGTGGTGCGCATGTCCATCCGCATGACCGGGTTCAGTTGGATGGAAGAGTTCATCGATCTGGCCGAGGCGGCGGGTTCGTCGCCGGTGTACACCCTGCTGAAGCGCGAGGACGAGAAATTCGTCACCGAGGACGCCTTCGCCCATCCGACGTTTGTGGAAGACGTGGTGCGCGCGGCGGCCCAGCGACTGGAAGGCCACCCCCACGTGGCCTGGTTCCGCGTGGAGGTGGAAAGCTTCGAATCCATCCACTGCCACAACGCCTTCGCCAGCATCGAGCGGGAAGTGCGCAAGGGCTAGCCGCCCCTGACCGCCGGGCGCGATTCGCGCCTCATCCTCTCGCGGCGCATCGATCAAGCAGCACGCACGGCAGGCATCCCCGGCAATCAACCGCCGGGGATGCCTTTTTGCGCGCGACGCAAGGCCGCAAAACGCCACGCCGCACCCTGGCGCGATTCCCGCTTCTCGCCCCCCCCCGCCCCCCGTGACAGGCGACGCCATCGGACTTATCATACCGTGCAGGGGGAATCGGGGGAGACCGCCCCCGCGCAGGAGACACGCCATGATAGACGGATTCGGCACACCGCTCAGCGCACTGGATGCCTTCGGCACGTCCATGGCCGTCACGGCCAACAACGTGGCGAACATGAACACGGACGAATTCCGTGCGTCCGACGTGCGCCTGCAAACCGGTCCTGCCAGCCAGAACGGGCAGGACGGGCAGGAGCGGGGCGTGCAGGTGGCGGAAATCCGCCAGAGCACCACCGAAGGCCCGCTGCGCATGGATCTGCGCCGCGTGGTGCATGCGGACGGCAGCGTTACGGTGGAGACAGGCGCCATAGAAGGCAGCAACACCGACGTGGCCAACGAGATGGTCAGCATGCTCACGGACCAGCGCGCCTTCGAGGCCAACGCCGCCGTGGTGCGCGCACGGGACGAGATGACGGGGATACTCGTGGACCGCTTCGTCTAGGGGCTGTTTCTAAGTTGTCCTTTCGCCCGTTGGCCCCATCAAGTTTCGCCTGCCATCTCAGTTGAATACAGCAAGAGCATACGCCTTCATGACAGGCCCGTTTTCCTCGCCAACGAACGAAAACCCTCCTTTGGAAACCGCCCCCGGCTTCCGACGACCTTGCCCGCCAACCGGGCCGTGCTTATCCTGAAAGGAAGGGAAAGAGGAAAGACAAGAGAACGGAAGGGCCACCGCAACCGAGGGGCATTGCCCCGCAATCCACCGGCGCACGCGCCGGGCAGAGCCAAGGCAACATGCGCGCCGCGCACCCGCAGGGGTACGCGGCGCGCTTCCTTTTCGCCTTGCCTCCGTCTTCGGGAATATTGGGGGGGGGATGGCCGCTACAGCAATTGCAGATGCCGCAGCAGCACCACGGTGCCGAACAGCGTCAGCGCGGAAAGCATGGTGCTCACCACGATGGCCCGGGAGGTGTCGCGCGTGCCCGCGCCGTAGCTTTCCGCCACCACGTAGGCCACCGCCGCCGTGGGCATGGCCGCGAACAGCACCCCCATGCCCAGCCACTGCCCGCGCACTCCCAGCGCCCACAGGCACAGCCAGGTCAGCGCCGGGTGGGCGAACAGCTTCACCGCGTTCACCGCCACCTGCCGGGCCAGCGGCGAAAGGGCCTGCGGGTCGCATTCGCCGCTGCCGTCCCCCGCGCTGCCGGGCGGGCAGCCTGCGCCCTCGGCGGTCAGTTGCGCGGCCAGCACCATGCCGATGCCGAACAGCGCGCACGGCGATGCCGTGGCCCCCAGCATGGAGGCCATGGCGGCCACGGGGCGGGCCAGCCCCAGCCCGGAAAGGCTTACCGCCACCCCGCCCACGGAGGCCAACAGGATGGGATTGCGCCCAAGGGCAGCCGCCACCTCGCGCAGCACCCGCCACGACAGGCCGCCGCCCCTGCGGATGGCCTCCAGCCGGGCCATGGTCACCAGCAGCACGGCAAGGCACAGCACGGAGACCATGCCCCCGGCCAGCACCGCGTCGTCGTTGCCGGGCACCAGTGAGGTCACGATGGGCAGCCCCAGAAAGGCGCTGTTGGGAAAGCTGGCGGCCTGGGCCAGCACGGCCACGTCCGGGCCGTGGCGCCGCCCCCCGCGCGAGCACAGCAGATACCCCAGCGCAAAGGCCAGCAGCATCCCCGCCACCGTGCCCACGGCAAAGCCGCCGCGCGCCAGTTCTTCCGGCGTCTTGCGGGCCACGGCATGGAACAGCAGCGCGGGCAGCGAAACCCGGAACACGAACTGGTTCAGGGCGGCGGGCGTGCCCTTGGGCAGGCTGCCCATGCGCTCCACGCACATGCCCAGCACGATGATGCCGAACACCGGAACCAGGGCGGAAAGAATGTCGAGCACGAAAAACTCCCAGGCGGACTCGTGGCCGCCGGACTTCGCCAAGCCTTTGCAGACGTTGCCAAGCCTTGCCGGACCTTGCCAAGCCTTGCCAAGCGTTGGCAGACGCAGGCAAACGCAGGCAGGCCTTGCCAGACGTTGCCGGACATTGACAGGCGCGGGCGGCCCGGACAGAAGCTGCACTGCCCGGCTGCGCTGCAATGCGTCCTGATGCGCCGCAACGCGTCCTGATGCGCCGCAACGCGTCCTGATGCAGAGATGCCGTAAAGCATACGGCGGCACGGCCCTTCGGGCAAGGTACGCACCTTGCGGATACCACCCCGTGCCGTGCACCGCCCCGATGCGCCTGCCAGTCTGCCTGCCGGGCTGCCTGTCGCCCCCACCTGCCCCGCTGCACGCCTTTCGCCCCCCCGCCCCTGCTCCGGTCTTGTCCCGGCCCTACCTGTCCTGCCCTGTCCCGGTCCTTGCGTCGCCCTTTCCGCCCCGGGTTCCGTGCGTGCGGGTGCGCACGCCCAACAGCCCCCTTTCAAGGGCGGGGGCCGACCAGATGCCGCGCGGACGCCGCACAGGCGGCACATGCCCCGCCCCGGCACACGGAAGCCGCTTTTTTCGCCCCTATACTTGACTTCGTGTCAGCGAATTGACACTGATGAAGCCAGACGTGCCATGCCGCCCGTGTTCCGGAATGCGAAGTCCGGGGCCGCAGGGGGTTTTCGGACCATACACGTGCGTTCGTGCCTGACCGGATACCTGTCCGGGGAACGGATAATTGTCCGGAAAACCGGCCTGTTCGGTCCAGCCGCGCGAGGCGGCCATCGTAACGGCCAGGCGCGACACCCCGGCGTGACGGGTAGGCGTGACGGGCTGACGCGGCATGCAGGCGAAGCGGACCGGCGCACGCATCGGGATGGCACGGGGGGAATCGGGACACATTCAGCGAGCCTTCCGGGAGAGGGAATGGATCTCGACACCAGCGGCATCATCGGCCAAAGCACATCGCTCAGGGACGTTTTCCGCATTCTGGCCAAAGTGGCCCCCACCGACAGCACCGTGCTGGTCACGGGCGAATCGGGCACCGGCAAGGAACTTCTGGTGCGCGCGCTGCATTCCAACAGCCAGCGCCGGTCCATGCCCTTCGTGCCCATCAACTGCGGGGCCATTCCCAAGGAACTTCTGGAATCGGAGCTCTTCGGCCACGAGAAGGGCGCCTTCACCCACGCCATCCGTTCGCGGCCCGGCAGGTTCGAACTGGCCGACGGCGGCACCATCTTCCTGGACGAAATCGGCGAGATGGACCTGACGTTGCAGGTCAAGATCCTGCGCGTGCTGCAGGAAAAGGAAATCGAGCGCGTGGGCGGCGCGGGCGTGAAGAAGGTGGACGTGCGCATCGTGGCCGCCACCAACCGCGACCTCGAGCGCGAGGTGGCCGCCGGGCGCTTCCGCGAAGACCTGTACTACCGCCTCAACGTCATTCCCCTGCACCTGCCCGCCCTGCGCGAGCGCGGCGGCGACATCCTGGTGCTGGCCGAACATTTCATGCGCCGCTTCTGCGAACGCAAGGGCCGCCGCTGCCTGGCGCTGGCGCCCGACACGCGCAAGGTGCTGGCCGCCTATTCGTGGCCGGGCAACGTGCGCGAGCTGGAAAACTTCATGGAACGGCTCAGCATCCTCGCCGACGACGACGTGGTGCCCCCCGCCGACCTGCCCCGCAAGATACTGGACGAGGTGGGCGACATCGTCTCGCTGCCGGAGCCGACCCCGCCCGACCCGCTGCCCGCGGCCACGGGCGCCGCATCCGGCGGCATGCCCGCAGGCTTCAGCTGGCCCACCATCACCGATCTGCGCGACAAGGGCATGAACCTGAAGGATTTTCTGGACACGGTGGAAGAACGCCTGCTGGACGAGGCCCTGACCATGGCCGAGGGCGTGAAGAACCAGGCGGCGGAAATCCTGGGCATCAAGCGCACCACGCTCATCGAGAAGCTGAAGAAGAAACGCGCCGACTCGTGATCGCGGCATGCGCCCGGTGACGAAGGCTCGCGCGGCGGGCCGGGCACACGCAGCCATCCGCCGCTGCACGCTTTTTGCTACAAACAAGTGCCCGTGTCGGTTTTTTCCCGCCGCACAGGGGGCACGGCATCCGCAACAACGCCGACGCCGGGCCACGGGCGCGTTTCCGCCCGCGCACACGTACGCGTACATGCACAGGATTCTTGCGTGAAACGACCCACCGCCGCCGGTCTTGCCCGGCTGCTCCTCATCGCGGCCCTTGCCGGACCGCCCGCCACGGCCGCGCACGCGGCCTCGTGGCAGTGGAGCGGCCTGCCCGACCGCGAGCGGGTGACCATCACCCTCGACCGCCCCGGCGACGTGGACGTGGCCCGCACCGGGCGGCAAACCCTGTCGCTGACATCGCGCGCCGTGGGCGCGGCTCCCGCGCGCATGGGCGGGGCCGACCCGGCAGGCGCGGCCCTGGTGGGAGAGGTTGCCCCGCAGCCCGGCGGGCTGCGCATAGACACGCGCACTCCGGGGTTCGGCTACGTGGTCACCCGTCCCGCCCCCGACAGGGTGGTGGTGGACATCTTCCGCGATCCCATGGGCGAACGCTGGACTGCCTCCGACGGGGGCCAGCCGTCCGCTCAATCGAGCCAGTCGGGCCAGTCGCCGGAACAGGCAGGACGGGCAACGCCCCCGGTGCCCACTCCGGCACCGCCCGCCGCCCCGGCGGGACAGCCCGCCCGGACGGCCCAACCCGCGATTCCCGCACCTCCCGCCCCCCCCGCACCGGCGCCCTCCACCGCTCCCGCACCGGCGCAGAACGGCGCCCGGCAGCCGCGCGTGGTCGAACGCGCCCTCACCGACGGCAGCGATACCGCCAACGGAACCGGCCAGACCCAGGCCGCGCCCGCAGGCGGGATCACCGGCAAGCTTTCCACCGGACCGGGCACTGCGCCCCCCGCGCAGGTTACCGGACAAATCGGGGCCACACCCCCCGCCCAGCCACAGACCGACGCCGCCCAAACTGGCGGACAGCCCGCAGCACAGGCGCCCGAGCAGCCCCGCAGCTTCTTTGCCGTGCCCTATTCCATCCGGGCGCGCATCAATTCCGGCGGCCCTGCCGAATGGCCGGAAGAGGCGGCGGCATCCGCCCAGGCCACGCCCCCCGCGCCGGTGCCCTCGCGCGGTGAAGCCGGTCCCGCCGCCACGGCCAGACAGAACGAGCAGCCCGCCGCGCCGCAGGCCGTGGCGCAGGCGACCACGCAGACAAACCAGACGGGCCAAACGGGTCAGCCGGGTCAGCCGGAGCAGGCCAAGGAACAGGCCAAGGATATGGGCGAGGCGCGCAAGTCCGCCGCCCCCCGTCCCGAAGGCCCCACGCCGCCACCGCAGCCCGACGGCCAGCCCACGCCCCCGGTCACCGGCAACGCCACCTCGCCCCAGGCCGAGGCGGCGGGCAAGGTCGCGACCAACGGCACCAATGCCACCAACGCCACCCAGGTGGTGTACGTGGACGAAAAGGGCAATCCCGTTCCCGCGCCGCCGGTCCCGGCGGAACTGCTGGAGCAGGCCAAGACCTTCATGGTCAACGCCGACTACCCCAAGGCGCTGGAACTGCTGGAAACCCTGAAGGGCCTACGCGACACGCCCAAGGACATGTACGAGGAGGTGCTGTACCTCATCGGCGACGTGCTCTACGCGCAGAACAAGGACAACATCCTTCCCGTCTTCGACAAGATCATCACGGCCACCAGCGAGGCCATGAACTACAACCTGAAGTCGCACCGGGTGCCGCAGGCCCTGTTGCGCCTCGGGCTGCTGAACACGCGCATCGGCAACTCGCAGGAGGCGGAAGGCTACTTCAACCTGCTGCGGCGCCAGTATCCGCACGACGAAAACGCCGCCCTGGCCATGTACTACGCGGGCGAAGAGGCCTACAAACGCGGCGACTACCAGAAGGCCGCGGACAAGTTCCAGTCCATCGTGCAGGACTTCCCCGAAAGCAAGTACGTGCGCGAAGGTTCGGTCAGCCTGGCCCGCACCCTGTACAAGATGGGCTACTACCAGCAGGCCGCGTCCATCCTCGACTTCGTGGACAAGCGCTGGGGCCGCTTCTACCTGGAATACCCGCAACTGCTCACCGTGGCCGCCGACGTGTCCGACCACCTGGGCAAGCTGGACGACGCCCGCGCCAACTACTGGCTGTACTACAACCTCAACCCAGAAGCGGACGACATCGACACCGTGCTGGCCCGGCAGGGCGACATCCTGGCCAAGCAGAAACAGCCGGAGGCCGCCCGGGTGCTGTACGAAGAAGCGGTGCGCCGCTTCCCGGACAAGGACGGCGGGCTCATATCGCTGATGCGCCTGGCGGAGGAAGGCATCCACGACACGCCGAGCATCGCCGAGATGGTCTCGGTGTTCCAGAGGCCGGACAACACCCGCCCGGTGCAGGCGTACACCACCATCATTTCCGGCCACCCGCAGAGCCCGCTGGTGCCGCTGGCCCGGCTGAAGCTGACCATGTGGTACCTGTGGAACCGTCAGTTCCCCGAGGCGCTGGCATCCGCCGTGGAATTCGCCCAGGCCCACCCCGGCAGCGACATGCTGCCCAAGGTGCGCGAAATCGCGCTGCAAAGCTTCACCCAGATGGTGGCCGAGTCGGCGGCGGACGGCAACTATGGCCGCATCCTGCAACTGTGGGAACAGTACCCGCTGATCCAGGAAAACGAGAAGGACCTGTCGGTGGACACCCACGTGGCCATCGCCCTCAGCTACGCCAATACCGGGCAGCCCCAGAAGGCGCTGGAAATGCTGGACGGGTTCCTGAAGGGGCCGAAGGATCCCAAGCACGGCGAAACCGTGCTGGCCCTGGCGCTCAAGGTGCATCTGGAAACCCAGAACTGGCAGCGCATCGCCGACGTGATGCAGGGCGTGTCCGGGTGGAGCCTGTCCGACCCGGTGCAGAAGCAGGCGGACTACGCGCTGGCCCTGGCCCAGGAAAACCTGGGGCACCCAGACCTGGCCGTGCCCCTGTGGCAGCGCCTGTACGACCGCAAGGACCTGCCCCAGGAACAGCGGGCCTACGTGGGCTACTTCCTGTCGCGCGACGCCGAGCGCAAGCGCGAACTGGAAAAGGCCTACCTGCTCACCCGCGAGACCCTGTCCGACTTCCTTGCCGTGGCCCAGGCCAGCCCGGAAAAGGAAGACACCCCGCGCATCAAGGAAAGCCTGCTCTCGCTCATGGACATCACCGAGGCGGCGGGACGCCTGCGCGAATCGCTGGACTGGACCGACCAGTACGCCAAGTACGTGCCCGATTCCGACCCCGGCTACGCGGCCATGCGCTATCGCGTGGCGCGCCTGCAACGCAAGATGGGCAACGTCGACGCATGGAAGGCCACCCTGGAAGACCTGGCCCGGCGCGACCCGCAGTCGCTGTATGGCCGGATGGCCGCGTCAGAGTTGCGCACCACCGACGTGACCAAGGGGCTTTCCGGGTTCACCCAGGGCGCGCAGCCGTAGGCACGGGCACGGCCTGTCCGCCGCAAGGCGCGCCCGACGCCGGGCGCTGCCGCATCTCCGCTGTTTCCGTTTTTCCGCGCATCTGGCATAGGGATGGTACGGACCCATGGGCGTGGTTCCGTGTCCGTGCGGCGTGCCCGACCAGCCCCGGACATTCCCACCGGGCTGGCCGCGTTTCCCCTTTTCCGCCCTTTACGCCCTTTCCACCCTGTCCGCCGTTACCCGCAGGAGGCCACCATGCACGACAGGCATCTGGACACCGGACACGCCATCGACCGCAACCCCGTGGTGGCGGGCATGTTCTACCCGGACGATCCCGACCTGCTGCGCCACACCGTGCGCGAACACCTTGCCGCCGCCCCGCGCGAGGCAGCCCCCACCCTGCTGGCCATGGTGCCCCACGCGGGCTACGTCTATTCCGGCGAGGTGACCGGACAGACCCTGGGCGCGGCCAACCTGCCCGACACCATCGTGCTGCTGGGCCCCAACCACACCGGGCTTGGCGCGCCGCTGTCCGTCTGGCCGGGCGGCCACTGGCACACCCCTCTCGGCCCGGTGCCCGTGGACGAGGAACTGGCGGACACCCTGGCCGAATCGGACGCGGGCTTCACCCGCGACACCGCCGCCCACATGCGCGAGCACTCCATAGAGGTGGTCCTGCCCTTCCTGCAGGAATACACGCCCGACCTTGCCATCGTGCCCGTGGCCGTGGCGGAGCCGCACCCCCAGGCCCTGCGCGAGGCCGCGCAGGCACTTGCCGGGGCTCTGCGCCGCCTCGAGGCCGCCGGACGGCGGGTGGCCATGGTGGTGTCGTCGGACATGAGCCACTATGTCACCCATGCCGATGCCGCCCGGCTGGACCGCCTGGCCCTGGCGCGCATCGAGGCGCTGGACCCCCTCGGCCTGTACGCCACCGTGCGCGACCGGGGCATCTCCATGTGCGGGGTGCTGCCCGCCACCCTGGGGCTGCTGGCCGCGCTGGACCTGGGCGCCCAGACCGCGCGGGTGGTGGCCTATGCCACCTCTGGCGAAGTCAGCGGGGATATGCAGCGGGTGGTGGGGTATGCGGGGGTTCTTGTTGCGTAACCAGTAGGCGCAAGGGGCTTTTTGCCTCTGCCGTCGTCAGACCGCCTTTTTACTCCGGTCACGTACAACAAGAGTACGTTCCCTCCATAAAAAGGCGTTCTTCCTCGGCAGAAGACAAAAATCCCTCTTGCGCCAGTCGCCCCGGCGCAGGTCACCGGATTTCACTCGGTGCCGGAAGTTTCCCGCGCCGCCCCACTTCGCCGCCCACCTTGTGCCTTCCGGCACGAGCGGTCCCGCATATTGACGGCGGGGCGCAGCGGTGTCATTTTTCGCCCGGCTGCGGGCAACGCTCCCGCGCCCACCGGTGCGCCGCGCGTTGCGCGCGGCCCGGCTGCCTTCCCGCGCCACTCAACGGAGCCCCCGTGACCACGCAATACCGTCTCGAAGAGACCACCCCCGGCGCCCAGTGGGACGCCTTTGTCGAGGCATCCCCCAACGGCACCATCTTCTCGCTGTCCGCGTACCTGGCTGCCGTGCGCCAGCCCAGCCGCCTGTACTGGTGCATGAACGGCAACGAACGCCGCGCCGCCGTGGCCGTTACCGAATCGGCGGACGGATCGTGCGCCGTGCAGCATGATTTCGTCATCCACAACGGCATCCTGTTCGCCCCGCCCGCCAACAAGCAGAACCGCTCCACGGTGTTGTCCGAGCGGTTCGAGATCGCCACGGACGTGGCCGCCGCCCTGTCGCGCCGCTACGCGCGGGTGGAACTGGCCCTGTCGCCCCAGGTCACCGACATCCGGCCCTTCCTGTGGCACAACTACGGCAGGGACGACGCCCCCCGTTACGTGGCCGACGTGCGCTACACCGCCTACACCAGCCTGGCGGGCTTTGCCGATGCCGCCGCGCCGGAAGACGTGCCGTTGTTTCCGGAAATTTCCTATTCGCGCCGCCAGGAAGTGCGCAAGGCCCTGAAGACCGGCGTGCGCACCACCGAAGACGCAACCCCCGAAGACCTTTCCGCCTTCTACGCCCTGACCATGGGCCGCCAGGGCATTGAGGTGGAGCGGGAACGGCTGGACGAACTGCGCGACCTGGCCGCCGCCGTGCTGGCGGGCGGCTTCGGGCGACTGTTCGCCACCCGCACCCCGGAAGGCGAACTGGCGGCCATGGCCCTGTTCGGCATGGACAGCAAGCGCGCCTACTACCTGTTCGGCGCGGGCGACCCACACCTGCGCAACACCCCCTGCGGCACCGCCGTACTGTGGGATGCCTTCGGCCAGCTGGCCCGCGCGGGCGTGACCGAAGTGGACCTGGAAGGGGTGAACAGCCCCCGCCGGGGCTGGTTCAAGCTCAGTTTCGGGGCGGACATCCTGCCCTACTATCAGCTGGTCAAGGATGGCCCCGAGCCTGCCGAGCCGACAGAACAGCCGGAACAGCCGGAGCAGGCGGAACAGGCGGCCCAGTAGCAGTAGCCGCCACGGCTGCGTGCGGCCACGACGCCGCTCCGCGTTTCCGCAAATGATCGAAGGGGCGGGGGCCTGTGCCCCCGCCCCTTCATGCGAAGCAAAACCTGCACCGTGGTGCCCGCCATCCGGCGCGCACCGCGCGTGGATGCGGCTACGCCTCTTCTTCCTCCAGCGTGTACCCGGCGCTTTCCACGGCTTCGCGCAGCATGCGCGTATCCACGCACACCGCCGGACCGTAGGTGATTTCGCCGGTGGCCAGGTTCACGTTCACTTCCTCGATCCCGGCCTTGGTCTGGATGGAAGTGGTCACGGTGGCGGCGCAGTCCGGGCTTTGCAGCCCCTTCACCTTGTACTTTTTCATGGGAAATCCTCCCCGCGTGGGCGGCATGCCGCAGACGCGGCGCACGATGTGAAGGGAAACGCCGGGGAAGTCACCGGCGCGCGACGACACTTCGTCTTCAATGCCGAGACTATACCGCTTTTATCCTACTATGCAAGTAGGATTTGCCCCCTTGCGCACCCCCCATGAATGCCTTACCTCAAGGGACTGCCGAGCCGTGGCGATGTTTCGCCAATGTTCCCCGGCAGTCGCCAAACGGCAGACACGGGGACGGCCTTTCGCCCTTCCCCGCACCCCAACCCCCGCAGCCCATGCTTGAACTGGACTTCACCACTTCCGGCTACGTCTACATGGCGCTCATCTGGGCGTGCGTGGGCGTTGGCGCGGCGATACTGGCCCGGCGGCAGGGCCGCAACCCCCTGCTGTGGTGCGTGGCCTGCCTGATCGCCCCCATCGCCCTGTTCTACCTGGCGGGCGAACACAGCGGCCGCGAGGATGCACGCAAGCGGGCAGAACATGCCCGGACAGAACAAACGCCGTCGCAGGGCATGCAGCCGGGGCACGAACAGGCCCGGACATCCGCCGACGGCAAGGGCGCCGAATAGCCCCGCACCGCCGCCACTCTTTTCAACCACCCGTGCCGGGCGCGTCCCGGCATTCCATCAGCATACCACCGGACCATGAGCGACCGTACATTTCATATCCTGACCTTTGGCTGCCAGATGAACGTCAACGATTCCGACTGGCTGTCCAGAGCCCTTGTGGCGCGCGGCTTCACCGAAGCCCCCCTGGGCAAGGCCCGCGTGAACATCGTCAACACCTGCTCGGTGCGCGACAAGCCGGAGCAGAAGGTCTACAGCGTGCTCGGGCGCATCCGCCAGGCCACCCGCAAGTTGCCCGACGCCTTTGCCGTGGTGGGCGGCTGCGTGGCCCAGCAGATCGGCTCCGGGTTCTTCACCCGTTTTCCGCAGGTGCGACTGGTGTTCGGCGGCGACGGCTCGTCCATGGCTCCGCAGGCCATCGAACGGCTGTGCGCCGAGCCGGGCCTGCGCCTCTCGCTGCTGGACTTTTCCGAGGAATACCCCGAGCGCGACGCCCAACTGGACGCCGGGCCGGTGCCGCCTTCCGCCTTCGTGAACATCATGCAGGGCTGCGACAACTTCTGCGCCTACTGCATCGTGCCGTACACGCGGGGCCGCCAGAAGTCGCGCGCGGCGGACGCGGTGGTGCGCGAATGCGCGGAACTGGTGGAGCGCGGCGCGAAGGAAATCACCCTGCTCGGCCAGAACGTCAATTCCTACGGGCAGGACGCGGAAGCCGCCCGCCAGGCGACCATGGCGACGGCGGCGGGTGACGGCAAGGCCGTGACCTTCGCCGAGTTGCTGCACCGCGTGGCCGCCCTGCCCGGGCTGGCCCGGCTGCGCTTCGTCACGCCGCACCCCAAGGACATAGCGCCGGAGGTCATCGACGCCTTCGGCACGCTGGACAACCTGTGCCCGCGCCTGCACCTGCCCATGCAATCCGGGTCGGACCGCATCCTGAAGGCCATGGGCCGCAAGTACGACATGGCCCGGTACATGGACATCGTGCACCGGCTGAAGGCGGCCCGCCCAGACATCCAGCTTTCCACCGACATCATCGTGGGCTTTCCCGGCGAGACGGAGCAGGACTTCGAGGACACCCTGTCCGCCATGCGGGCCGTGGGCTTTGCCGCCAGCTTCTCGTTCTGCTACTCCGACAGGCCGGGCACCCGCGCGGAAATGCTGCCCGGCAAGCTGGACGCCGCCGAAAAGGCCGCCCGCCTGGCCCGTCTGCAGGAATGGCAGAATGATTATACTGAACAGTGCTTGCGGAACATGGTAGGGTTGCACACAATGGTGCTACTGGACGGCATGAGTCGCAAGCCCGGCATGGCCACCCCGGAATCGCACGAGGGCGTGCATGACGGCGCCACGGGCACTCCCGGCGGCGAAAGCTGGCAGGGGCGCGACCCCTACGGCCAGGCCGTCAACGTGGTGATGCCCCCCCGTGCGGAGGGCGGCCCGGAAGGCTGGCTGGGCCGGATCGTGCCGGTGACCATCGTGGAGGCCAAGAAGCATTCGCTGCGCGGAGTATTGCGGGCATGATCCGCTTCCGGCGCCGCATCGGCCCGCAAGGCCGCACTGGCCGGACTGGTCAGGCCGGTCAGGCCGAACGGGCAGATCAGACGGATCGGGCTGGCCGGGCAAATCGGACTGACCGGGCAGGTCTGGCAGATACGGCAGATCAGCCAAGTCCGGCATATCCGGCAAATCCGGCAGGTCCGGCAGGTCCGGCAAATCCGGGCACCATGCGAAAACGCCCGCAGGGGCGCACAGGCAGGTATCCCATGATAGAAATGAAGGTCGTGGGGCTGTCGCTGGACGACGCCACCAAGGCGCCGATCCTCGTCCTGCGCCGAGAGGCCGGGGAGGAACTGCTGCCCATCTGGATAGGGGCCATGGAAGCCATGGCCATCTCCATAGCGCTCAACAGCGTGGACGTGCCGCGCCCGCTCACCCACGACCTGCTGCTGAACACCCTGCGTTCGCTGGGGGCGCAACTGGTGGCCGTGGACGTGGTGGACCTGCGCGACGGCACCTACTTCGCCGAACTGGACATCCTGCTGAACGGTTCTCGCACCCGCGTGGACTGTCGCCCCTCCGACGCCATTGCCCTGGCCCTGCGGGCCGACGTGCCCATCTTCGTCAGCGAGGACGTACTGCGCCGCGCCGCTGAAGACCGCCTGCGCCCCAACATGGACGAAAACGCCGCCCGCCGCCCCACCGACGCCGCGTCGGCCATGGCCCGAGAGGAAACCGCCCGGCGCGACGTGCGCCGCAGGGCGGGCCAGCCCCCGTGGGCCGACGGCGAAGCGGGCAGCCCCATCAACGTGGAGCAGATTTCCCGCGTCCGCGAGGCCATGGAAGATCAACGCGCCGCGAAGCACAAGGCCGACCAGGCCACTGATCCGTCGGCAGACCAGATAACGAATCGCCCGCGCGATCAGCACGATCTGGAAGAGCAACTGGCGGAACTGCTGCGCTCGCTGGACCCGGAAACCAAGTACCGCATGTAGCGCTGCGGGCGCCCCCACCGCCGGGTGGCAGCCGCCTTCCGGGCTGCCGTTGTCATTGGGGCCACGCGGACCATCCGGGCACCTAATCCACGCGGGCCATCCGGACCATCCGGCATCCCGCCGGAACGCGGCGTTCGCGCGCCAGCAGGTCGCCGGTGTCGGCCAGTCCGTTGGTCGCCGCGCCGGTTGCGTCGGTAGTTCATGCCTGTCGCGCGGCCATGCGTCCTGCCAAAGGCCTCCCCGGCCTGCTCTCCTGCACCCGCCTGCTGCCTTCGTCCCCCCGCCTTCCGCACCCGGATTCTGCCCCCGGACCCCGCACCCGGATTCTGCTCTCGGACTCCGGCACCCGCCTTGATGCACCGGCACCGGGTTGCGTCCGCTGCGCCCGTGGTGTACCGGTGGCCCACCATTTTCCACGCGACTGAATGAAATCGGGCAGAGCCGGGCAAAGCTGGGCGGCCACCGCGTACGGCCAGCATGCCCAACCTGCGCCCGCGCCCGCATGCGTACCCCGCACCCCACCAGCACGCGGCGGATGCCCGCCCGCCGACACCCATCGCCATTTCCGGAGCCACCCCATGATCGACCTGCACGTGCACACCTGCTTCAGCGACTCCTCCATGACGCCCGCCACCGCCGTGCGCTTCGCGCGCCTTGCCGGGTATCGCGCGGTGGCCCTCACCGACCATGCCGACGGATCGAACATGGACCTCATCCTGCGCCAGGTGCTGCCCATGGCCCGCCAGTACGGGCTGTACGCGGGCATAGAGGTCTTTGCCGGGGTGGAACTGACCCACGTGCCCCCGGCGCTCATCCCCGACGCCATCAGGGAGGCACGGGCGCTGGGCGCGCAACTGGTGGTGGTGCATGGCCAGTCGCTGGCCGATGTGGTGGAGACGGGCACCAATCTTGCCGCCATCGAAGGCGGGGCGGACGTGCTGGCCCACCCCGGCCTGCTCACTGCGGAAGACGCTGCCTACGCCGCCGAGCGCGGCGTGCTGCTGGAAATAACCACCCGCCCCTCGCACGCGCTGTCCAACGGCCATGTGGCCATCACCGCGCGCGCCGCGGGTGCCCGGCTGGTCATCAACAACGACGCCCACCGCAAGGAAGACTTCGTATCCGCCGAAAAGCGCCGCGCCGTGGCCCTGGGCGCGGGCCTTGCCCCGGCGGCAATCGAAGCCGCCGAGCAGACCCAGCGCCAGTTGGTGGAACGGTTGGTGCGCGCCGCCCGCTAGGGACTGGCCCCAAATTGTTTTTTTGTCCGTTGGCTAACCGACCCGAAGGGCGCACAGCGTGCCCGTTAAGCGAGCTTGCGAGCTTTACGGGCATCGAGCGCAACGCGGTCAAACTTCACCTGCCATATCAGTCGAATACAGCAAGAGTACGCGTTGCGGTCCCTATCCGTAAGGTTCGCTTCGCTCACCAAACGGCTAGGGCACTCCCTCATGGCAGGCTCGTTTTCCTTGCCAACGAACAAAAATCCTAATTTGGAGAAAGCCCCTGGGGCTGTTCCACTTCACGCTTCCGCCCCCCCCGCATGCGGCAACGCACCCCGGCCTAAAGTTCCGCCCCGAACTGCCGATGGGAACCATGTACCGCGGCTGACCGGTCGCCGGTTCCCCATCCCGCAGAGGTGCGGCCATGCTCGACTATTACAGATTCAAGGAAATCCACGACCTGTTCATGAAAGGCAAGACCGAGGAAGCACGGCACGTACTGATGGAAATGCAGTCGCGCTACGTTTCCCTGTGCGATGAAAACACCATGCTGAAAATGCAGGTGCAGGAATTCGAGGACATCCTCTACCTGTCGCGCAATCTTGTCTTTGACGGGTTCTGCTATTGGCTGATCACCGGCAACATCAAGCAGGGACCGTTCTGCCAGAGCTGCTACAACCGCGATGGCGTTCTGGTACGCCTGGCCGCGCACGAAGACACGTGGCAGTGCGCCACCTGCGGCACCGTGCACGACCGCGAGCCGCGCTACGGCATGCCCGCGCCCGGCTTCGGCCTGGGGGCGGCGCTGGCCACGGCCCATGATGCCGGGCGCACCGCGCTGGCCGGACTTGCCGACCTGACCAGCATGGTCGGCAAGACCGACCATGCCAACAGGACGGGACGCGCCGCCAGCCTTGGCGCGGGCGACGATCTGGCGCCCGATGCCCCCCCGCCCGGCGCGCAGTCCGTTCGTCCCGCCCGCGTCGGCAAGCTGCTGCCCTTCGTGAAATAGCAACCATCCGCATGCCATGCATCGAAGGCCCGTCCCTGCAAGGGGGTGGGCCTTCGCCGTTACGGATGCCGGAAAGGCCCGCCATGTGCCGGCCACGCTAAAGTTTCCCCCGCTGCCGCCGATGAATCCGGTACACGGGGTGATCTCCCGGAAGGAAGGCCACACATGCAGTCCGCAGCCAGACACGCCACACCGTCGCACCGCGCCACCGACAGCCTTGCCGCCACGGCGGCCCGGGCGCTCCAGTCCATGGAATCGGCAGCGCGGACCAAGGCGCCCAATCTGCCCAGTCAGCCCAGTCTGACCCGCCAGCCCCGACAGCCCCGTCCGCTTGACGGCATCACCGCCACCGGCCTCGCGGCCCTGGGCGTGCCGCCCACCATGCGCATGGCCGGGCGCGGCGCGGCCAGCCTTTCCGACCTGGTGGAAGCGGTGCGCGCCGAAACGTCGTGGGCCGCCGCGCCCCGCATGGATGCCGTGCCCGCGCACGGGTTCGTCAGCGCGCTGATCCTGGCCCCGCGAGAGGAACTGAGCGCCGTGGACCGCCGCGCCCTGCGCCAGACGGGCATCCGCAACGTGGCGGTGCTGACATCCGGCGGCGCCGCCGCGCGCATGCTGGCCCGGCAGCGCCGTGCCCACGCCGGGCCGCGCGATGCGACCCTGCCCGCCAGCGACGCGATTCCCCCTGTCGACGTGGTGCTCTGCCACGAACGGCTGGCGGACATGTCCGCCCTCGACCTGCTGCAACTGCTGCGTTCGTACCCGCGCCTGCTCGACCTGCCGGTGCTGGTGGTGTCCAGCGCGGCCACGCGCGAGGCGGTGCTGTCCGCCGTCGGCGCGGGGTGCAGCGGCTTTCTGGGCCGCCCCTACACGGTGGACGCGCTGGACGCGCAACTGCTGCGCGCCCGGCGCGCGCTGGCAACGCGCACGGCACGCACCGTGGCCGAGGGCACGCAAATGCTCTCGGATGAAGAATTCGACCAGGCTCTGGAACGGTTCGCCAACGCGGCGACCGAATCCGCCGACGAGGCCGAGGCTCATTTCCTGGAAGGCACGGCCCACCTGCTGCGCGAGCAGTGGGATGCTGCCATCACCGCCTTCAACCGCACCCTGCGCTACAATGCCCTGCACGCCGAAGCCTGCCTGGGGCTGGCCGATGCCTGGCGGGGCAAGGGCGACCTGGACAAGAGCCGCGAATTCCGCAGCCGCGCGGGCGAGATATACGCCCGTGCCCGGCAATGGCGGCGCGCCCAGAACATATTCGCCGAACTGCTGGCCGACTCGCCCCCGGACACCCCCAACCCCCTGCTGGCGGAGGCCGCGCGCCTGCTGCGCGACGGACGCATCGACGACGCGGCGGCAGCGCTGCTGGCCGGACGCGAACTGACACCCGGCGCGCCCCTGCACGAACACGTGGCCCGCGCATGCCAGTTCACCAGCGCGCCGGAACGCACCGCAGCCGCCGTGTGCCGCGCCCTGTCCAGCGCGGACCCAGAACTGGGCACCCAGTTGCATCGCCGCATGCTGGGGCGCTTCGGCACGGCGCTGCGCATCGACGTGGACGGCCACGAAGAGCCCGCCGGTCTGCTGGACCGCCTGCTGGGCGGCACGGTGCTGCACGACGTGGTCACCGTGGCGCGGCATACCCTGAAGGCACTGCGCGAGGCTGGCATCTAGCAACGCAACTGTCCGGTTCACCCGCCGCCCTGCCTGCCGCATGGCCCGTTGCCGGACAGCAGACATCGCCCCATGCAACGACAGACGCGCCGGATGCGGAAGCACCCGGCGCGTCTTTTTTGCAAAACGGCAGGAACGGAGCGGCTATTCCTCGGCCACGTCGCGCAGCAACCGGAACAGGGCGCGTCCGGCGCGGGGCGGCTTGCCCGCGGCGCGTTCGGCCAGGGCGTCACGCACCAGCAGGCGCAGGTGGCGGGGGTCCACGTCGGGCCACTGCTCCAGGTAGGGGTGCAGGCGGTCCGGCCCTGCGGCCAGAAGTTGCTCGCGCAGTTCCTCTATGCGGTGGAACTCGTCGTCCTCGGTCTGCTTCACGGCACGCACCTCGCCCATCTGCGCGGACACGGCCTCCCAGTCCCCTTCCCGGATGACCCGGCCAATGTACTGCAACTGGCGCCGCCGGGCCTCGTGGGTGGACATGGCATGCCATTCCAGCACGGCCTTTTCGAGATCGTCGGGCAGCCCCATGGACCGCACCTTGGAAGCAGGCAGGCGGACCAGTTCCTGACCCAGGGTCTGCATGGCGTTGCTTTCGCGCTTTTTCTGCGAGCGGCTCACATCGCGTACGTCGTTGTCTGTCTCCACCCCGGACGGGGGCAGGGCGTCGGGTATCCTGCGTCGCGCCATGCGCGTTCTCCTTGTTGTCCATACGTGAATGAGGCGGTTCCCGAACGTGGCGGGAACGGGCGAAAGGGCGCCCCAACGGCTGTGCCGGTCGGTGTGCCGGTCGCTGTGCCGGTCGCCGGACTGGTCGCCGGGCTGTCACCGGACTGGTGAACAGACCGGTGAGCGGGACGGGGTTGTGCCAGCGTGCCGGACTACCGGCGGCGCGGGCCGCCCATCAGGTCGGAAATATGCACCACGGGCAAGCCATGGGTGCCTGCGGGCGCTTCGGAAACGCCGTTGCGATTCGCGGGGCTTTCAGGGCTGCCGCCTGCCCCGCCGGTATCGGCTTCGTCACCGGGCGCCGCTTCGTCAGGCGCCTGATCTTCGGGCCGCACGGGCCGCCAATGCTGGGCGCCCATCTCCACGAACAGCTCCACGCCCCGTTCGGGCACCCCCACCAGCAGCACCAGGGTGCCGGTGGGTTCCAGCCGGTAGGCGTAGTCGAACAGCCGCCGGGCCACCAGCGCCACGGGCACGCCCGCATCGGCGGCCACCTGCGCGGCGGCTTCGCGCAGCCGCCCGGCCGCCTCGCCGTCCATGCCGATGCCGTCATGCGGCACGGGCACCGCCACCTGCCAGCCATACATGGCCTGCACCCTGCGGCGGTTGTATTCCTGCGCCATGGTCAGCCGCATGGTGGACCTCCCGGCGATGGAAACCGAAGACAGCCCGGGCCGAAGGGCGCCCGTGGCGCCCGCTCTACCCGAAATACAACCCCAGCAACGCCCCCCCCAGCACCATGAAGGCGATGACGCCGTTCAGGGTGAAGAAGGCCATGTTCACTCGCGACATGTCGTCGGGGCTGATGATGCGGTGCTCCCACGTCAGTACCCCGGCGATGACGGCCCACACCGCGTACCACGGCCAGCCCAGCGAGGCGGACCAGCCCGCCAGCAGCAGGAAGATGGCCGCGTTGGCATGACAGAAGCCGGAAACCACCAGCGCGGCGGGCAGGCCGAAGTGGGCGGGCACGGCATGCAGGCCCATGGACCTGTCGAACTCCATGTCCTGGCACGAATACAGGATGTCGAACCCGGCCACCCAGAACAGCACCCCCCAGAACAGCAGCACGGCGGGCACGGTGAACTGCGGGTCCACGGCAATCCACCCGGCCACCGGGGCCAGCCCCAGCACCCCGCCCAGGAAGAAATGGCACAGCCAGGTGAAGCGCTTCAGCAGGCTGTACGAGGCGGCCACCAGCAGCGCCACGGGGGCAAGGTACAGGCACAGCCGGTTCATCCCCGCGCAGGCGGCCACGAACAGCACGGCCATGAACACGGTGAAGGCCCAGGTCCAGGCCACGGAAATTTCGCCGGTGACCAGCGGGCGGCCCGCGGTGCGCGGGTTGAGCCGGTCGTACTTCAGGTCCACCAGCCGGTTGAAGGCCATGGCGAACGAACGCACGGCCACCATGGCCACGGTAAGCACCAGCAGGGGCACCAGGCCCGGCCAGCCCCCGGCGGCCAGAAAGGCCCCGGCATAGGCAAAGGGCAGCGCGAACACGGAGTGCTCGATCTTGATCATGCGGCAGATGGCCGCGATGCGCGAAAAGGGATTCATGTGGGCGTCCGGTCCGGTTCGGTTAGTGGCAGTTGGGGGGCAGTTCCGATCAGCTCCGTTCGGTCCCGCTCGACATGGTCCGGTGGGTTCATGCGAACCTGGGCTGCCGGTTCACGGCACACCGCATCGTCCGGCTCGTGTTCCAGAGCCGCACGCACCAGTCCGAATTCGTGGCGCGCCCGCTCCTGGGCCTGACGCCGCGCGTCGTCCATTTCTTCGTAGCGCGACAGCAACAGGTCCACAAGCCCGCCGTCCAGCTTGCCGTCACGGGCCTGGTCGCGCAGCACGGCCCGGGCCGCCTCGGGCGGCATGCCGCGCCGGTAGGGCCGGTCCTCCGCAATGGCGGTGAACACGTCGGCCACGGCCACGATGCGTGCGGGCAGGGGCAGGTCGTCGCCCGTCAGCCCGTAAGGGTAACCGCTGCCGTCCATGCGCTCGTGGTGCAGCGCGCCCCAGGTGGCCACACTGGTGAAACCGGGGACAGAGGCCAGAATGTCCATGCTGTGCTCCGCATGGCGGCGCATGCCCGCCATTTCCTGCTCGTCCAGCCGCCCCGGCTTTTCCAGGATGTCCAGCGGAACGCCCAGCTTGCCGATGTCGTGCAGCAGCCCCGCCACGTACAGGGCCTTGCCCTGCGGGCCGTCGAACCCGGCCCAGCGGGCCAGCAGCCGGGCCGTTTCCGCCACCCCGCTGGAGTGGGTGGCGGTGAAGGGGCTGCGCGAGTCGATGACCAGCGAGAACAGCGCGGAAAACGAAATGATCCCGTCGGCATCCAGAACTTCACCCTCCAGCCTGTGGCCCGCGCCGGTGTGCAGGTGGCATTCCGGCGCACGCAGACCGGCGGCAAAGTCCGGGTCGGCGGTCAGGTCATGCAGGGCGTCCAGCGCATCGGGCCGGAACAGGATGGAGCGCCCCCGCTCCAGCCGCTTCAGGGCGCGGGAAAACTGGCGGGCAGGATCTTCGTCACGGCGCAGTTGCACGTCCAGCCTGTCGGCCAGGTGGATGAGATGCGCGATGGCGGGGACGCCGTCCTCTTTCCTGCCGTGGCACCACGGCGCATGGTGGTGGCGCACCAGGCGCGCGGCCTCGGCCAGGCGCGGACAGGTGCCCAGCATCACGGCCCCGGCGCGGGAATGCGAATCCATGTCCTGCTCGAAGACCAGCCCTTCCAGGGCCGCCTTCAGCGGCACGGCTCCCGCGTCGTGCATCAGCGAGGCCAGCAGCAGTTCGCACCTGTCCCTGTCGGGCAGGCCAAGGCGCTCGGCAAGCCGCGCGGCGATGAACCCCACGTGCACGTGATGCGCGGCCACTGCCGGGCTCACCAGGTCGAGCGCACGGGAAAAGGCCACGGTCAGGTCGATGAGCCTGACTTCCAGAGGCTGCTGCATGCGTGTGTCTCTGACGGAACGAACTGGGCAAACTGGGCGACCGGAACGAACAGGACGAATCGGGCAGACCCGAGCGCCGCGCTTTCCCCCGAAATGCGCGGTGTCCGTTTCCTTCCGCCAAGGCGCCGCAGAATGCTGGTTGATTGTTGGGTATGGTCGCCATGATGCATGCCCCCGGCATGCGGCAACCCACGTCAATCCCGGGGGTTTAATCTACCCGCCGCACTCGGCGGGATCGCCCTGCAACTTGTCCAGCGCATGGGCCAGCGCGGGCAGCACGGCGGCAAGATTTTCGGCCACGGCCTTGCGGCTGCCAGGCAGGTTGACGATGACCGCCCCACCCAGGGTACCCGCCACCGCGCGTGAAATGACCGCGTTGGGAGTCTTGGCCAGGCTTGCGGCCATCATGGCCTGCTCGAAGCCGGGCAGACGCCGTTCGATGACCGCCAGGGTGGCTTCCGGCGTCACGTCGCGCGGGCCGATGCCGGTGCCCCCGGTGGTCAGGATGAGGTCGTAACCCTGGGTCAGGGCCAGGTCCACCAGCAGGGCGCGCAGCCGCTGCCCGTCGTCGGGCAGCAGGTAGCCGCGCTCGATGCACAGGGGCATGGACTCGCGCACCATATCGGCGATGGTGGGGCCGCTGGCATCCTGACGCAGCCCGGCGGCGCCCTTGTCGGAAAGGGTCACCCAGGCCAGGGCGCGCCCCCGGCGTCGCGCCAGCAGGTGCAGCACCCGCCCGCCGGGCTCGTCACACAGGGCTTCCACGAACACGCAGGCCCCGGCATGCGCCGAGCCGGAACGGGGCAACAGGGTGCGCCCCACCACCCGGAACAACGGGTCGCCCATGGGGTCCAGCAGGGCGTCATGCAGGGTGGCGCCCACGGCCAGCCCCAGCACCACGTCGGCCTGCACGGCGGCCAGCGCGGGCAGCGCGCCCGGCAGCCCCACGGGGCCTGCGGCCAGCGCGATGATGCCCCCCTTGGGCACGGGCATGGTGGCTACGTCAAGCATCACGCGGTCGTCGCCCATGGCGGCCTCCCTGCATGCGGTGTGCGTCGCGGTGTGCGTCGTGGACATGATTCGGATTTCCCCCCACCCTGCGCTGCGACAAGAATCGTGCGTGCCCCGCCCGGGCCCGGGCGGCGTCTTGGCCCTGCACTATCCACGGCGGGCACGCTCGCCCGACCGCGCGGCAGGCCGGGCGCAAAGACCGCACCCCCCTAGCGGGCGTCGGGACGGCAGACATGCTCGCCCATGGCGCCGTAGAAGGCCTGCGCGGCATCCTTGCAGCCCTTGCGGGCGTGGATGTTCACCCAGGTGTCTTCACAGTAGGTGTTCATGGCGCGCAGTTGCTCGTCCACATTCAGGGCATCCACGCCCTTCACGCAGGCTTCCTCGGACAGGTAATGACTGCCGCGCAGCGGAAAACGCACCTGAGTGGCCTCGCACCCGCGCATGCAGCCGTTGCGCGTGAGCACGCCGTACTCGTCGTCCTGCTGGCAACGCTTCTGACAGGCCGTCATCAACGGATCGGTGGCCACGTGCGACAGGCCGCCGCGCCCGCCGCACCCGGTAAGGGACAGAACCAGCACGAGGGCGACCGGCGCAAGAACCGGCAGGGCAATTCGCCGCATGGAAACCTCCGTTGAAGCTGCCGCACGGCGCAGGCCGTGCGTGGTCATCCACAGGTGAGGCAGGTGAACAGGACGGGCCCCATTGAACCGGACGGGCCCCATTGGGCCCGGTCAGGCCCGGTCAGGGCCGGTCAGGCGACCGGTCAACCGCGATCAAGGGCAAGGCGCAAGCCAAAGCCCACCATCAGCCCGCCCACGCAGCCTTCCAGGGCCCGCTGCACGCCGGGGCGCAACAGCGTGGCGCGCGCCCGATGCACCGAAACGGACAGGAACGAAAACCACAGCACGGCCACCACGGCCTGCATGCCGCCAAACAGGCAGGCCCGGACAAAGGCGCCGCCCAGCATGGCAGCGCCGGTGACGCCATCAACCCCCGCCATGCCCCCGGCGGCCACCACGTTGGGCAGCACGGCCAGATAGAACACGGCCACCTTGGGGTTCAGCACGTTGCTCAGAAAACCTTCCACCCACGCCCGGCGCACCATGCCGCGCGAGGCCGCGCGGTACGCGCGCCAATGGGCCGGGCCGGACGGCGCGGCGCAGGACGTTTCGCACGCATCCGGTGCGACCGGAACGTCATGTACAACTGGCGCAACTGGCGCAACTGGTGCAACCGGCGCAGTTGACACGCCCTTCCACGCGGCGTGCAGGGCGCGCACGCCCAGCCACACCAGATAGGCGGCCCCCACCAGTCGCACCACATGGAAGGCCCCGGCGGAATGCACCAGCACGGCGGACACGCCAAGGCCGGAACACACCACGTGCACCAGCAGGCCCGACACGCAGCCCAGCGTGGTGGCCACGCCACCCCGCGCGCCCACGCGCAGCGAATTGCGCACCACCAGCATGGTATCCGGGCCGGGGGTTACCACCAGCAGCGCGGCCAGCCCCAGAAAGGCCAGAAATTCATGATCCACGGCAAACCCTCGCACCGCAAAGGCCAGACGCGTCACCGGACGCGTCACCGGACGCGTCACCAAGCGCGTCACCAGGCGCGTCATCAGGCGCGTCACCGGATGGGCGCGACTCTACCCGTTACACCGAACGGGGGCAACAGGGGGTATCCCCCCCATGGGCGGACGGCCTTTCATGCCCCCACGGTCTGCCTGAAAACCACGCCCCGCCTTTCAGCAAGACGAAGGCCGAACTCGCGCCTGCCCTCTTTTTCCTTATGCCCCGCGATGGCTTCCATCGCGGGGGGCTGGCGCGGAGACGAGGCGAGAAATCACGATTCTTGAGGCCGGGCAAGGCGAACCGGAATTTTTGAGCGCAGCGTACCTTTGTACGTGAGCAGCAAAAATCCCGGTTCAACGCCGCCCGGCCCCGAAAGCGGCAGCCGTCATGTGAGCGAAGCGAACATTACGGATGGCGACCGCAGCGCGTGCGGATTTCGCTGGCGGCATGGCCGCGCGGACCTGCAAGCCAGCACCTCTCCGCTACAATATCTGGCTCAGGAACAGCCTGGTCCGGTCATGCTCCGGCGCGGTGAAGAACTTGTCCGGCGACCCCACTTCCAGAATGCTGCCCTGGTCCATGAACACCACGCGGTCCGCCACTTCACGGGCAAAGCCCATCTCGTGCGTCACCACCACCATGGTCATGCCCTCGCGGGCCAGATTCTTCATGACGTCCAGCACCTCGCCCACCATTTCCGGGTCCAGGGCGCTGGTGGGCTCGTCGAACAGCATGGCCTTGGGGTCCATGGCCAGCGCCCGCGCGATGGCCACGCGCTGCTGCTGCCCGCCGGAAAGCTGGTCCGGGTACACGTTGTGCTTTTCGGCAATGCCCACCTTGCGCAGCAGTTCCATGCCCTTCTTTTCGGCCTCGACCTTGCCGCGCTTGCGCACGGTGGTCTGGGCCAGGGTCAGGTTCTCCAGCACGGTCAGGTGCGGAAACAGGTTGAACGACTGGAAGACCATGCCGACCTCGGCCCGCACCTCGTTGATCTCGCAGTCCGGGTCCAGGATGTCGCGGCCCTCGATGCGGATGGCGCCTTCATCGGCGTATTCCAGCCGGTTCAGGCAGCGCAGAAAGGTGCTCTTGCCGGAGCCGGAGGGGCCGATGATGACCACCACCTCGCCGGGGGCAACGGACAGCGAAACGCCGCGCAGGGCGTGCAACTTGTCGGGGGTGTAGAAGAACTTGTGGACGTTGGTGGCGTTGATCATCGGATGGCCCTGCGTTCAAGGTACTGCACGAACAGCGAAAGGGTGAAGGTAAGCACAAGGTACAGCACCGCGCAGACTATCCACAGCTCGAACGGCTGGAGCGAGGTGGTCACCACCTCGCGCGTGGCCTTGGTCAGTTCGCGGATGGCGATGACCCCGAGCAGGGACGAGTCCTTGATCAGGCTGATGAACTGCCCGGCCAGCGGCGGCATGATGCGCCGGAAGGCCTGCGGCAGGATGACCTTGCGCATGGCCTGGGCGTAGTTCATGCCCAGCGAGCGCGCGGCCTCCATCTGGCCACGGTGCACCGACTGGATGCCCGCGCGCACGATTTCGGCCACGTAGGCCCCGGTGAACAGGGCCAGCGCCATGACGCCGTACCACAGGGGCGATATGCCCCCAAGGCCCACGTGCTCCAGCAGGGCGTTGATGAGCGTGCCCACCACGAAGTACCACAGGAATATCTGCACCAGCAGCGGAGAGCCGCGGATGATCTCGATGTAGGCGATGGCGCCCCAGCGCAGCATGGGGTTGATGGAGATGCGGCACAGCCCCGTGACCACCCCGATGACGATGCCGCCGATGATGGCCAGCACACTGACCTCAAGGGTGATCCACAAGCCTTCCAGCAGGATGCCGGGCCTGTTCAGCTGGTAGCGCCCCAGCACGTCGCCCCTGTAGGCGAAGTCGCCGGAAGACACCAGCACCTTGCTTTCGCCGGGCAGCAGGTGGGTGTGTTCCTCGCCGGAGGCGTCGCGCACCACCACGCGCTGTTCGTTGCCCTGTCGGTCGATGATGGTGACATCGCCTTCCGCCTCGGCGCGCACGTCCGCCGCCTCGTTCACCCAGAAATACTGGGGCACGCGGTTCCAGCGCCAGATGTATTCCACCGACGAGGAGGCGACCCAGAAGAACGCCACCAGCGCCAGCATGGCCGCCACGAACATGGCTTTCCAGAACAGGAAGAAACCCCTGCCCTTGGGCTTGTCCAGCCCTCTGTACTGCGTCATCGTGATTCCTTTTGCGGCGCGACCGCGCGCCCGACGCGGGTGCGAAACCCTGCGGGCGGCGAAAGCGCCGGGGGGATGGCCGCGCCATGGCGCGGCGAAAGCCGCATGGCTTCGCGCGGGGGCGGTTCCCTGCCCTTGCCCGGTGATGGGAAAGAAACGGAGGAACCGCGCCCGCGCGAAACCGTGGGGATGCGGGCCAGACGGAGCAAGGCGGGGCGGGCGGGTGCCCGCCCCAGCCGGAAAACTCAGGCTACTGGACCTGGGCGCGCCACTCGGTGGACTTCATCCACTTGTTGTAGATGCGGTCGTAACGGCCGTCGTTCTTGATCTGGCTCAGGAAGTTGTCCAGGAAGTTCAGGAAGTCGGGGTCACCCTTCTTGATGCCGAAGCCCAGCGGCTCGTAGGTGAAGGGCTTGTCCAGGTGAATGGCCTTGCCCTTGCCCTGCTCGGCCATGAACACCACGTTGAAAGGCATGTCGTACACCCAGGCGTCGGCCTTGCCGTTGATGACTTCCAGCGCGCCGTCGGCTTCCTTTTCGAAGGACTTGTACTTGGCCTTGGGCAGCATGCGCTTGGCGGCTTCCTCGCCGGTGGTGCCAAGGCGCGAAACCACGGTGTATTCGGGCTTGTTCAGGTCTTCCCAGGTCTTGACCTTGCCTTCATGCTTCTTGCTGACGATGACCGACTGGCCGACCACGATGTACGGGTTGGCGAAGTTGATGCGCAGGTTGCGCTCCTGGGTCACGGTCATGCCGCTGATGATGATGTCGAACTTGTCGCTGAGCAGGGCCGGGATCATGCCGTCGAAGTCGGTGTTCACGGGTACGAACTTCACGCCCATGGCCTTGGCCAGTTCCTTGGCCAGGTCGATGTCGAAGCCGACGTAGTTGCCGTTCTTGTCGGTCATTTCGAAGGGCATGTAGCCCGCGTCGAAGCCGACGCGCAGTTCGCCGCGCGCCATGATTTCGTTGAGGGTGGATTTCTTGGCCAGCTCGATGTCGGCGGCCATGGCAGGCGCGGCGACGAGCACGGCCAGCAGCATGGCGGCCAGCAGCTTGAACAGTTTCATGCGTTCCTCCAATCGGATATCGTTGAAAAACCACAACCGGCAACGCGATGCCGCGCCCCGACGCACGGCGGGCGTCGGCAATCCGCCCAAAACGCGCGGGGCGCGGCGCGGACCCCACGGGAGCCCGCTTTGAAATTTCGTGAAGGCCAGGGGCATCCTGCACGCACGGCAGGGATTTCGCTCTCCGGCAGGAAAGATGAGCCCATTGCCAAGGGAGCGTGCGGCGGTCGTCATGCGCGTCTGCGGGCGTTGTCCCAGCCGTTGGAGAGCGCGAAGCGCGAACCTTGCGGATGGGAACCGCAACGCGCGAATGACAACCGCAGGGCGCGCTGTCGCACGTGACCGGAGCAACCGGCAAAATCCGACGAAGCCGGAGACGAAAGCCCCCCGTGCGGACTAATACTTCCCTTCCGTGAGCACTTCCTTGACGATCATCTCGACGCGACACGTCTCGCAGCGCGGCATGGGTTCTTCCGGCACCACGATGATGCGCGTGGTGCGGCACTTCGGGCACATGACCTCGACGAAACCGCGCCTGTAACGGTCCTTCAACGGACCGTCCTTGTGTTGTCCTTCCCTGTTCACGGCAGCAACCTCCTTCCCGCCTCCGGACAGTGCACGCCTGCCCGCGCCACCGGAAACGGACCGGCATATTGGGCGAGCCACCGCGAAAAATCAAGTCCGCAAGTACGGCATCTGCCCCCGCGACGGCAGTGCGGGTTCGCATGCGCCTTCCGCAGGGTGCCGCCCCCGGCGGTCATTCCAGCCCCAGCGCTTCTTCCGTGGCCCGCTTGCGCGCGCCGCGCTCCAGCAGGTGCACCACGGCCCCGGCTTCCGGCAGTCCGCTGCGCGACACCGCCGCGATCAGGTCGCGGATGCGCCCGTCCTCGCGCAGCCAGGCCCGGGCCACGCTTTCGGCATCGCGCTGGCGCGCCAGCGGGGCCAGCCAGCCCGCGCCTTCCGCGTAGACGATGCGCGAAGCCGTGTGCGCGGCCACCAGCGCGTACTGGTGGCGCAGCGGGATGCGTTCGAATATCCGCTCGGGAAAGCGCTCCACCAGCACCGGCGGCAGATAGCCCAGCAACACCTGTCGCAGGGCGGGGTCCGCCTCCACCGGTTCGCCGCGCGCCACCAGCGCCGCGTACAGCGCATCGGCCACGGCGTTCATCTCCAGCGAGACGTCCACGGAAATCTCGTGCAGGGCCTTGCAGCCGTCGCAGCGGCGTATTTCGGCCAGCAGCAGGCGCGCCTCGTCGCGGGCGCGCACCCGCAGGATGTCCAGCACCTCTGCCACGAAGCGGTCCTTGTGGGCGATGAATTCCTCGTCGGTCATGACCAGCCCGCCCAGCACCTCGTACGAGGAGCAGATGACCCCGGTCTTGTTGGCCGACGAGCCGTGCACCACCAGCACCCCCCGTTCGGCCAGGCGCTTGCGCGCCTCCGGCGCCACGAACAGGTTGGCCCCCTCGATGACGGCGCGCGCCGTGGGCACCCCGCCCCGGTCAAAGAAGTCGTGCCAGTTGCGGGTATTGATGGTGTCGGGCCGCCCCCCGGCGGGGATGAAGATATCGGCGTGGGCGGTGTTGTGCAGGGTGTTGCGGCGGCGCACCCCTTCCGGGGTGTCGGACACGGCCACCCACGCCCCCTCGCCGCGCAGCCGGGCCGGGTCGAAGGCGCTGATGCTGCGCTGCGCGTCCACCAGACGCAGCAGTTCGGCCCGGTCCAGACCGTCCGGATCCCAGGCCCCGCCGTGCCCGTCGCTGACGGCAACGATGCGCACGTTGTCGCCGTAAGCCTCGAACATCAGACGCATCAGGTTGCCCGCCACGTCGCCCTTGGGGCCGCCGGTGATCTTCACCGTGAACGGCTGGGAGAAGGGATCGATGCCGAGGTGCCGCAGCATTTCCTCGGCAAAGACCATCACCCCGATGCTGGTGACGCCGTACTGCTTGTGGTTGATGCCCGCCCCGGCCTTGGAACTCATGAACGCAGAGGGCCAGCGGTAGCCGCGCTGGCGGGCGCGTTCCACCATCCAGGCGATGTGCGCGGGCTGGATGTTCTCGTCCGGGCCGCAATAGATGATTTCCTCGCGGCCCAGGTAATCCACCACGCCGGGCAGGGCCGGGGTGTCCTGTCCGGGCAGCACCACGTCCAGCAGCGAATTGATTACCGAGGCCACGGCCAGCCCCACGTCGCCCAGCGGCCCCAGCAGGATGACCGCCTTGGCCCCGCCCTCGGGGATGTCCTTGTTCTTGACCTGCTGGGCGTAGGCCAGCCCCTTCACCTCGTCATACAGGCGGTTCGATTCCAACTCGAACTGCTCCTGGGTGCGGGTGGGCACCACGCGCACGCCGCCGCGCGCCATGTCGCGGTAGCGGATGTGAAAGCCCAGCCCCCCCGGCGTGTGGAAGAAGAAGATGCCGAAGGGCAGTTCCTCCCCTTCGTAGCGGTAGGCCGGGGGCAGGAATTCCGGGTCCAGCCGGAAGGACAAACCGTAGATGGTATCGAGGAAGTAGTTGGTGCGCAGCACATGGCGGAAGAAACGCTGGATCATCAGCAGCACGGCGCGCTCGCGCTCGTCGGCCACCGCGTTCACGGCGTCGGTCGCGTCGGCCTCCAGCCTGCGCGCGGTCGCCTCGCGGTCGCCCAGGGTGGGGTCGAAGCGAGCCTCGAACCAGTCCACCAGCGCGGCGGTTTCGGCCCGGCGGGCCAGCACGATGCGCACCACGTTCTGGGTGCTGAAGGCCCACTGGTTGTCCTTGGCCAGGAACACGTGGGCAAAGCCGCAGGCCGCCTGCAACAGCATGATGCGCTTGATGGGCCAGGATTCCTCGTCGGCCAGGATTTCCAGTTCGTGCGGGGCGAACCACTTTACCAGGCGCAGCTTCTTGCGCAGGTTCTTCCACAGGGCGGAATCGTCCAGGATCAGGTCGCCCTTGTGCGACACGTAGAAGCTCATTATGGCCGTTTCGCCCGACTCGTCGGCGAAGGTGTCCGCGTAGGAGCGGTGCACGGTGATGTCCAGGCGGCGCATGATCCGGGCGATTTGCAGCAGCAGGCCCGTGGCCGGGGGATGGCGCATGGCCACCACGATGCGCGTTTCGCGCCGGATGTCGCAGGGCTCCGCGGACAGCACGGTCCCGACGCCGCCAGCCCCCCCGGCGGCTTCGGACGCGGCGGGCGCGGCGGGTATGGTCGGGGCCGAACACTGCTCGATGAGCAGCCCGGTATCGTCGCCGCCGCCTATCTCGCGCAGCAGCCGGAAGTGGCGGGCCGCCCGCACCGGGTCGAACTTTTCCACGTATTCCGCGTTGGCGGCGGCCAGAAACGCGGCAAAGGCGGTCATGTCCGTTTCCGGCAGTTCGCCGCTGGCGCGCATGGCGTCCAGGGCGGCGCTGAACAGGTCGCCGCCATCGCCACCGTCACCGGTGCGCAGGCTGCCCGCGCGGGGCTGCGGGGCCAGCAGGAATTCGTTCAGGCCCAGTTGCCCGTCTGCCGTGGTGTAGATGCGCGCGGTTTCGATGTGCTCGCCCAGCAGGCCGGCCAGGATGCCGTGCAGGTCGCGCGAGGCGAAAGGGGAAATATAGGTGATCTTGCGACCATCCGGGCTGGCCAAGCGCACCGCGTGGTTGTCCGTGACCACCCGGCCCGAGATGATGGCTTGCAGGTGGTGCACCTGCTCGGTCACCGAATGGGTGCGCAGGTAGTAATCCGGCATGTTGGCAAAAAACCACGGCACCACCTGATCGGCAATGCCGCCAAGCCCGCCCTTGACGAGCGAGAGCGCTTCTTCCACTCCTTTGGCATGGGACTCGGCCATGGGACATCCTCCGTGGCGGGCGGTTTACCGGACAGGATAGCGCAATGGCCCGCCGTGGCAACCGTTTTCTGGCACCCGGAGTGGTTGCCGAAAGTACCACCACGGGCAACCACCCTGCGGCCCTTGCCAAGCTCGACGCCAGCAGCCACAATGCAGGCATCACATTCCCACGGGAGAACTCCGCATGACCAAGAAGTCCGAATCCCCCGCGTCCGGTACCGCATCGGGCACCGCATCAGATACCGCCAACGCCGCCTATACCCGCAGCCAGGACCAGACCGGGCACCTGCGCACGCTGGGCGTGAAGGCGGAATATCCGCACGCGGGCCCCGGCCCGCACATTCTGGAAGCCTTTCCCAACAACTTCCCGGACCGGCCCTACATCGTGAGCATCGCCTTTCCGGAATTCACCTCTCTGTGCCCGGTGACCGGCCAGCCGGACTTCGCCACCATCGTCACCGAATACATCCCCGACCAGCGTTGCGTGGAATCGAAAAGCTTCAAGCTGTACATGTTCGCCTACCGCAACCACCAGTCGTTCATGGAAACCATCACCAATACCGTGCTCGACCACATGACCGAGGCGCTGGACCCGCTGTGGTGCCGGGTGAAGGGGCTGTTCACCCCGCGCGGCGGCACCCACCTGCACGTGTTCGCCGAGCGCTTCAAGCAGGTGGAGGAACCGCGCGCGGCCATGGTGCGCGAAATGGTATCGGAGTGGAAACGCGAAAGCGGACGGCATACCGTGTAGCGCCGCGCCTGTCGCCAGACATTCCAGAAACGAAGACGCCGCCGGGGGATGACCCGGCGGCGTCGTTTGTTCGCGGCGCAGTCAGCGGAGGTTTGGCAGCTCTGCTCTCGATGCCCGTAGGACTCGCGCTACGCGCTCGACCAACGGGCACGCTACGCGCCCTTCGGATCGGTCTCTGCTCTCGATGCCCGCAGGACTCGCGCTGCGCGCTCGACCAACGGGCACGCTGCGCGCCCTTCGGGTCGGTCAGGCAGATGGCAAAAAGGCGCTCGTGGCGACACCATCTACTCGCTGAGGCCCGGCAACACCACCAGCACCTCGTAGCGTTCTTCCTCCCGGTCCACCGTGGTCCGGCCGATGAGCTTGAAACACTGGTGCGTGTAGATGATGTCGAAAATCCGCTCCAGGTCGCGACCTTGCTCGATGTCCACGCGATACTCGCCGCCCACGCTCCACGGCCCCCACACGGAAGCTTCTCCGCGCAGGTACAACGCGTTGATGTCGTAGTCGCGCTTCCTGTTGTACTCGTCGAGACTTGAGCGCCAGTTGTAGCCCAGGGTCAGTTGTCCCCTGTTGGCATCGATGAGGGTCAGGCCGTGGTCGTGCTGGGTGACATCGCCGGTATAGGGCGACCATGCGGTAATGCTGCGCCAGGACAACCACGCCACCGGGAAGTATTGCACCTCGGCCCGGTAGTCGAGCACCGGGCGGCGCCCGTAGGTATCAAGATCCTCGTCGCGGGTGGCCTCGCGGATGTCATAGCCGCTTTGCAGCTTGAACCGCAGGAACTCCAGGTAGTCGGTGCCCAGATCCGGTTCCGCCACGCCCTCGTCGTTGGTCTTCATCCGCACCATTTCGCGCTTGCGCGTGAATACGTTGGTGATGGAGTAGACCAGTTCGTTGCGTGCGCCGATGCGGTCGTCGCCGTCGTAGCGGGGATTGTCGTCCTGATCCAGCAGCGGAAGGTTGTTGTACTCCACGCGCGGCTGCACCGCATGGCGGATGCCGGTCCAACGGCTTTGCCCTGCATTCTCGGCGGTCAGGGTAAGCGGCGCGCTTTCGATCCGGTAGACGCGGGCCACTTCCGTCGATGCGGCGATGTTGTAATCCGGCAGGGTGCGGGAATCGCCGGAGGAATCGCCGCCGTCACCGGGCAGGCTCTCGCGGCGTTCCGTGTCGTACACGGTCTGGCGCAGGCCCACGGAAGAGATCACCGAGCCGTACTTGCCGTTCACCGGCAGCACCACCTGCGGGTGCACGTCGTGCCGCGCCCCCTGGGTGCCGTTGCGGCGGTGGAAGTACACCGACTGCGCCGAGGCCTGCACTTCCAGCGGCAGTTCCTCGAACAGGGCGCCCCGGTGCAGGTACACGTCGGCCTCGGGCAGGCGCTGGGGCAGCGAATCGGACGAATAGGAATGGTTGCCGTTGCCCAGCTCCGGATCCTGATCGTACCGGCCGCCCAGGGCCACGGAAACGCGGTCCCAGTCGCGGGTCAGCATGACCTGGCTGGTGCGGTAGCGGTCACGCTCGTTGATGTCGCGACCGAACAGGGTGAACAGGTTGTCGCGCGAATCGTTGAATCCGCCAAGCCCCCGCTTGAACTCGCGCAGGTAGTTCTGGTCGGACACGTAGTCCAGGTCGCCCTTGAGCCGCCAGCGCGGGTCGCCAAGGCGCTGTTCGAACATGCCGCGCAGCCAGTACCGTTCCTGATTGGTGCGGATCAGGCCGTCGCCGCTGTCGATGGGGTCGTCGCCGTCGCTGTCGACCACCTTGTTGTCGTACAGCCAGTCCAGGCGCAGCCAGGCGGTCTGGTCCGTGGTGGGCCGCGAGCGGTACTCCACGCCGTGCATGAACCCGCGCTCGGACATGAAGTACTCGTTCAGGGTCACGTCGCTGGTTTCGTTCAGCACCCAGTAGTACGGCTGGTTGTAGTAGAAACCGTCGCGAGAGCTGATGCCGTACTGCGGCATCAGGAAGCCCGACTGGCGGGTGCGCTTGGCGGGCATGACGAAGTAGGGGGAATAGGCGACGTCGTTGTTCTTCACCTGAAAATTCGAACGCCACAGGCGGGCGTAGCCGTCGATTTCGACCACGGCTTCCTCGGCGGTCAGCGACCAGGCCGGGGTATCGCCGTCGCACACGGTGATCTTGGCGTTGGTGAAGGTGTAGAGGTCGCCCCAGTTCTTGTCGATGCGCTCGCCCGCAAAATAGGCGTGGGGTTCGCCCATGAAGATGCGGCCATTCTTCATCCAGCCGGTGTGGCTGCGCAGGTCGAATTCCGCTTCTTCGGCGGCAATGTCGTCCTTGCCGAAGTGCACCTCGACGTTGCCCTTCAGGTACACCCAGTTGGTGGCGGAATAATAGCGGATGTAGTCGGCCTTCAGGTAGTCCTGGCCGCGCCGCAGGGCCACGCGGCCCTCGGCCTCGATGATCTTGCTGTCGTTCTGCGACGTGACGGAATCGGCCGTGAGGTTCCAGGTCACCTCGCGGTCATCCTCCGTGCGCATCTGCAACACGTTGGGCTGCGGCGGCTGGGCGGCGTGCGCCCCGCCCGCGAACAGGAGGCCGGAAAGCAGCAGGAACACATATGCCGCGAACCCGGCGAGCGGGCGGAGTCTGCCGTCTGTCATGCGCGGTCCGGATCGTCCGGGCATGGGCCCGGTTTATGAAGTCACGTGGGTTTCCGCCATCCCGGCACGCGGCATCTCGCAGCGGCGCGCGGCGGGGTGTCGAAGATGTTGAATGTCACGGCGCGAGGGGGTACAACCGCTCCCTGCACAATACCGGGACCGCAGTCGTTTACCACAACTTTCCCGGCAGGAAAAGCCGCTGGCCGCACCCCACCCCGACGCCCGCCCCTTCATCTGCCGGAACCGCCCTCCGACCTCCCAGCCGGACCCGCGCATGGAGCCCCGCATGAGCATTGCCTACAACAAGATAGCCGTCCGCGTGCGCCTTGGCGCGCTGCGCCGCAATTTCGAAACGCTGCGCCGCATGGCCCCCGCCGCCATGCCAGTGATCAAGTCCGACGCATACGGACACGGCCTGCTGCCCGTGGCCCGTACCTTGGAAGCCGCCGGGGCCGACGCCTTTGCCGCGGGCACCGTGGGTGAATGCGCCCAACTGCGCGACGGCGGCATTCCCGGCCGCATCGTGGCCCTGCTGGGCGCCACGGACGCCGCCGACGCCGAATGCTGCGTGGCCCGGTCCATCGTGCCCGCCGTGTATTCCGCCGACCAGCTGGAAATGCTGGCGGGGCGGGCGGCCCCCGGCCAGCAGGTGGACATTGCCCTCAAGTTCGATACCGGCATGGCCCGCCTGGGCTTTTCAGAAGCCGACCTGCCCGCCCTGCTCGACCGGCTGCACGCCAGGCCCATGCTGCGCCCGGTGCTGGTCATGTCCCACCTGGCCGTGTCCGACGATCCCTCGCGGGCCGACTTCACCCGGCAGCAGGGCGAAACCTATGGGCGCATCCTGGCCGGGGTGCGCGCCGACTGGCCCGCCGCGCAGGGCTCGCTGGCCAATTCCGCCGCGCTGCTGGCCCACCCGGAACTGCACTTCGACGTACAGCGTCCCGGCATTGCCCTGTACGGGGCGAACCCGCTGCGCGGCACCGCGCAAGAGCACCTTGGCGACGGCCTGCAACCGGCCATGGACGTGGCCGCGCCCATCCTGCAGGTGCACCCGCTGCCCGCCGGGCGCAGCATCAGCTATGGCCGCACCTTCACCGCCCCGCGCGACATGACCGTGGCCATCGTGGCCACCGGCTACGCCGACGCCTACAGCCGCGGACTTTCCGGCAAGGGCGCCATGACCGTGCATGGCCGCCGCGTGCCCATCCTGGGCCGGGTGTGCATGCAGATGACCGCCGTGGACGTGACCGACGTGCCCGGCGTGGCCGCAGGTGACGACGCCTACCTGCTGGGCGGCCCCGGCGAGGCCCTGACGCCCGACGAACTGGCCGACCTGTGGGGCACCATATCCTACGAGGTGCTGTGCCTGCTGGGCATGAACCCGCGCACCCACAGGGAATAGACGCGGGCGCCGCACACCCGCCCGGCCTTGCCCGGCGCCGTCAAATGGGTTGTTGACACCCGGACGGCCTGCGACTATAGACCCTGTTTCTGCCTTGCTCGCCCCCACGTGCGGGGCGGGCCAAAGCCCACAAGGAGTAATCCCATGAGGAAGTTTGAAACGCTGCTGCTCCTTTCCCCGGAGCTGGCCGCGGATGCCCGCGAGGCGCTGCTTGGCACCCTCACCGGCGTCGTAGAGCGTGAACAGGGCAAGATGGTCGCCGCCGACCACTGGGGCATGCGCGACCTCGCCTACCCCGTGCAGAAGCACATGCGCGGCTACTACGTGCGCCTCGAATACCTCGCCCCCGGCGAGGCCGTGGCCGAAGTGGAACGCAACATCCGCATCTCCGACGGCATCTTCAAGTTCGTTACCGTCAAGCTGGCCGACGCGGTCGAGGAGGTTGCATAACATGGCCTTCAAGAAAAAGTTCACCCCGCGTCGCAAGTTCTGCCGCTTCTGCGCCGACAAGGACCTGCCCCTCGATTACAAGCGCGCCGACATCCTGCGCGACTTCATCACCGAGCGCGGCAAGATCATCGCCCGCCGCATCACCGGCACCTGCGCCCATCACCAGCGTCTGCTCACCCGTGAAATCAAGCGCGCCCGCCAGATGGCCCTCTTGTTCTACACCGCGGGCCACTCCAGCGACGTCAAGAAAAAGAGCCAGATCTAGGAGGATGGGATGAAGCTGATCCTTCGTGCAGACGTTGAAAACCTGGGCCGCCTCGGCGACGTCGTCACCGTGAAGCCCGGTTTCGGCCGCAACTTCCTGCTGCCGCAGGGCCTGGCCATGCTGGCCTCCGATGCCAACCTGAAGGCGTTCGAACTGGAGCGCAAGAAGCTTCAGGCCAAGATGGACGCCCTGCGCACCGCAGCCTCCGACCTGTCCGCCAAGATCGCCGCCACCGAACTGGTGATCCCCGTGCGCGTGGGCGAAAACGACAAGCTCTACGGTTCCGTCACCACCGCCATCATCGGTGATGCGCTGGCCGAGAAGGGCGTGGACATCGACCGTCGCCGCATTCTGCTCGACGCCGCCATCCGCACCCTGGGCACGCACGAAGTGCGCGTCCGCCTGCATGCCGACGTGGTGGCCACCCTGAACGTCAAGGTTGTTGCCGAAGACAAGGTGAGCGATGCCGCAGAACCCGTCGTGGAAGCCGAGCCGGAAACCCCGGCCGAATAGCCACTCCGATTCCGACGCCGCCTCCGCCTATCAGGGCGGGGGCGGCGCTCCCGATCCGACGGAACGCGCTTCCGCCGATCTGTTGCGCCGAGTCCCCCCGCACAGCACCGAAGCCGAACAGGCCGTGCTCGGGGGGATTCTGCTTCGCAACTCCGTGCTGCATTCCGTGGTCGACACGCTGCGCCCGGAAGACTTCTACCTGCCCGCCCACCAGCAGATCTACGACGCGTGCCTGGAACTGTACCGGCGCAACGCCCCCATCGACCTCGTGACCATGGCGGAATACCTGCAATCGCAGAGCCGTCTGGAAGGGGTGGGCGGGGCCGTGTACCTGGCGGAACTGGCCCAGTCCACCATCAGCGCCGCCAACGCAGAGCACTATTCCACCATCGTGCGCGACAAGTCGCTGTTGCGTTCGCTGATCGGCGCGGGTTCCGAGATCATCAGCAACTGCTACGACGCCTCGCGCGAGGTGCAGAAGCTGCTGGACGAATCGGAGCAGGCGGTGTTCGCCATTTCCGAGCGGGTCAGCGGCAAGATGTTCCGCAGCGCCAAGGAACTGGTGAACAAGGTCTTCGAAGACCTTGTGAAGCGCTGCGACCGCAAGGAAGTGGTCACCGGCGTCACCACCGGCTTCGTGCAGCTGGACCAGATGACCTCGGGCCTGCAACCGTCGGACCTGATCATCGTGGCCGCGCGCCCCTCCATGGGCAAGACCGCCTTCGCCCTGAACATGTGCCTGCGCGCCGCCGTGAACCAGAACGTGCCGGTGGCGGTGTACTCCCTGGAAATGTCCATGGAGCAGCTGGTCATGCGCATGCTCTGCTCGCTGGGCAAGGTGGACCTGTCCAAGGTGCGCAAGGGCTTCCTGGACGACGAGGACTGGCAGCGCCTGTACCACGCCGCCGACGTGCTGTCGCAGGCGCCCATCTACATCGACGACACGCCCGCCATCACCACCCTGGAACTGCGTGCCCGCACCCGCCGCCTGCGTGCCGAGCGCGGCGTGGGCCTGGTCATGGTGGACTACCTGCAGCTGATGCGTTCCGCCCGCCGGGTGGATTCGCGCGAACTGGAAATTTCGGAAATCTCGCGTTCGCTGAAGGCCCTGGCCAAGGAATTGACCATCCCGGTCATTGCCCTGTCGCAGCTGAACCGCAAGGTGGAAGAGCGCACCAACAAGCGCCCCATGCTTTCGGACTTGCGCGAATCGGGCGCCATCGAGCAGGACGCGGACGTGATCATGTTCATCTACCGCGACGATGCCTACAACAAGCGCGACGACAACCCGCGCAAGGGCATCGCGGAAATCATCATCGGCAAGCAGCGCAACGGGCCCGTGGGCGTTGCCGAGCTTGCCTACCTGGCCTCGCACACCGCGTTCGAGGATTTGACGTTCGTTCCGCCGCCGCCCTCCGAGGGGTACGGGGATTGATTGATGGGGGCTGCCGCAAGGTGGCCCCTTTTGTTTGGTGGTGCTGGTGACGGGGAACAGGGTGTTGGCCGGTTTGGGGAGAGGGAGTGCGCGGTTGTAGTCGGCTTCTACGAAAACAGTCGTGCGCTGTTGATTGCGCTCGATTTCGTTATGCCTCCGGCGGGCAAGGGGCCACTAAGCGGCGGCCCCCTGTACCCCCGCGCTCCGGGGGGCGCTGCCCCCCGGGTCCCCCCAGCGTATCCTACGCGGCGTCACTTCGGCGGCAGATCACCCGGAAGCGCCCCGCGCCGAAGGGAAGCTGACGCCGAGCTAACGCCGCGCAGGATACGTGTGGCACGGACACCCTCGCTGCACCCTGCCTGCGGGAGCCTTGCGCACATCGCATTCAGCCAGGCAGATCGCCCGAGGCGCGCCAGCGCCGCAGGGAAGCTGCCCGGCGTAAGAATGCGGTGCAGGATACGTACTAAAAAGGCGCCCAGGCGACGTCAAGGCGACGAGAGATGGGCGCACATTCGCGTTCCCGTCGGCAGATCACCCGAAGGCGCCCCGCGCCAGAGGGAAGCTGACGACGGAAGGAGCGCGGTGAATGAAGCGTTGGGGTCCAGGGGTGGCGAAGTCCCCCTGGAACGCGGGGGTGCAGGGGGTGTTCGTTACAACACCCCCTGCCCGTCGGAGACATAACGAAATCAAGGGCAGTCAAAGGGGCGGGACTGTCTTCGTGGAAGCCGGTTGCAACCGCGCACAACCTCTCCCCTCTTGATCCCTTTCCCAATTACTACTGCAATCCCAGATTAACCCTGCTCCCTCCGCCCTTGGCGCCATCCCCACCAGTCCCACCATTCCCGCCAGCAGCAGGCGCCACCTTGGCCCCCGCCAAAAACACCCGCTCGCCCAGCGTCGGATCGATTTCCAGCAGCTTGTCGCGCACGGCCTTGGACCGTGCGGTGGCCAGTTCCTTCAGCGCCTCCGGGGTCACCTCGTGATGTTCCTTCAGCGCGGCCTCCATCACGTCCACAGGCTGTGATTTCGTAAAGCCCACCACGTTGCGCGGCTTTTCGAAGGGCGCGTCCTTGTACACCTCGTCCAGCAGATCCTCGTATTCGTCCTTGTCGATGACCAGATCGTCCACGTTCACCCGCGCCCGCTCGGCGCGCGACAGCGAGGCGTGCTTGGCCTCGCGCAGGGCGCGCAGCAGGGCCTGTTCCTTCAGGCCGCGCGTGTCGCCATCCGGTTCCGCCGCGCCCTGCACTTCCAGCTTCAGGCGCGGACGCTGGCGCAACACCTCGACCACGGCGCGCAGATCCTTTTCCGCCGCCTCGTTCAGCGTTGCGACGCCGGGCGGAAATTCCACGTAGCGCATGTCCCTGCCGCCGGACCCCAGACTGAGCACGCTGCCCACCAGCGCGAAGGGCGAGGTGACCACCTTGACCATCAGGTTCAGCACGGCCTGCATGACCACGCCGCCCAGGCGGAATTCCGGGTCGTCCAGCCGCCCCTTCACGGGCAGGCGCAGGTCCACGTTGCCGCTCATGTCCTGCAACAGGGCCAGCCCCAGCTTTACCGGGTAGTTGGGCGCATCGGGCCTGTTGTCCTTGCTGCCCAGTTCGATCTGGCTGAGGGTGAAATGGTTGTCGGCGTCCAGCACCCAGTTTTCCGCCTTTACGGCCACGTCGGCGGAAAAGCGCCCGTGTTCCACGGGATAGGCAATGTACTGCACCGCGTAGGGCGACAGGGGCACCAGATCCAGCCCGGACATGGTGAAACGCATGTCCGCGAACACGGGATGAATGAGCGGGTTCACCGTGCCGCCCACCAGCACCGGCACCCCTTCGATGCCCGCGCGCAACTGCACCTCGGCCCGCGAGGCCGGGTCCAGCGAGACGCCGGAGATGCGCCCCTCGATGTCGGACACTTCGGCGGCATAGGCCGGGGACATGCGCTCGTCGCGGAAGCGCAACGCTCCGCCGGAAATGGACAGGCTGCCCACCTCCAGCGTGGTGAACGGCCCGGCGTTGGGACGCGCCACGACCTCCGTACCGTCGCCGGGTACGGGCGCACCAGAGGAACCAGAGGCGGCGGAAGGCGCGGGTGGCGGCGATGCCGAATCCGTGGCGGGACCGGACGCAGCCTTGGGAGGCTGCGCGGTGGCGCCTGCCGAAGCCTTCGCGTCCTTCTCCGCTGCCGAAGCCTTCGCGTCCTTTGCGTCTGCCGGGGACTTCGCGTCCTTCGCCGCCGCAGGGGGCTTCGCCCCCATGGCCCGGCTGATGCTGGTGGAGCCGTCCTTGAACACCATCACCGAAAGCTTGGGCTTTTCCAGCCCCACTTCCTGCACGCGCAGGGAAAGGTCGCCCGAAGGCTGCTGGCCGAAGCGCAGCCCGCGCACCGCAAACCGTCGCAGCGAGGCAAGCTCCTGCTTGCCCCCGGCCAGCTTCAGCGACAGATTGTCCAGCCGGGCCGCGCCCTCCACGCTGACCTCCAGCGCCGGTTCCGCCCCCTGTCCGCCGGATGGGGACGCGCGGCGTGCCCTGCCTGCCGGAGTTGCCGGGGCGGGCTGCTCGCGCAGGGCCACCTTGAGTTCCGACGATACCTCCCCGCTGCCGAACAGCAGGTCGGTCGCCTCGCCCAGGTACGGGTCCAGCGGGCGTAGGTCCACCTTGGCCAACCTGCTGTCCACGGTCATGTGCAGCGGCTGCGCCGTGCCCTTGGCCTTGATGCCGATGGTGCCCTGCTTCTGCCAGCGCGCGGAAAAATCCACGTCCAGCGGCGCACCGCGTTGCAGCGACAGCGGGCCGGTGACCAGACGCATCCCTTCCAGGGAAAGCGCGCCCGCATCCCTTGGCTGCCGGTCCTCGAAGGTCACGCGGCCCTCGTCCACACGCAGGGAGGCCACGGACACCTGCCACTCCGGCCCTTCCGGCGTGGCGGCGGGTTTCTGCGGCGCGGTGCGTGAAGCCCCGCGCGCCGCCGGGCGTTCCTGCCCCTTGCCCCGTACGGATCGGGCCCCGGTTGGTTGCGACTTGGCGGACTCCGCCGGTGCGGTTCCCCCCGCCAGCGCGGCAAGGTCGATGGCGCCGTCCTTGCCGCGCACCACCCGCACGTCGGGCCTGGTCAACGTCACCGGCCCCACGGCCACGTTGCGCGCTGCAAGGTCCACCGAGGTGTCGGCCACATCCAGCTTGCTCAGGCTCACGGACGGCTGCTTCTGGTCGGCAAGTGCCCCCGAAAGTGACAGGACAAGACCCGACACCTGCGCCGCGCCCTTGCGCACCACAAGCCCCGGTGCATCCGGCGCGGCCAGCGAAAGGTCCATCTCGCCCTGCACGCCCGCCGCCCCTGCATCCAGCGACAGGGCAGGCACCGCCTGGGCCAGGTAGCCGCGCACCGGCAGCAGGGGCAGGTCGCGCGCGTCCAGCCGCAGGGTGACACCCAGCGGTTCCAATGTCAGCGTGCCTTCGGCCTTCAGGGTGCCCGCGCCTGCGCCCGGTTTGCCACCGGCGCCGGGTTTGGCGGCTTCACCCGCCGCGCCGCCGCCGTCCATGCGCAGCGACGCGGTGAACGCCCCGCCGCCCTTGGGCTGCTGCTTGCCGCCGGGCGTGGCGAAATCGGTCAGGGTCGCATCAAGGCCGCTCAGGCGCACCACCGCGCCGCCCGGCACCGAGGCATCCTTCCAGACCACCGTGGCATCGCGCAGGCCCAGGGTGTGCACGTTGACCACGAAAGGCAGCTGGTCCGCCGCTGTGCCCGAAGCCGGGGGCGACGCCGGGTTCTTCACTGTCGCTCCGCCCGCCCCCGTTCCATTGGCCCCGCTGGACGCAACGGCGGCATTGGCGGCCATGGTTCCATTCTGCGGGCCGTTCTGGCGATCATTCCGTGCGCCGTCGACCTGCCCTGCCCTATCCTGTTTCGCCTGAACCTGTTTTGCCTGATCCTGTTTGGACTGCTCTGGCCCCTGCCGCTTCCCGCCCGCCGGGGCAACGAAGCCCAGCCAGTCGATGCTGCCGTCGGCCAACCGTCCCACCCGCGCCAGCAACCCGTCCAGGGCAACCCGGCGCACGTCCACGTGCCGATCCAGCAGCGAAAATTCCTCCACCTCCACCACGCCGGAGGTCAGCCCCAACACCGCCTCCTTGCCGTCGGGCGCGTTCACGCGCAGGTCGTTCAGGGTCACGGACCCCGCCAGCCCGAACTCCACGTCGTGCGCGGCGGGCTGCTCCACCACCAGTTTCAGGTTCACGCCCAGCCGCCCCGATTCCAGGCGCAGCGGTGTGAACGCGGCCAGGTATTCGCGGTACTGGGTCAGGTCCACCTCATCGGTGACCACGTCGAACTCGGTGCGCAGGTGCTCGGCAAAGGGCAGCAACCGCCCCTGCACGTTCAGCGCCCTGCCGTCCACGGTGGCGTTGAGGCTGGGGGTGATGATCCGCTCGCGGTCACGTTCCATGGTGGAGGTGAACGGCACCACGAACTGCAATTCCGTGATGGTGTGGATGGTCTTCTGCGGCGCGTCGTGAAAGATCACCGTGCCGTTGACCACCTCGAAATTGCTGGCAGCAAAGGGGAACAGCGGTTTGCTCGCCTCGTCCGCGCGATCCGCACGGTCCTGCTTGCCGCCCTCGCCGTCTCCGTCCGCGGGAATGAATTCCGAAAAGGAATAGCGCCCGTCACCGAAATGGGCCACGTACACCACCGGGTTCACCAGCCGCACGTAGGCCAGCACCGGCGCAAGGCGCAACGCGGCGGAAAGGCCGGGCGAGAATTCCAGCGCGTCGAAGGTCAGCATGTCGCCGTCGCCGGTAGGGTTGGGCACGCGCACGCCCTGAATGGACAGCGCCCACGAATAGGGGTTGAAGCGCACCTTTTCCACGGCGCAGCGCACCCGCAGCTTGTCGGACAGCTGGTCTTCCAGCACGCCGCGCAACAGCGGCGGCATGGCCAACCCGGCCAGCACGCCCCAGGCCGCGACGATGGCGACAACGGTGTACGTCCAGCGGCGCACCCTCCGCAGGGCCCACCACGCCTTGCCGCGCACTGCAATGGCTGTTGGCGACCACCCCGACCGACTCTTTTCCGGCTTCGCGCTCATACTCGCTCCATGCTTCCGGATTGCTGATTCTGCCAGCACCATAGAGCAGTTGCGCTTTCATGAGAAGGGGTGTGCGCCACAACGCGGGGCAACCCTACCCCCCGAGGCCCCCCCATGGAGGCGCGGTGGCGCCGTGCGGCGCAACAGGCATGACGCAGGCCACGCGGTCTGTCCGGATTGGAGATTGGACACAAAAAAGCCGCCGGAAACACAGTTCCCGACAGCGCAACAGGGCAGGCATCATGCCCGCCGCTACACGTACGGCAGCAGCAGCACCCCCATTTCTCCGTCTTCCTCTTCTCCGTACAACTGCCCCAACCGCTGCATGGCCCCGTAGATGGCCACCACGTCGCGCCCCTTGCCTCCGCTGACCCGCGCGGGATCATCCAGCCCGCGCCGGTCGTCCGGCGCCCCGTACACGGTCAGGTCGTCCGCGCCCTCGCCGCCGCGCACCGTGTTGTGGGCCAGGTCTCCTTCAGCGTAATAGTCGCCCGCAAGACCCTCGACCTTCCAGCCCACGTGCGACAGGCCACCCGGCACGTAGTCACCCGATGGACTGAGCCGCCGCCTGCGCCCCAGTTCCACCACGTCGTGTCCTTCGCCGCCGTCATAGCTGGCGAAAAACGATGTCACGGCACGCAGGGTGTCGTCTCCTGCCCCGCCCGCAAACTCCGTGGTGTGCGCCGCGTCCACGGCAAAGGCGTCGTCGCCTTCGCCTCCGTCTGCCCTGCCGCGCTCGTACATCCCCCGAAAGGTATCATCCCCCGACTCGCCCAGCAGGTCGGAGACCTGGAACCGGCCATCAAAGGTGTCGTCCCCTTCGCCACCCGCCATGCCGGAACGCAGGAACGTGCCGGTCAGCGCGTCGTCGCCGTTGCCGCCCGCCACCTGCGACCAGGCGGCCATGTCCATTTTATACAGGTCATTGCCGTCCTCCCCGTCCATGACCGCGTAGTGCGCCTCGCCCTTCAGCGTGTCGTCGCCCGCGCCGCCGCGCACCAGCGAATGGGCCACGGCGCCGTCCAGGGTGTCATTGCCGGTGCCGCCAACCAGCGCCACGTGCACGCCGTTGTCGGCGCGGATCAGGTCATCGCCCTCGCCCCCGTCGAGCAGTGTCAGCCCTTCGGGGCCTTCGGCGGCCACGCCCCGGAACATGCCCAGAATGGCATCGTTGCCGGTGCCGCCGTCCACCCCGCCGCTGCCGCCCAGCGAGATGACCACGTCGTCACCGCCACCCGCGTGCACCTGACGGTCGCTCAGCCGGATGAAAAAGTCGTCGTCCCCGGTGCCGTCCAGGGTTTCGCCGTCGGGTGCCGCCTCCAGGCTCACCGTGCCGTCGGCATTTTCCACCACCCGGGTATCCTTCCGGATAAGGCCGGCACCCACCAGTTCACCGTTGCGGCTGAACGATACGGCCCACCCCATGGTCGTGCTGCCGTCCTGACCACGAACGGGCGTGGGCCCCACCTCAACCAGCAGGCCGGATTTCGTCACGTGCGTGATGGGTTTGCCCCCCCGCAGCACGTCGCCCCCGGCCAGAAGATAGCCGTAGGCGTCATCCTGATTCTGACGCGCACGCGAAACGTCGCCGAACTCGAACACCACATCGGGCGTGCGGGTGGACACGGTGTCGTAGGCGTCGGTCAGGCTGCCGCGCAGGCTTACCGGGCCGGTGCCGTACCGGGCGCGGCGGGCCTCCTGCTGCCGTTCCTGCGATTCGCGCAGCAGGTAGCCGGAGATGGGGGAAAGGATCATGGCGTCACCCCGTGACTGGTTGCCGTCACAAGGTCATATCGGCCCACCTTTACATATCTTTACACTGCACAGGGAGCTCAACAGGAAAAACGCCGCCCCGGCGAACCGGAGCGGCGTGAGAATGCCATGCGAATGTCTGTAAACGCGCGGTGTTGCAGTGTGACCGCAAACGCACCGGATGCGGGCCGGGGCTACCCCGTCACGGTCAGGCGCAGGAAGCGCTTCTTGCCCAGCTTGACCACGTAGCTGCCGGGGGCCAGCGGGGCCATGGCGTCATCGCAGCGCACGCCGTCCACGGACAGGGCGCCTTCCTTGATCAGCCGCTTGGCCTCGCCGCGCGACTTGACCAGCCCCGCCGCTTCCAGGAACACCGGCGGGGTACTGTCCTCGCCCTGGGGGCAGGAGTGTTCGGGCGCATCGTCTGGCACGCCGCCGCCTGCGAACACGGCGTTGAAGCCCTGCCGGGCCTCGGCGGCCTTGTCGTCGCCGTGGTAGCGGGCGGTGATCTCGAAGGCCAGGTCTTCCTTCACCGCCTTGGGGTGCGCCTCGCCGGCCTGCACGCGGCGCTTCATGTCCGCGATGTCGTCCAGCGAGCGGGCGGAGACGAGTTCGTAGTACCGCCACATCAGGTCGTCGGACACGGACATGATCTTGCCGAACATGTCGGACGGCGGCTCGTCGATGCCCACGTAGTTGCCGAGGGACTTCGACATCTTCTTCACGCCGTCCAGCCCTTCAAGCAGGGGCACGGTAAGGATGCACTGCGGCTCCTGCCCGTACTGGGATTGCAGGGTGCGCCCCACGAGCAGGTTGAATTTCTGGTCGGTGCCGCCCAGTTCCACGTCGGCGCGCAGGGCCACGGAATCGTACCCCTGCACCAGCGGGTACAGGAATTCGTGGATGGCGATGGGCCGCCCGTCGCGGTAACGCTTTTCGAAGTCGTCGCGCTCCAGCATGCGGGCCACGGTGTAGCGCGAGGCCAGGCGCACGAAGTCCGCGGCGGAAAAGGCGTTCATCCAGCGCGAGTTGAAATCTACCTCGGTCTTTTCCGGATCCAGGATCTTGAAGACCTGCTTCTTGTAGGTCTCGGCGTTTTCCAGGATCTGTTCCGGCGTCAGCGGCGGGCGGGTGTCCGAGCGGCCCGAAGGGTCGCCGATCTGTCCCGTGAAGTCTCCGATCAGGAAGATGACGGTGTGGCCAAGCTCCTGAAAATGGCGCAGCTTGTGGATGAGCACCGTGTGGCCCAGGTGCAGGTCCGGCGCGGTGGGGTCGAAGCCCGCCTTGATGCGCAGCGGCGCGCCGCGCGCAATCTTCTTGCGCAGTTCGGCCTCGTCGATGAGTTCGGCCATGCCGCGCTTGATGCGTTCCAACTGGGTGTCGATGTCGATCATGGTCTGCAACCCCTCTGCATGGTATCGGGACGGTCTTCCAGAGATGGCGGGTGGTGTCAACCTGAATGGGGCCCGGACAGGGGCCGGATGGGGGCCGACGGGAAGCCGGGCGGGCGCCCAAGGCGGGCCGGTGGAGGAACGGCGGCGACAGGCAGAAACCGCTGCCACCCGGCGAAAGGCGTGGCAACAACTACAGCTGCCCTGCCGCCCCGCGCCCGCCAGCAAGGCCCTGTCCGTCAGGCGTCCGTGGCCTGCGACGCGGCGTTGTCCGTATCGAATGCCTCTGCCGCCGGGCAGGCCACGCGCAACGCGCGGATGGACCGCGCCCTGCCGATCCCTTCGTCCACGTCCAGCAGTACGCCGTTCAGCGAACCGCGCCCCGTGGCCGGGCGAAAGCGCTGCGGCAGCCGGGTCAGAAAGCGGTCGACGATGACCTTGTGGTCCATGCCCAGCACCGACGCCTCCACCCCGCACATGCCCGCGTCGGTCAGGTAGGCGGTACCGCCGGGCAACAACATGGCATCGGCGGTCTGCACGTGGGTGTGCGTGCCGATGACCGCGCTGACCCGGCCATCCAGAAACCAGCCAAGGGCCTTCTTTTCGCTGGTGGCCTCGGCGTGGAAATCCACCAGGCGCACGAGGGGGTGCCCCTCTTCCGCCTCCAGCCGGGCCAGCAGGGTTTCCGCCGTGCGGAAGGGGCAGTCCAGCGGGTCCATGTAGGTGGTGCCGCACAGGTTCAGCACGGCAAGGCGGTGGCCACCGGGCAGGTCGTACACGCCAAGGCCCCGCCCCGGCGCGCCCGCCGGGTAGTTGGCGGGGCGCAGCAGGCGCGGCTCCTTGTCCAGCGCGCCGTACAGGTCGCGGTGCTTCCAGACGTGGTTGCCGGTGGTCAGGATGTCGATGCCCATGCCCAGCAGCTCGCGCAGGGTTTCCGCCGTCAGGCCGATGCCGCCGGAGGCGTTTTCGCCATTGGCGATGACCACGTCGGCGGCGTGCTCGCGCCGCAGGGCAGGCAGCTGTTCCTTCAGGGCCTGCCTGCCCGGCTTGCCCACGATGTCGCCAAAGAAAAGAATGCGCATGGTTTGGTATTCCGTATCAAGGTACAGCCGCCAACGCGAAAATTTTCGTTTCCGGCAAGGAAGATGCGCTTTTTTGTGGAGGGAGCGTACTCTTTGGTACGTGACTGGAACAAAAAACGCATCTGACGCAGCCGAAAGCGAAAAGGCCGCGTTGGATCAGATGAGATAGGCGTCGTGCTCGCTGCCCGCCACAAGTCCTTCCGCCCGCTCCGGGATGCGCACCAGCGCGTGCGCCCCGGTAAGCGTGTGCAGCAGGCCGGACTTGCCCAGCAGCGGTACTGCGGACGGTGACGCGACCGATGGCGTCGCGACCGATGGCGATGCGGCATCGCCGCTGCCCCCTTCGGCCTCGATGCGCACCCGCACCCAGTCCTCGCGCCCCTGCCGCGAGGCCACGTTGCGCGCCAGGCGCACCCGGCGCGCGGGCCACAGCGACCGGTCGAAGGCGTCGGTCCTGCCGGAAAGATGGTGCAGGAAGGGCACCCCCAGCACGAACATGACCACCTGGGCGGAGGTTACCTGCCCCGGCAGGCCCCACACCGCGCGGCAGCCGCCGCCGTCCTCCGCACGTACACGCGCAAGGATGGTCGGCTTGCCGGGGCTGATGGCCACGCCGTGGGCCAGCAGTTCCGCCCCTTCGATGCGCGACAGCGCGGCCACGGTCAGGTCGCGCACCCCCACCGAACTGCCGCCGGACAGCAACACCACGTCGGCGTCACGCAGTCCCTCGCGCAGGGCCGCTTCCAGCGCGTCCAGTTCGTCGGGCACGATGCCGAGACAGCGCGCCTCACACCCGGCCCGGCGCACCAGCGCGGCCAGGGTGTGGCTGTTCACGTCGCGTACCTGGCCGGGCCGGGGCGTGGCCTCCGGGGGCACCAGTTCGTCGCCGGTGGAAATGACGACCACGCGCGGGGCGCGGCGCACGCGCACCGTGGTGGCGCCCACGGCGGCCAGCATGCCCACTTCCTGCGGGCGCAGCCGGGTGCCCGCCGTCAATGCGGGCGTGCCCGCCATGGCGTCCTCGCCGCGCAGCATCACGTTTTCGCCGGGGGCCACGGCACGGCGCATTTCGATGGTGCCCGCGCCCAGTTCGTGGGTATGTTCCACCATGATAACCGCGTCGGTGCCTTCGGGCATGACCCCGCCGGTGACTATGGCGGCGCAGCGGCCCGGCGCAACGGCGAAGGTGGCGGGGTGCTCTATGTCCACCCTGCCGTCGCATTCGAGGTAGGCGGGGCTTGTTTCCGTGGCGCCGAACAGGTCGGCGGCGCGCACGGCGTAGCCGTCCATGCCCGCGCGATCGGTAAGGGGCAGGTCTTCGGCGGCAATGACGTCCGCCGCCAGCACCCGGCCATCGGCGTGGTGCAGTTCCGCCGTTTCCGCCGCCAGCGGCGGAAAGGCGCGCAAAAGCTCGGTGAACGCCTCCACCGAGAGAACGTTGAAGAATCCGGTCATGGTCACGGTCTGTTCCTTTTCCTTCTTGCGCGCAGGGGCGCCGCCACGCACGGACTGCCCACACGACGGCACCGCGCGTGCCAACGGGCACGGGTTGGACGCGAACACCTCTCCTACCCCGCGCGGGCGCCATGGGCAAGGGAGCCCCAGGGCGCGAATGCAGCATGAAAGGGCGTGGATGCAGGCCGGAACACGGCCACGGGCATGGAGCGCGGGGCACGCCGGACAGAACCCCGGCACGACGGACGGAGCCCGGACAAAGGCACGGTGGTGCACACGGAGATACGGCTGCCGGTTTCCGCAAGCCAGCGCACAGAACTTTGCCCCGACTGTTGACACGCTTTCTACAAACAGCTAGATGTTACACATACGATTCATCAAATCGTAACACCAACCCGCTCGGTGTGCTTACGAAAGAGTGCTACGCACCCCTCCCGCCCGCGCCCCCGTCGTTCCCGCCGACGGGGGCGCGCTGCGTGGCAGCCCCCGCGACGCTTGCCACCGCATGCCCAGTCCTACCGGGTTCAATCCTGTTCATCACTGTCCGGTACGGTCCGGCACAGGTCGGCACTGCCCGGCCCAGTCCGATCCAGTCCGGCACGGTCCGGCACTGGCCGCTCAATTCTGCCCGTTCTGCCCGTTCTGCCCGTTCTGACAGTCGTGCCCATTCCGCCAGTTCTGCCCTTTCGCCCGCCAGCCCGCCCGCTTGACACCCCCATGCCCCCGGCGTAGGCAGGATGCTCTCATTTCCGGAGTACATCCATGCACGCATCCCCCCGCAACGAGGGCCTTGGCGGCGGCACGCGCGGCGTCCTTCTGGCGCTGGCGGCCACCGTCATCTGGTCCGGCAATTTCATCGTGGCGCGCGCGCTGGCCGACAGCATGCCGCCGGTATCCGTCTCGTTCGCGCGGTGGCTGGTGGCCACCTGCGTCCTGCTGCCTTTCGGCCTTGGCCCGTTGCGCCGCGAATGGCCGGTGGTGCGCGCCCATCTGGTCTATTTCTGCGTGACCGGCTTCGTGGGCGTTTCGGTGTTCAACACCTTCATCTACGTGGCCGGGCGCACCACCGCCGCGCTGAACATGGCGCTCATCGCCACGTCATCGCCCATCTTCATCATCCTGTTTTCACGGGTATTCCTGGGCGAGGCGGTGACCGTTCGCCGCCTGGCGGGCCTGGCCACGGCGGTGACCGGCATCGTGGTGCTGGTGACGCGGGGCGACCTTGCGCGCCTTTCCACGCTCACCTTCACCAGCGGCGACCTGTGGATGGTGGCCGCCTCCATGCTGTTCGCGGGGTATTCGGTGCTGGTGCGCAAGCGTCCGGCGGGCGTGGGGCAGACCACGTTCCTCATGGCCACCTTCATTCCCGGGCTGCTGGGCGTCCTGCCCATGCTGGCGTGGGAGCTTTCCACCGGGCCCATGCCCGTGTTCACGCCGCAGGCAGTGATCGGGGTGCTGTACATCGGGCTGGGGGCGTCGCTCATCGCCTACCGCTGCTGGAACCTGGCCATCGCGGCCATCGGCCCCAGCCGCGCGGCGCTGATCTACTATTCCCTGCCTGCGTTCAGCGGGCTGGAGGCGCTGCTGCTGCTGGGCGAACCGGTGACGCCCGCCCACTTCGTGAGCGGCGCGCTGATCCTGGGCGGCATTCTGGTGGCCACGCGGGAATGACGGCCTAGCCCCGGAACTCGCCTACATCCATCCCCAGCCGCGCCACCATCTTCTGGATGGCCACCCGCGACAGGCCGGACAGCCGCGCCGCCTCGGACACGTTGCCCCCGGTCTGGGCCAGCAGGTCGCGCAGGTAGCTCTGGGTGAACCGGTCGGTGACGCGGGCCTTGGCCTCCTTGTACGGCACCACGCCGCCCCCTGCCGGGACTGTGGCGCCTGCTCCGCCAGCTCCGGCTGATCCGGCTGATCCGCCTGCCCCGCCTGACGCGCCTGCTCCGCCAGCTCCGGCTGCCCCACTGGGCACGATGCCCCCGGCGGCCTCCGGGCCGCCCGTCTGGCCGGGCATTGGCGCGGCGGCAACGCCGCCATCAGCGATGCCTGAACCGGCAGCGCCTGCAAATCCCCCCTGCCGGGTACGCAGCCAGTCGCCCGTGCGGCCATGCCCGCCCGCCGCCACGTGGCGCACCGTATCCATGCCCAGCACATCGCCGCCGCTGAACAGGGTCAGCCTGCGCACCACGTTTTGCAGTTCGCGCACGTTGCCCGGCCAATCACGCCCGGCCAGGTAGTCGAGCACGTCGGGCGTCACGGTCTTCTGGGGCAGGCCCAGTTCGTCGCAGGCATTGCGCAGGAAGGTGACCACCAGCAGGGGGATGTCCTCCACCCGTTCGCGCAGGGGAGGCACCCGGATGGTGACCACGTTGAGCCGGTAGAACAGATCCTCGCGGAATTCCCGCGAGGCCATGCGCGCCTCCAGATCCTGATTGGTGGAGGCCACCACCCGCACATCCACGTTTTCCGTACGCCCGGAACCCACGGGCCGTATTTCGCCCTCTTGCAGAAAGCGCAGCAGCTTGGTCTGGATGGCCTGCGAGATGTCGCCTATTTCGTCCAGATGCACGGTGCCATCGTCCGCCATGGCGAACAGCCCCTTGCGGTCGCGCTCCGCCCCGGTGAAGGCCCCGCGCACATGGCCGAACAGTTCGCTTTCCAGCAGGTGTTCCGGAATGGCCGGGCAGTTCACGGCCAGAAAGGGCATGGAGGCGCGCTGACTTTGTCGATGGATGGTGCGGGCCACCATTTCCTTGCCGGTGCCCGATTCGCCCCGCACCAGCACCGTATAGTCCGACTGGGCCACGGTGGCGATGGTGCGGCGCAGGGTCTGCATGGCCTGCCCCAGGCCCACCAGTTCGTCGCGACCGGTGCCCAGCGAAACCACGTCGCGCAGGCGGCGGTTTTCCGCCAGCAGCCGGCTGCGCTCCAGCCCCTTGCCCAGCACGCGGGCCAACTGGTCCGGCTCCACGGGCTTGGCCACGAAATCGTAGGCCCCGGCGCGCAACGCCTCCACCGCCGTTTCGATGGAGCCGTGCGCGGTCAGCACCACCACGCTCAGGTCCTGGTCCTGCTCCAGCGCCATGGTCAACAGTTGCAGACCGGTCATGCCCGGCATGCGCAGGTCGGTGAGCAGAACGTCCACCCGTTGCGCACGCAGGCAGTCCAGTGCCTCCGCGCCGGAAAACGCCTGCGAAACAACTACCTCGGGAAACAGTTCCGCAGCCAGCCGCGAAAGCCCCCGGGCAAAATCCGGTTCGTCGTCCACGATGAGCACGTGCGGTCGGTGGGGCATCATTCCTCCCGGATTGGGGCGTCACTGTTCGCCGGTTCACCGGCAGCCGGGCCGGATCCGGAGTCGGGCGCGGGACCGGACGGCGCAGGGGCCGAAATGGGCAGGGACTGCGGCACGGCGCCTGCGGACGGCATGGGGACGACGGGCGGCGTGGGGCATACGGCCCCCACCACCGGCAGGCGCACCGTGAATTCCGCCCCACCAAGTTCCGCGCTGTCGCCCGCAGTCACGCTGCCGCCCGCGTCCACCACCAGGCCGTAGACCACGGCAAGGCCGAGGCCCGTGCCCATTTCCTTGGTGGTGAAGAACGGATCGAACACATCCTTGCGCAGATGTTCGGGAACGCCGGTGCCGGAATCGGCCACTGTGGCCACCACCTCGCCGGGGTTTTCTCCCCGTCGCACCCGGATGCGCACCCTGCCCTCGCCCGATGCGGGCAGCGCGTCCAGCGCATTGAGCACGAGATTGCTGAAAATCTGCTCCAGGGCCTGCTCGCCCGCCGTCACCGGGGGCAGGTCCGGCTCCGCCTCCGCCATGACAGAGGCGAACTTCTTGGCCGCCTGCACCCCGAAGACCTCCGCCACCGACCGCGCCACGCGGGCGATGTCCGAAGGCGCGGCCCCGGCGGCCTTGGGCCGGGCGAAGTTCAGCAGGTCGCGCAGCACGCGCTGTGCCTGGCGGGTGTGCCGCAGGATCACGTCCAGGTCGGCCTGCTGCTGGGCATCGCCGGTATTGCGGCGCAGCAGCTCGGCGTAGCACAGGATGACCCCCAGCGGATTGTTGATCTCGTGGGCGAGCCCTGCGGCCAGTTTGCCCACGGTGACCATCTTTTCGCTCTGGCTGACCTGCGCGAACATGCGCTTTTCCAGCGTTGTCTCGCGCACGTAGACCGCAGCGCGACCCGGCTCGTCGGCCGCGCGCGCCAGCGGGTACAGGTTGACCATGAATGATCGCCCGCCGGGCAGCGTCACCTCGCGCGATTCCGCCCCTTGCGCCGGTGCGGGAATGCCCACCCCCGCGTGTCCCGTGCCCGCCGCGCCATGGGTATCGCCGCCTCCAGCGTACGCGCCGATGGCCCGAACGCCGCCGGAATTGCCGCCCGGGGCGCCGCCGTCACCACCACGCAGGGCGGCCAGCAGGTCACCGGAGGGGACGGCCCCGCCGGAAAGCTCCAGCGACAGGCGCCGCGCGCCCTCGTTGGCGATGATCACCGAACCGGAGCCGTCCACCAGGGCCAGCGGATCGCGGATGCCCTCGAACACCGATTGCAGCACGTCCATGTGGCGCACCAGCCGGTCCAGGGCCGAAAGGTTTTCGGCAACGGTGCCAAGCTGCCGTCCCAGCGCGGCCAGCACGTCCAGGTTCTGGCGCGCGGCGTCGTCGGCGTCGTCCCATTCCAGGCACAGCAAGCCTTCCGCCGCACCGGCCTGGGCTTCCACCGGCACGAACAGCGAGGCGCCATGCCCCACCACCTGCCCGCCGGTCAGTGCGGCGACCAGGGACCGGGGCAGATCGGGACGCCGGTCGGGCTCTGGCCATGCGTAGAAATTGTGCGAGACCAGGGTGCACACGTAGGCGATGCGCCGCGCGCCGAAGCGGCGGCAGATCTGCGGCAGGGCGCAATGCCACAGGCCCTCGCGGGTGCGCAGGGTACGCATCTCCTCGAACAGGCGCACGAACAGGGCAACGTCGCTGCGGCGTTCATCCGCCTCGCGCGAGAGTTCGGCGGTGCGCTCGTCCACCATCTGGCGCAGGTTGGCGGCATAACTCTGCAACTGGATCCGGGCGTCGGCCAGGTGGTGGGCCACCTGCTCGAAGCCGTCCACCAGTTCGTCGATCTCGTCGCCCTGCTCCAGCCTTTCGATGAGCGCGGCGCTGCCATCCGCCCCGCAGAACCCGGCGCCGCATTCGGCCCCCTGCGCCAGGGTGCGCCGGAATACCCCGGTCAGACGGCGCAGGTTGCGCACCACCAGCACGCGGAACACCACGCTGGCCGACGAGAAGAATATCAGGGCACACCCCACCAGCGACATGAAGAAGATGGTGATGGACTGGCGCAACCCCTCCACCGACGCGGAAACGGGCACCGCCACGTAGTCCAGCCCGGCGGCCATGTTCATGGCCTGGCCGAAGCCGCGCGCACCGTACATGTCCACCAGTTCCGGCGGGGCGTCCACGGGTCGGCCATGGCAGGCCATGCACGGCTCGGTGAACACCACGGGCCGGGCAATGGCGTAGTATTCCTGCCCGTTCACGATGTCGTAGCCGGTCCACAGCGGAACGTCCGGATTGACGCGAAAGTACTGGATCAGCTCCCGCTCTCGGGGAGTGGCTTCGTAGGCTGGGTTGCGGGCGGAGATGGCCACCCGGCGGTAGGTATGCCCGGTGCCCGTGCCGCGCATGCGGTCCATGACCAGACGCGAGATGAACGACGAGGACATGGCCTCTATGATGAAGTCGCCGGGGTGCTCCTCCATCACGCGCGGACGCAGGACGTCCCGCACGAAACCCTGGATGGCGTCCACCTGGGCGAAGACCAGTTCGGCCTTGGCCTGCACCTCTTCTTCGAGCACGTCGCGCAGGTGCACGTACAGGGCCGAGGCGAACACCCCGCCAAGGCAGACCACCACGACGGCCAGCCCGGCGAGGAACTTGTGCTGGAGCGTGTGCGGCTTGGGAATGTGCATGAACGGCACCGACCAGGTGAAAGGCCGCGAGGACGCGGGATGTACGGACGGTATGTCGGGCTGGTCACCCGCGTCAAGTCCGCCCCCCTGCATGCCGCCTCAATGGGTCGCGTCCGGCCCGCGCGGCGTGAATCGCCATGTGTGGCGCGAATTCATCTCCGCCATCTGCGAGGTTTCCACATCGGTGTAATACAGTTGCCCGCTGCGGATGCCATAGATGTCCTGCACTTCGCCGTAGTGGCGCAACGCGGGCAACGAATCCACAAGCAGCGGGCCTGCGCCGAAGAACAGTGCCCACAGGACCGCGATGGAAAGAAACAGGCTGGCCACCCGACCGGCAAGGGTACGTCGCATGGGAACTCCGGAAGGCGGCCCCCCGCCCGCGCGGAGCGGGGGGCCGGTTAGGACACGGAAAGGCACGTGCGATTACGGAAGCTAGATCTTGGCCGTGATTTCGGGGAACAGCACGTAGAACATGATGTACGCCAGCGTCAGCGCCATGACCAGGTTGAACGTCTGGCCGACCACGTACAGCGCCAGCGCCTTGCCGCCCTGCAGGTAGTGGGCAAGCTCGCGGAAGTTGGTTTCCAGGCCGATGGCCGCGAAGGCCAGGCAGAAGAACCAGTTGCGCGCGGGCGAGGTAAGGCCGCGTATGGCGCCCTGGTCCAGCAGGGCCTGCCCCATGTCCGGGCCAAGGCTGCCGCTGATGATCGAGAACATGATGGACACCCCGAGGAAGCCCAGCACGAACTTGGGGAAACGGTGCCAGATGTCGGCCACGCTGGCGGTCTTGCCCGCGCTGCATTCCACGCGGGTGCACCAGTACACGGCCACGCCGAAGGCCACCACCCCGATGAGCACGTTCTGGATCATCTTGATGGTGGCGGCCACGTGCAGCGCCGTTTCACCCAGAAAGGCACCCGCCGCAGCCACCGCGCCAGTGGCGTCGATGGTGCCGCCCATCCAGGCCCCGGCCAGCACCTGGGGCATGTCCACCGCCTTGATGAAGGCGGGCATGGCAATCATCATGATGGCCGTGAACACCAGCGAAAGGCCGATGGCCAGGGTCAGCTCCTCTTTCTTGGCCCGGCACGCGGCGGCGGTGGCGATGGCGGCAGAAGTGCCGCATACCGACATGTCGGCGCAGATGACCATGTTCAGGGTCTTGGAGTGCAGGCGCAGTACCCGCTGACCGAAGATGTAGGTGCCGATGAGCACGATGGGCGTACCCACCCAGGTCATGAAGATGCCGGGCACGCCGATGGCCACGATCTTGTCGAACAGCACCTCGGCACCCAGCAGCACGAGGCCGGTCTTGATGAAGAATTCCACCTGCAACGCCGGGTGTATCCAACGTGGCGTACCCACGGTGTTGGCTATGACCATGCCGATGATGATGGCCCATGCTTCCGCACCGACACCCCAGTACTTCATGGTGGACTGTTGGCCCATCATGAAGGCCAGGCACGCCACCGCGAACACCCCGACGAAGCCGAGCAGGAAGCGCGGCACGTCACGGCCCATGGCCTTCATGCCGATGGCGAACAGCAGGCTCGCGGCGACCATGATCAGCGGAAGCGAGGTCATGAGGTTGAACGGGCTGGACTTGGCCTTGTCCGCCGCCGACTTGGCCTTGGCGGCCGCCGCGCGCCACTGCGCGATCTTGGCCTGGGCGTCGGCGTTCAGGCTTGCGTCTGCAAAGGCGGCATCGCCCGCCGCCTTTTCGGCGGCCACTGCGGCAGCCATGGCGCTCTCCGCCGCGGCCTTGCTTGATGCGGCCTTGTCCGCGTTGGCGGCAGCCTTGGCATCGGCGTCCGCCTTGCTGAGCACAAGCGAATCCATCGGGTTGGACACCCACCCTTGCGGCGTCTTCATGATGCCCGCAATGGCCTTGCCCATGGCGCTATCGCGCGCCCTGATGCGCGACTTGTCGTCCTGCGCCTTGTACCAGGCAATGGTCTTGAACGGGGCGCGTTGCGCCTCGGCCGCCATGACGGCGTTGGCCTTGTCGATCTTCTGCCGGTAATCGGCAGGCGGGTTGACGAGGAAAAGGAAAATGGCCGCGACGATGATCGCGAGCCCGAGCCAAATGGCCCAGTAGTCTTCCTTGGTCCACAGGTCGGATAGTTTCGACTGCCCCTTGTCGATGACAATGTTTGATGCATCGGCGTCTGACATGCGTGTGTTCTCCTCCTTGCGGGTTCGCGTGGCGCACCGCGCAACGCGTTTCTGCCTGCCTGGAATCAAGAAGCATGCCGCCCCGGGACAAGTCCTAATACGCTTGAATAAAAGGATTATAAAAAAGCACCCCACCAGCTTTGCGCAACCCCTGATTTGCAGTGCAAAGCGCGGTTTGCAACTTGGTGCATCCAAAAGTTTACACCCCGCCCTCACGGTTGCCGTGAGGGCGGGGTGTCGCATGCGTGGAAGGATGCCATGCCCGCCTGCCGCGCACATGGCGCGGGAGGACCGGGCAGTTGTCAGGCGTTGTCGGCGATCAGTCTTCGCGGGCGGGGCGGCGCTTGCCGTCCGAGCGGCACTTGCCGCACACCCCGAACAGGTACATGCGGTGCGAGGTCAGCACGTAGCCGTGGCGACGCGCCAGATCCTCCTGCAACCGCTCTATCTCGTCGTCCAGAACCTCGATGTTCTCTCCGCAGGCTTCGCAGATGAGGTGGTCGTGGTGCTTGCTGCCATACTTCTGCTCGTAGCGGGCCACCCCGTCGCCGAAGTGCACTTCCTTGGCCAGGCCGGAATCGCACAGCAGCTTCATGGTGCGGTACACCGTGGCCTGCCCCACGGAAGGATCCGTGGCCTTTACCCGTTCGTACAGTTCCTCGGTGGTCAGGTGTCCGCCTGCGCTCATGAACACCTCTACGATGAGCATGCGCTGCGGCGTGACCTTCAGGCCGTTGCGGGCGATGTACTCGTGAAACACGTCTATGGCTTGCTTCATGGGTTTCCTCGCGATGTGGGGCGTGGTCTGGCTGTTCCTATACCGTGTACCCGGCCAGCGCAACAGGGCCGCTGCCATGGGGAAAAACGGAGAAGGAACGGCCTGGCCAGAACTCCCGACGCAGGATTTTCGTTCGATGCCCGCGGGGTTTCAGGCTTGCCCAACGGCCACGCAGCGCGCCCCCGGGGCGGGACGCCAACGGGCGAAAGGACAATCCGGAAACAGCCCCTAGAGGACGCGCTCCACGCGCCAGCCCCGCTCACCCGCCACGCGTTCCAGCGCCGCGCCGCCCAGCACCGCCACCCGGCCCGTGCGGGCCGCTGCGGCCATGACGTCGGCCAGGGCGCGGAAGTGGTCGTTGGTGGTGGAAAGGATTTCGTCGCGCATCTGCTGGCGCGCCGCGTCGGTGTCTCCCACCAGGCTGCGGTACAGCGCGGCGGAGCCCTTGGCGTCGGGCAGCATGTGCCTGTCCACGTCGCCGATGGCGCCCACGATGGCGTTGGCCAGCTCCGTGGGCGACAGCGAGACGCGGCGCAGGTAGTCCGCCGTGGCGTCGTACACGTCCAGCGTGGCGGCCACGTTGGGGTCGCGGTACGAAACCTGGGTCAGCAGGCCGCTGGCCCGGTCAAAGGCGCAGAACGCGCCGTACGCCCCGCCCTGCACGCGCACCCGGTCCCACAGAAAGGCCATGCGCAGGTGCTTGAACACCACGTTGGCCGAACCGTGGTAGGTGTAGCCCAGGCCATACAGGTCCGCCGCCTTGCCCACGTAGTTGACCTGGGCGGGCATGACCAGCGCCTCGGCCTCCGCCGCGTCGCCTGCGGGATGCCACCCGTCGGTCTGGGCCGGAGCAGTCGCATCGGGTAGCGCGGCGGCAAGGTCGGCGGCCGGGCAGGAGACCAGCCCCGCCACATCGGCATCGGCGGTAAGGTTCATCAGGCAGCCGGAACGGCGCAGGACCAGGCCGCGCAGCGCCGCAAGGTCGGCCAGCACGCCGTCCCAGTCCTTTTCCAGACGTTCGGCCAGAGTGCGCAGGAAGGCCAGATACGACACGCCGGTGGTGGCCTCGTCCAGCCAGCCCGCCGCGTTGTAGCCCGCGCGCAGCCGGGCCATGACGATGCCGTGGCCGGAAGGCACCAGCACGTGCTCTTGCCGGGCCTTTTCCTCCAGCACCATGCGCTGGAAGCGCTCGCGGTCGTCGAACTTCGCCTCCAGCAGCACTTCGGACAGCAGGTCGTACAGCGCGGGCACGTTGTCGCGGGTGGCCTTGCCGTGCACCACCAGCCGCGCCAGGGGCTGGCGCGCGCCAAGGGTGGTGGCGAACAGGGTGTCCGCGTCCATGCCGCCGGTCTTGCGGGCGATGCGCATGCCAAGGTCCACGAAGTCGCGCTTCGCGGTGCCCATTTCGAACAGGGCGCGCCCGAACAGCGGCACCAGGGGCACAAGGCGCGCGGGCACGGCGGAAAGGTCGAAGGTGGTCTCGGTGTAGGCGATGCCCGAGGTGTCCAGATCGTGGAACAGCACGGGCACCGTGCCCGCCTGCCGGTTCTCGCTGGGGATGGGACGGTTTTCCTTCGGCAGGTCTTCCAGCTCCAGGCCGGGGATGGTGGCCAGGGCCTCCAGGCTGTCCGGGGCTTCCTGCAAGGTTCGCAGGGCGCGGGTTTCCTCCACCAGCGCCACGCGTTCGCACTGGCGCAGGCCCTGGCGGTACGCCTCCAGCCCGGCGGCCTCTGCGGCCTCGCGCCGGTCGGCCAGCTTGCGGTCGGGCGTCAGAAGCACGGTGGCCACATGCTGGTTGTCCAGCAGCCATTCGCGGATCAGCCCTTCGAAGTACCGCTCGCCAGCGGCGACGCGCGCCTTGATGGCCGCCAGCGGCGCTTCCCATTCCAGCAGGGCCAGCGGATCCCTGTCGTACAGCCAGGTGGTCAGGCTGCGCACCATCACCGAAAGGCCCACCGGGTAACGGCCGGAATTGTTCTCGCGCAGGGCGAATTCCACGCTGTTCACGGCGGCTTCCACGGCGTCGGCGGGCAGGCCTTCCTCGGCCAGGTCGGCCAGGGTTTCCATGATCAGCATTTCCACGTCGGATGCGGTCCTGGGCTCGATACCCTTGAGCCCCACGGAGAAGTACATCTGGCGCAGGTCGCTTTCCAGCCCCACGCCCGCCACGTCCTCGCCAAGGCCAGATTCGATCAGCGCGCGCCGCAGGGGCGAACCGGGCAGGCCCAGCAGGATGTGCTCCAGCATCTCGAAGGCGAAGTTGCGCTCCACGTCGGCGGTTTCGCACAGCAGCCAGTTCATGGTCACCATGCCCCGGTCATCGCCCTCGGACGCGGCGTACGGCACCTCGAGCATGCGCGGCGTGTCCGAACGGGGCTGCAAGGGCACGGCGGACGCCACGTCAATGCGCGTGAAGCGCGCCAGCACGGCGGCCAGGCAGGCCAGCCGGTCCTCTTCCGGGTCGTCGCCCCAGAAGAAGAAGCGGGCGTTGCTGGGGTGGTAGTAGGTGGCGTGAAAATTGGCGAACTGCTCGTACGTCAGGTCCGGGATGTGTTCCGGGTTGCCGCCGGAATCGAGCCCGTAGGTGATGTCCGGGAACAGCGCCTGCTGCGACTGTTCGGACAGGATGGATTCCGGCGAGGAGTACACGCCCTTCATCTCGTTGTAGACCACGCCCTTGTAGGCGAAGGGGCCTTCCGGCGCGTCGGCCTCTATGTGCCAGCCTTCCTGCCGGAAGATTTCTTCCGTGATGCGCGGAAAGAACACCGCGTCCAGATACACGTCCACCAGGTTGCGGAAGTCCTGCAGGTTGGCCGAGGCCACCGGGTAGCAGGTCTTGTCCGGGTAGGTGAAGGCGTTGAGGAAGGTTTGCAGCGAGCCCTTCAGCAGTTCCACGAAGGGTTCCTTGACCGGGTACTTTTCCGACCCGCAGAGCACCGAATGTTCAAGGATGTGCGCCACCCCGGTGGAGTCGGACGGCGGCGTGCGGAAGGTGACGCCGAAGACCTTGTTCTCGTCGGCGTTGCAGCAGGAAAGCAGTTGCGCGCCGGTGGCGTCGTGGCGCCACAGGCGGATGCGGCTGTTCAGTTCATGGACGGTGCGCTCGAAAACGAGATCGAACCCGTGGGATTGCATGCGTGGGATTCCTCCGTGGGGGGATGTCATGGCTGCGAAGCCGGGGCGTGGCTGGCCCGCAAGGGGGGCCAGGGCGTATGGGCGAATGGACGGCCCGGTCGGAACGGCGCGCCCGGAACCGTACGGTTCCTTGTGGCGCGCCGACGCCCCGCAGCCCTGTACCATGAACATTTCGCGGCGTCATGGCAACCGGGGCCGCACACGTATCGGACGGGAGGCCCCGCACAGCAGCGTGTCAGGGCATCACCGCATCAAAGCACTAACGCTTCAGAGAGGGGGAAGCCGGAACGAACAGGCGGGGGAGAAAACGGGCCGCACGCCCTCAACAGGAGCCCAACTGCTCCTCGCCGCCGCCCGGCCATGCGGGTTCCACCCGGTCCCGGCCCAGTCCCTTGGCCCGGTACAGGGCGTCGTCCGCCAGGCGGAACAGTTCCGTGGGGTTGGAAACGACCAACCGTTCGGTGCTGGCCACGCCGATGGAGATGCGCACCGGAATGCGCGTGCCCGGCCCCACCAGGAAAATGCCGTCGCGCACGGCGATGCGCAGCCGCTCGGCGGCGGCCAGGGCGCCCGCGCCGCCCACGCCGGGCATGATCACGGCGAATTCCTCGCCGCCCACCCGCGCGGCCACGTCCTGGGCGCGCAGGCCCGCGCGCAGGATGCCCGCCAGGGTCATCAGCACCTGGTCGCCTTCCTGGTGGCCCCAGGTGTCGTTGACCTGCTTGAAGTGGTCCAGGTCGAGCATGAGCAGCGAAAGATCGCTGCCGTCGCGCTGGTGCCGGGCGAACTCTGCTTCCAGCATCAGCTCGAAATGCCTGCGGTTGTACAGCGATGTCAGGGGGTCCACCAGGGTCAGCCGTTCCAGGCGCTGTTCCTTGCGGCCCAGATGATAGCCGAACACGGCGAACACCAGCACCCCGCCCACGGCCATGTAGACGTTGAGCACCAGTTCGTACCGGTGGTGGATGGGCGTGAGATCGAACAGCCAGCGCAGCACCTGCCAGCCCAGCGGCGCGCCAAGGCCCAGCGCGGCCCCCTGGGCCAGCCGCAGCAACCGGGCCCTTGATCGTTGCGCACCACCCCCGCCGTTGCCCGCCATGGTCCACCCCCTGCGTTGGCTTATGGGACCCGGTCCCTAACGCATGTAGGAACGTGCAATGCGGAACACGTCGTCGTAGCCCAGCCGGGCCTTGATGCCCAGGGCCAGTTCCACCGACATGGACATCTTGTCGCGCACGTCGTCCAGCAGGACCAGTTTATGCTTTTTCAGCCATTTCCGAACAAACGGGGCATCAAAGCCATCGGCCACCAGGGCCATGCCGTCGGCAAAAAAGCGCGAGCCCAGATGCTCCAGGAAGGGACGGCAGGCCATTCTGCCATGGTGGCGGGAAAGCAGGACGTAAAAGAGCAGGGCCACGACAAGCCTGTCGTCCTGCAAGCGGTGGGAAACGTCGAAGAAGCGTTCTGCCGGGGGCTTTTCCCCGGCCTGACGCAACAGTTCCTGGGCGTAGCCCAACGCCTTTTCGGTGGTGATGGGCGGAACGGGATACAGTGCGGCGATGCGGGCCATGGTGCGCAGGGGATTCTCGCCCCCGGCCACGTCCAGGACGGCCACGCGCATCAGGTCCAGCCGCCGGTTCAGTTCGCCGCGCAGCAGGTCGCCCCGCGCGGCGGCGCAACGGCGCACGCGGTCTTCGCCCATGTCGCCGCTGAAGGTAATCTCCAGCAGATGCCGCACGAAGGGTTCGGAGGTGAACTCCGCCTCCTGGTCCAGCCCCTTGAAGTTGCGGCGGTTGCCCACCAGCTTCTTCAGGGAAAGCCAGTAGGCGGCCACCCCTTCCATGGGCATTTCGAGCAGGTCGAAATCCCTGATGCTCTGCGCTGCGGCTTGCGACATGAACCTTCCGCCTGAGTGGTCACGACAACCCGCCCCCCGACCGGCTCGTTGTACCAATGCTATAACCGTTTCGGGTGGTTGGCAAGGTGAGTCGTGAAACATCCGACGGCAGCGCGTGGCGAATTCCGGCGGAACGAAACGACGAACCACCGCAAAGGCACGCATTGCCCCGAATGCGTGGCCGCGAAACGCGCGAGGGCAGCAGATACCCGTGCCGGGCTTGCCGTCGGCCTCACGGCCTTGGGCAGAACAAGGGATGAATGGCGCGGAAGGCCCGGCGTGCCTGGCCGATGCCATTGGGTGCGCAACGGGGAGCCCAACCGGGATCCCAACTGGAGCGGCGCGTGACGACTGGCGAAACGACTGTCCTGACGGAGCATGTCCGTAGAGTGCTCCGATCAACTCCAGTGCTAGACACTGACCAGCGAGTTGTCGGTCCGCGCGAAGGGGCAATACTCGTAGCTGTCGGCCCGGCCATCGTTGAGCCAGCCGGAAGCGCCGCCCGCCAGCAGGTAGCGGAAGCGGTATTCGCGCCCCGTCTCCAGCTCCACCTCTGCGGTGAAGCCGCCGTCCTTCAGGCGGCGCATGGGGGTGGCGCGTTCGTTCCAGTCGTTGAATTCGCCCACAAGGTACACCTCGGTGGCCTGTCCCACTTCGTCGGGTTCGAGGCGGAACTTCACCTTGCAGGCCGGCCTGCTCTTCAGGAACTGCTTCGTCAATGCCATGGCTTACCTCCATGGTGCCCGGCCTCAATTCCGGACACTATCGGCACAAAGATACCTGGACATTGCAATAGGAACATTATCCACCCCAAAAGACAACCCCCCAGAGAAAGCCCGGAACCGGGACCGGGACGGACGCGGGGTTTCCGCCGGGGCGCTCCGCAGCGCCACGACGTGCAAGGGCGGGCCGGCCCGTCATTCCACGCGTGCGCGAGGCATGAACTGGGGAAGTACGGGTACAACCCGCTGGAATGCGCCCGTCACTTCACGCGCGCGGGAGGCATGCGCGTGCCCGAAGCAGCGCCGGACATCCCCCGCGCCAGCGACGAAGCCCCTGCCTGCAAGGCCATGCGCACAGGGCAGGCTCGCACCAACTCCAGGGCGGCTCGCCCCCAAAAAAGCGAAACGCGCACCCTCCGGCCCTTGCCGGAAGGTGCGCGCACGAAATTCGCGCCGGGGGGTGGTCGGCCTCAGCCGTTGGCGGCTTTCAGCGTCTCTTCCACGCTGGCCAGCAGGGCAGCGTCGGACGGGGCGGCATCAAGCCCGCACAGGCCGCGCACGGCCAGCAGCAGCATGTCGAGCTGCATGGACATGTCGCACGCGCCGTTGTTGATGACGCAGCGGTCGCCTTCCACGCGCAACCGGTAGGCGCGGCGGCTGCGCGCGGCACCGTTGCCGGAGACGATGTAGTAGATCTGCTCGTTTTCTTCGGTGACGTAGAGCTTCTGGCGGGTAAGCACGCCGGTCTCGTCGTCGTACCACGAGCATTCGGAGAACAGGCGCCCCTTGAACGCGATGTCGTGGCCCGCGTCGTTGCGCAGTGAAATGTCTTCCATCGCCCTGCAGGTCATGTCCGAACCCATGCGCGCCTCCTCACGATGTGGGAAGGGTTAGCTGTCGGGGGCCTTCCGGCTTCTTCGCCTTGCTCGGCGCCGGTCGTTCCGCGGGCGGCACATCCGCCGGGGATTCTCCGTCGCCGAACAGCGCACCGCCGCCCTGCGCGGTCCAGAAGGCTTCCAGGTCACTGCGCGAGATGCGGTAGCCGCGCCCCAGGCGGGCAGCCCGCAACGTGCCGTCCTTGATGGCGCGGCGAAGCGTCTCCTTGTGACAGCTCAGGAGATCCGCCGCTTCCGCAAGGGTGAAGGTGGTCTTGGCCATTGGCGCGTCCTTACGCATGCATGGCGCCGGGGCCCATGCAGACACTGCGGGCGCACTGCCCGCTTCGGCGCTCTTTGGCGCACCCCAGCCGTACGGCATGTGGCGCACCCACCATCCGGCACTCGCAATCGGCCTCGCTCCGCGTGCTCTCGCGGCGCTCGGCCACCCGCCATGCCTCCCCCGGTGCCGCATGGCGGCCCCGCATGGTCCGTCGGGAAGGCCGGAATGTTCCGGCCTGCGCCCATCTCTTCATCGGACTAGCACCGACAATCAACTGGTGTCAACAATACTCCACTCCGTGCACACACGCACCACCATTATTTACCAGGGGCGGCTCCCACCGCTTCTCGTCACTCCCCGCCGCCCCCAGCTGCCCCCGATTACCCCCGGCTGTTCAAAGTCGTTTCACGCCGTCCCAAACCGTTTCAGGCTACCCAGGCACGAATTCACCCATTCCCGCACCTTCACCGTGTGCGGACGCCAACCACGCGCCATCAACGACACCACGAACAGCAACCATGTCCCACGCCCCCCCCTGACCACACACGACCACACACGACCGCACACGACCGCACACGACCAGTGGCGCCAATCTTTCACGCTGCCACCCACGCATGCGGGACGCGCCCTTCCGTTCCGCGCCTTCCCCCCGCCCCCGAACACGCACCGGCACCGGACGCGAAAAGGCCCGCCCCCTTGCGGGAGCGGGCCGTGTTGCATCATGCACCGCGCGGGCGTCAGCCCTGCACGATCTCGCGCAGGCGCGCGGCCAGCGCGCCCAGGTCGTTGATGGCCCGCGCCGCTTCTTCCATGCGGTGGGCGGTGTCGTCGGACAGCTCGCTGACCTGGCTCACGCTGCGGGTAATCTCCTCGCTGGCGGCGGACTGCTCCTCCGCCGCCGTGGCGATGGACGTGACCTGGGCCGAGGTGTCGTTGACCAGGGCCACTATCTCGCGCAGCGCCTCGCCGGAACGGCCCGCCAGCGACGTGGCGTTGTCCACGGCGCCGGCCACCTCTTCCATGCTGGCGATGTTGCGCGCGGCCCCGGACTGGATGGTCTCTATGGACCGGCGCACCTCCTGCGTGGCGTTCATGGTCTTTTCCGCCAGCTTGCGCACCTCGTCCGCCACCACGGCAAAACCGCGCCCGGCATCGCCCGCGCGGGCCGCCTCGATGGCGGCATTCAGTGCCAGCAGGTTGGTCTGATCGGCAATGTCGCTGATCACGTTCATGATCTGGCCAATGCCTTCGGCCTGCCGCCCCAGTTCGCCAAGGTTGCCGCGCAGCACGCCGGTAAGGCTGCTGACCTGCCCGATGGCCGTCACCGCCTCGTCCACCACCCGGGCGCCTTCCTGAGCCCGTGCCTGGCCGCTGTCGGCCTGGCGCGAGGCGTTGGCGGCGCTGCGCGCCACCTCCATGATGGTGGCGTTCATCTGTTCGATGGCGGTCACCGATTCGGTGATCAGCCCGCGCTGGTTTTCGGTGCCGCGCATCACGCCCTCGGTCTGGCTCTCGATGGCCCCGGTGGCGTCGGCCACCTGTCCGGCCACGGAGACCAGTTCGGCGTTGACCTGTTTCATGCGCTCCATGTGGGCGTGCAGGTCGCGTTCCTTCATCACCAGTTCGGAAACGTCGCTGGCAACTTCCAGGTACCCGGCCTTGTTGCCGTGGCAGTCGCGCACGATGTCGCCGTAGGGGCGCACGAAGCGGGTCTGGCCAAGGATGTTCAGCTCCACGATGTCCGCCTCGTACCGGCCACCACGCTGCATGGCCTGGTTGATGGGGCACTTGGAGGTGCCGCAGATGGAGGCGTTGAAGATGGAACTGCACTTGCGACCGCGCACCTTCTCGCCGTCGTCCGCCCCGGCGATGCGCGCCACGGCGGTGTTGGCGAGGATGATGTTATAGTCGTCGTCCACGGCAAACACCGGGTCGGGAATGGCGTTGACCACGTTCTTGTAGCCTTCGACCGAGCACAGGATGTCCTCGATCTTGCCCATGAGCCGGTTGAACCACCGGGCCAACTGGCTGATCTCGTCACGGCCCGCATCGTTCAGGCGGTCGTTCAGGTTGGCGCGGTCCTCGGTGATGTCGCGGATAAGCGACACCACGCGGGACACGGGCGTGGTGACGAAGCGCGACACCAGCACCGAGAACACCACCCCGGGCACCGCCAGCAGGGCCAGCAGCGCGCCCAGCATGATGCCCGAGAAGCGCTCGAAGATGGCCGTGGCCCCGCTGATGTTCGATGCGTGCACGAACACGCCCACCTGCTCGCCCCGGTAATCCTTGACCGGGAAGGCCACCAGGGCGGTGTCGCCGCCCTCGGCGGTGCTCAGCCCGGCCTTTCCGGCGGCCAGCAGTTGCGGGGTGACCAGCGCGGCGGCGGGAATCTGCGGATTGCCCGCGGCAAAGATGAAGTCGTTGCCCACGCGCGGGTACTTGGTCGTGTCGCTCATGCCCTGGGCCAGCGACCCCAGCGAGGCGTTCATGTACAGCAGCACGTCCTCGCCTTCTGCGCTGGAGGCGATCTTGAGCAGCGGCGCGAACTCGATGAGCACCTCCACGGAGCCGATCTGCTTGCCGTCCGCGCCCTTTACCGGCGAAACGCCGCGAATGTCGAAGCCCCCGCGCCCCACTTCTATGCCCTTCATGGGCTGGCCGGTGCGGTTCACGTCCATCACGGTCTTGCGGAAGGAGGAAATGTCGTCGGAAACGTCGATGTCCTGCCCGTCGCGCTTGATCTGCTTCTTGCTCCACAGCCGCACCAGGCTGCGCCCGTTGGGCAGGTGGAAATGCAGCTTGAACTTGCGGCCCGTCACCGCCTCGAACGAGGCAAGGTGCGCGGCAAGCTCGCGGCGCAGGGCTTCGCGCGCCTGCTGCGCCATGGGATCCTTTTCATCGTCTATCCTGCCGGAAAGCGCCGTGGCGTAGGCCGCCTGCACTGCCGGCAGCTGCGAGAACAGCGCGGCCTGTTCCAGTGCCTGAGCCGCCAGCAGTTCCACCGACTGGCTCACCTCGTTGGCCTTGGCTCGTGCCATCTGGCGCAGGAAGACCCCCTTCAGGTCCGTCAGTTCGCCCGCCAGAAACCAGTATGCGCCGCCGCCCAGCAACAGAACCGACAGCGCGAAGGGGAGAAAGAGTTTTTGCCGAATGCCCATCATGACCCCCATCTGGGTAATTCCGCGCGCACCCCCGTGCGCGCGGTAGAACCAATGATCCTACCTGCCGTATCGGAAAAAACAACAGGACGTTTAGATCGTGAAAATAAGAACTATCGACCCCGACGTGCACGCCCCGACCAAAGCGCTGCCCAGTGCCGTACTCCGCATAACCGTAGCTTGCCTGCAAGATTGCCATTTTGACGATGGAGCGTCCACGGCATGAGACGGCATTATAGTGTGTGCGCCAACGCACGTCATGGTGGCACGCCTCATTCCGTCACCGGAACGACGTCCCGCCCGCATGTCGGCACCGGCGGGGCGTCAGGCCCACGGCCCATGGGTCCATGCACCTGCCAGGTACAGGCCATGCGCTGACGCAACATGATTTCTCATCGGAGGGAAAAACCGCCTGCGCGGAAGGGGCCTGCACGCGGGGCAAGGCGTTGCGCACCAAGGACAGGGAGAAAGGCAGGCGTGACGATGCGCCGGATCGAACGGGTTCGGGAGGGGTACAACGCCCGGCGGAAAGAAAAAACGCGGGAGCCGCTACGGCAAAACCGTCATGCGGCCTTGTGGAGCATGGAGCGCCGGAAGGCTGCCTTTCAGGTTCGGGGCTCGCCGTCCGGGGCAGGCCAGCCCAGCCAGTCCAACCCGGCCCAGCCAATCCTGCCCGGTCCAGCCAGTCCAGCCCGGCCCGACCGGGCCCGACCGGGTTCAGCCGGGCTCAATTGGGGTCAATCAGGCTTGAAATGGGTGTCGTAGTCCGGCGCTAGGCAATCCAGCGTGCCGCCCATCATGGCCCGGAACTTTTCCTGCGGCGGCACCTGCGGAGCGTCCGGATGCGTGCATTCGGCCTGGCCCATGGTCATGCGCCGCGCCTCGTCCAGGCTGCGGTATTCCATCACCCCGCAGAAGACGCATTTCAGATGCGTGGCCCGGCGGGTGCAGTTGCAGTCGATCTTGGCGAACTGATGCTTGCGCATCACACCCCCCGGTGCCCCGCCATGTCCACCCGCGCGGCAAGCCCTTCGGAACCGGCAAGGCATCCCTCGCCATCGCGCCGCAGCACCAGCACCGCCCCGATGACCGTGCCGTCCGGCGCCCGGTAGGGCGAAACGCTGCACACGCACGGGTCGCCGCCGGGCAGCAGGCGCACGGGGCCGGACTGGTGCCCGCCCTCGTGCAGAAAACGGTCGAGGGGCGTGAGGCCGCCATCCTCGGCCACGCAGTCGGGGCAGCGCACCATGACCGAGCCGTCCACCGCGCCTCCCGCATCCGCAGTGCTCGCGGCATCGGGAAGCCCCGGCCCGCACACTTGCCGCACCCACGAGGCATTGGCCATGATCACGTTGCGATCCAGGTCCAGCAGCACCACGTGGTCGGGCATGGCGTCGATGGTGCTGCGCAGGATGCCGAGGGTGGTGCGCCAGCGCTGCTCCGCCTCGATGCGGGCGGTGACGTTGACCACGATGCCCTCGTAGTGCAGCAGTTCACCCGCCCAGTCGTGCACGGCGGTGCAATGTTCCGATACCCACAACAGGTCGCCGTCGCGCCCGTACACCTGCGAGACGAAGCCCGTCACCGTGCCTTCGGCGCGCAGGCGGGCCAGCAGTTCCTGCCGCCGCCCCGGCGCCTCGTAAATCTGCTCGTCCATGGAGCGCACGCCGGATACCAGTTCGCCCGGTCCGGACCAGCCCAGCATCTGGGCGAAGGCGCGGTTGGACACCAGGTAACGCCCTTCCGGGTCGGCCATGTAGATGCCCACCACGGCGTTGTCGAAGATGGAACGGTAACGCAGTTCGCTGTCGCGCAGCCGTGCGTGCAGGCGGGTGTGGTGGCGCACGATGCGCAGGTTCACGCGCAGGGCGTCGCCGGTGACCGGCTTGGACATGAAGCCCAGGGCGCCGCTGCCCACTACCTGTTCCATGAGTTCGTGGTCCGTGGCCTCGGTGGCGCCGGTGACCAGAATGACCGGGATGTCGAAGTCGGCGGTGATGGCGCGGGTGGCCTCCACGCCGTTCATGTCCCCGGCCAGCCAGATGTCCATGAGCACGGCGTCGGGCCGCTCGTCCCGGGCCAGGCGCACGGCCTCCTCGCCCATGGCGGCGGGGCCGATCACCACGTGGCCCTCGCGGACCAGCAGCCCGCGCAGCAGGGCCGCGCCGACGGCGTCGTCCTCAGCGACCAGAACGCGCAGCGGCTGTGTCATCGCTCCCCCATGCTGTTGCGTCGCCACCGCGCGCGCAGCCGTTGTCGTTCCACGGCGAGTCTTCACCAGGGATCTGCTCCTGCTCGCGCGCCCACGTGGGGGCAAGACCCGGCAGGTCATGGCGGATATCGCCGGGGGCATCGGGCATGCCGGATTCGCAGGTAGCCGTGCCGTTGAAGGCGTCGCGCGGCAGGCACACGCGAAATTCCGTCCAGCCCGAGGGCGACGTTTCAAAGCCCACCCGGCCCTTCAGGTAGTTCTGCGTCAGCAGGCGGATGCTGTAGGTGCCAAGCCCCCGCCCCATCCCCTTGGTGGAAAACGAGCGCTGGAATATCTGGCGCTGCACGTCGGGCCGGATGTAGCCGGGGTTGCGCACCCGAAAGGTAACGCACTCCCCGTCGCAGTCGCAGCCAAGCACCACCTCGCCCTGCTCGGGGGTGGCCTCGAGCGCGTTCTTGACCAGATTGCCCAGCACCCGGCCCAGCAGCGTGGAATCCGTGACCATGGCCGTGTCCGCGGCGCAGGACAGCACGGTGAGGGTGCGCCCCCGCGCCGCCTCGTGCCCGGCGTACAGGTTGGCCACGTCGCGCAGCAGTTCCACCCCGTCCACGGGGTGCGGGTCCACCGGCAGTTCGTCGGTCTCTGCGGCCAGCAGCAGCTTCTGGGTAACGATCTCTTCCACCAGCGCGTTGGAAAAACGGTGCAGCAGCATGGTGTCGCCGCGCAGGTCCAGGGGCACTTCCTCCAGGATCATCTGGGCCAGGTTGCGCAGCCCGCCCGCCGTGTTCAGGATGTCGTGGAAAAAGATGCGTTCCAGCGCGCGCCGCCGCTTTTCATGGCTGATGTCGTTGATGGCGAAAATGATGAACCGCTCGCCGTCCCGGTCGAACGGCGTGGCGCAGACCTTGAGGTCGTAGGCCAGCACGTCGTCGCCCTTGCGCTGGGTGATGCGGCATTCCTCCACCCTGCGCTCGTCGCCCAGGGCGCACAGCACCGCCTTTACCGCCCCGCATTCGCGGCACCCGTCCGCCGTGCCGCAACCGCCGGGGCCATCACAGGCGTTCTCGCAGTGGAACAGTTCGCCGGGGCGCAGCCCCAGCAGGTTGGCGCCGTCGGACAGGGACAGCAGTTCCAGCAGGTTGCGGTTGACGAAGACGATCTGGCGGTGCCGGTTCAGGATCAGCACGATGTCCGTCACTGAATCGAGCAGGCTGATCAGGGTGGGATCGCGGAACAGCCCGGCCTGGCGCAGCAGGTCGGCGTCGGGCGAGCGTTCTGCGGGGGCGTGGAACGTGGGCAGGGTCGGGGTCATGCGTGGTCCTGTGGTGGCGTTCGGGGTGGCGCCGGATGCGGGCGGAAGGGCGCACGATGGGACCGGACGTGATCGAAGCGGGTCCAGGCGAGGCTTTCGGGCCGTGCGGAGGCCGAAGCGCCGGGCAAAGCCTACCCCAGGTCCATGATATTTCCAAGCCGGCAGGCAGGGGGGCTCCGATGGCCAGACGGGAAACGCCGCCGGGCAATGCCGCCCCTACCATGAAAATGCAAAGGGCCGCCCGGAAGGGGCGGCCCGAATATGTGGAACCGTGCTGGCGTGCGGACGGCCAGCCATGCCCGCGCGAACGGGCGAAACGCCGACGCCGGGCCGGATGACGGCCTGTCGGCAATCCCGCTAGAACTCCCGCAGGGTCAGGGGTGCGGCATGGTTGGGCGGGCCGAAGCCCTGACCCGGCGTGTAGCTTTCGCGCAGGCACAGGTTCAGGTAACGCTGGGCGCGCTGCACGGCGGGCAACAGGTCCATGCCGAGGCCAAGACAGGTGGCGATGGCGGCGGACAGGGTGCAGCCGGTGCCATGGTTGTTGGGGGTATCCACGCGGGGCTGGGAAAGCGCGATGATCTCCGGTGCGCCGTTCGGCGCGGTGCCGGGCAGGCCCAGCCAGTCCACCAGGTCGCCGCTGCCCTCGAAGTGGCCGCCCTTCAGCAGTACCGCCTTCGGTCCCATGGCCAGGATGCGGCGCACCGCCTCACGGACGTCGGCTTCGGTGGCGATGTCCATGCCCGCCAGCATTTCCGCCTCGGGGCGATTGGGGGTCAACAGGTCGGCCAGGGGCAGCACGCGGCGCACCAGAGCCTGCACGGCGTCTTCGCGCAGCAGGCGGTGCCCGCTCTGGCTCACGGACACCGGGTCCACCACCAGCGGAAAGGTCTTGCGGGCGTCCAGCACGTCGGCCACGGCCTCGATGATGGGCGCGGAAAACAGCATGCCCGTCTTGGCCCCGGCCACGGGAAAGCCGTCCAGCACGGTGGTCAGTTGCAGGGCCACGAACTCCGCGTCCGGGGCGTGGATGCCGGTGACGCCAAGGCCGTTCTGGGCCGTGAGCGCGGTGATGACGCTCATGCCGAAGCCGCCGAGGGTGGTCATGGCCTTCAGGTCCGCCTGGATGCCCGCGCCGCCGCCGGAATCGGATCCGGCGATGGTCAGGATGCAGGGGGGCGTGGGGTGCGGTGCGTGTACGGTCATGCGGGGCTCCATCCTGACAGGGTGAACAAGCCGAAATCGTTGGTTATTCCGGAATGAATTCACACCCTGCGATTCATTCGCTTTTAATGTTCCGCAACCAACTTCGCGCGCAGGGGGGCCCAAATCAGGATTTTTGTTCGTTGGCGAGGAAAACGAGCCTGCCATGAGGGAGTGCCCTAGCCGCTTGGTGAGCGAAGCGAACCTTACGGATAGGGACCGCAACGCGTACTCTTGCTGTATTCGACCGAGCCTTGGCCGTTAGGCGAGCGCGTAGCGCGAGTCTTACGGATAAGGACAGCAACGCCATGGCAGGCGAAGTTTGACCGCGTTGCGCACGATGTCCGTAGGGCTCGCAACCTCGCCCAACGGCCACACTTCGCGCCCTCCGGGTCGGAAGCCAACGGGCAAAAGGACAATTTGGGCCCTACACCACGGCATCCAGCAACAGATTGTCGCGGTGAATAACTTCCGGATAATGCGCGTCGCCCAGGATGGCCGCCACCTCGTGGCGCTTGTGGCCCATGATGCGCCGCAGTTCAGCCGCCGCGTAGTTGGAAAGCCCCACCCCGATGACCGTGCCGTCCTGCGCGGCCACGCGCACCAGCGCACCGGAGCCGAAGCCCCCTTCCACCGCGCACACCCCGCCGGGCAGCAGGCTTTTGCCGCCCTGCAGCAGGGCGCGGGCCGCGCCCTCGTCCACGGTGACGGTGCCTGCCGGGTCCGACTGGTAGGCCAGCCAGTACTTGCGGCGCGAGACGGTGCGGGCGTCGGCGCGCACCCAGGTGCCAATGGCCTCTCCGGCGAAGGCGCGGGCCAGCACGTCGGGCTCGCGCCCCGGCACGATGAGCGTGGGCACGCCTATCTGCGCGGCGCGCCGCGCGGACAGCAGCTTGGAATACATGCCGCCGGTGCCCACGGACGTCTTGCCGCCGCACAGCCCGTCCAGGTCCAGCCCGTGCACGTCGTCGATGCAGTCCATGACGCAGGCGTCGGGGTTGTCCTGCGGATTTTCGGCAAACACGCCGCCCGCCGAGGTCATGTTCACGAACAGGTCGGCTTCCACGATGTTCAGCAACAGGCTGGCCAGGCAGTCGTTGTCGCCGAACTTCAGGTCGTGCACGGCCACGGTGTCGTTCTCGTTGACCACGGGGATGGCCCCCCAGTCGAGCAGCGCGGCAAAGGTATTGCGGGCGTTGAGAAAGCGGTTGCGGCTCTTCAGGTCGTCGCGGGTAAGCAGAACCTGGGCCGATATGCGCCCGCGCCGGGCAAAGGCTTCATCATAATGATGCATCAGGCGGCTCTGCCCGATGGCCGATGCCGCCTGCCGGTGGGGCATGCCCGCGATCTCGCAGCAACTGCGCAGCACGCCGCGCCCCGCCGCCACCGCGCCGGAAGACACCAGCACCACGCGGCGCCCGCCTTCCTGCACGGCGGAAAGCTGGCCCGCCAGCGATTCCACCATGGCAAGGTCCAGCCCCTGGCCATTGGTCAGCACGGCGCTGCCCACCTTGACCACGACGCAACGCGCATCCGCCAGCGCCCTGCGCCGTTCGGCCTGCCAGTCGCCCGCCGTATCCGCCTGATCCTGCCTTGCCTCGTTCCGTCCGGACATGCCGTCGCTCCGTTGGGATGCGGGCGCGCCGCCAGCTTGCGCCGGGGTTATTCGCGCACCCAGATCACCTCGATGTCGCTTTCTTCCTCGTCGAATTCCTCGGTCTCGCGCAGGCGCACCAGGGCCTCGTGGTTGTCCAGCTCGTCGCGCATGCGCCACATCTCGGCCACCACGTCCTCCACCCCCTCGCCGGTGAGCGCGGACATGAAGTGCACGGTACGGCCATCGGCGGCGGCGCGGTCGCGCAGGGCCTGCACATCTTCGGGGTCGCGCAGGTCGATCTTGTTGACCACCTGCAACTGCACCCGCTGGCCAAGGTCCGCGTCGAAGCGCACCAGTTCCTCGTTGATGAGGTCAAAGCCGCTCCACGGGCCGTCGGGACTGTCGAGGGACACGTCTTCCACGCTCAGGATGTGCACCAGAAACCGGGTGCGCTCCACGTGCTTCAGGAAGCGGTGGCCAAGGCCCTGTCCGGTGTGCGCCCCCTCGATGAGACCCGGAATGTCCGCGATGACCAGCCGCTGCTCGGGGTCGGCATCGTCGATCATCACGCCAAGGTTGGGGATCAGCGTGGTGAACGGATAGGCCGCGATCTTGGGCCGCGCCGCCGACACCTTGGAAATGAAGGTGGACTTGCCCGCGTTGGGCAGGCCCAGCAGGCCCGCGTCTGCCAGGATCTTCAGTTCCAGGCGCAGCGAGCGCACCTCTCCCGTCTCGCCCTTCTGGGCAAAGCGCGGGGCGCGGTTGGTGGACGACTTGAAGTGCTCGTTGCCCTTGCCGCCGCGCCCGCCCTGCGCCACCACGAAGACGGTCTCCGGGTCGGAAAGGTCGCACAGCAGGGTTTCGCCGTCCTCGGTCACCTCGTAAATCTGGGTGCCCACGGGCAATTCCACGGTCAGGTCGTCGCCCTTGCGGCCATGGCACTGGCTGCCCATGCCGCCCTGCCCGTTCTGCGCCTCGTAGGTGCGTTGCAGACGGAAGTCGTAGAGCGACAACAGCCGGGTGGAGGCGCGCAGGATGACGCTGCCGCCGTCGCCGCCGTCGCCCCCGTCGGGGCCGCCGCGCGGCACGAACTTTTCGCGGCGGAACGAAACGCAGCCGTTGCCGCCGTTGCCCGCGCGAACCGTAATGGTGGCTTCGTCGACGAAGCGCATGATGATGCCTGCCTTGAATACTGTGGATATGCGGTGGATGCGGCGCGCGGAATGTCCGCAGTGCCGGGGCGAAGCCGGAAGTGACCGACCTGCCGTAACGCGCCCGACGCGGTGAACGCGAAGAACGCCAAAAAATCCGGTGTCGGCGCCGGTGACCGGCGCTGCTGCCCCGCCTTTCGCGCCGGGCCCGGCCTGACTGGTCAGGACCTGACTGTTCAGGATCTGACTGGACTGGCCATGTCTGGTCCGGACCTGACGCCTTTGGGCCTGACTGGTCCGGGCCTGACGGCTGTTGACCTGACTGGTCCGGACCTGACCGGTTTGGCCCCGACTGGCCTGGCCATCATGCCGGACCGGAGCGACCCCCTGGGTGCAATGGGCGCAACCTGCCTGCCCCGTGCACTACACGCGGCGACCGCGCGAAGCAAACACGAAAGGGGCGGAAGAACGCTGCGCGACTTCCGCCCCGGAAATGCAAGCCGTGGACGTGTATGTGCGGCCGGGCCTACGCCTGGGCGGGCACCACGTGCACGCGGGTCTGGACCTTCTTCTTGCGGGTGTACTTTTCGTACTTCACGGTGCCCTCGACCGTGGCGAACAGGGTGTAGTCCCTGCCCATGCCCACGTTGTCGCCGGGGTGCACGCGGGTGCCCAGCTGACGAACCAGAATGTTGCCGGCCAGGACCTGCTCGCCGCCGAAGCGCTTCACGCCGCGGCGTTGTCCGGCGCTGTCGCGTCCGTTGCGGGAGCTGCCGCCTGCTTTCTTATGTGCCATGACGTGTTCTCCTTGGCGCTAGGCCTGGATGGCCTTGATCTTCAGGGCCGTGAAGTCCTGACGGTGGCCCTGCTTCTTGCGGGAGTCGTTGCGGCGCCACTTCTTGAACACGATGAGCTTTTCGCCGCGACCGTGTTCGACCACCTCGGCGGTGACCTTCGCGCCTTCCACATAGGGAGCGCCGACGGAAAACGCGCCGCCGCCCAGCATCAGAACCTTATCGATGACAATTTCGCTGCCGGCTTCGGCCTCGAGCTTCTCTACGAAGATCTTGGCGCCTTCTTCGACGCGGAACTGTTTGCCACCCGTTTCGATAATCGCGTACATTAGTAACCTCCATGACGAGAGAGGGCTGACTTATCCTCATTCGGGGCAGGAAGTCAACCCCGGATTGCCACCCTGCGCGGCCGAGCCCCGGAAATGTTCGTAAAATTCCATCCGGGCGGCCACCAGCGGGCCGCATCCGTGCGCAAACGCGGGCCTTCCGGCCGGTTCACGCGCCCCTCATGCGGGGCCGATGTCGATAGCATACGCCCACACGCCCCGCAAGGTCGGGATTTCCCCCCATCGGCAACGGCCACCGTGCCACACCTGCGTTAGAATTTCTCCTTTCTCCAACGATACCGTATGTCAGCGACCGCTCACCCCCAGACACTACCAGCCTCCGCGAAATTTCTAACAGACGGCCCATGGTTCCGGGGATATATCCCTTCTCGAGTGTGTCTCGTCTCGCGTCCGGGGGGAACCCCGCACCAAGGCCCTCCCCCAAGGCTGTTCCCCCCGGACCACCAAAAACGCGAGCACACCCCCCAGGCCCTTGCCGCAAAGGGCCCCAAAACGGCGAAAGCCGTTTTTTTGTTGTGCAGGCGAAAACCGCCTTTTTTGTTGCGCCAGCGAAAGCCGACATCCTGCCATGCGGCCAAGGCCGACGTTATGGCATGACGGCCAAGGCCGATTTCCAGTTGCCCGAACACAGGCCATCCCCCTCCCCATATTCCCGGCACGTCCGCGGCGGACTGCTCCTTCCCCCCATCACCCCGGCCCCGGCGCGCATCCCCCTTCCCTTCCCGCCCCGTCCCGGCTACCATGCCGCACTGCCGTGCCCTGCGCGGCACCATTCATCAGTGAGGTCGGCATGAAAGGCATCATTCTCGCCGGTGGTTCCGGCACGCGGCTCTATCCCATCACCATGGGCGTCTCCAAGCAGCTCATGCCGGTGTACGACAAGCCCATGATCTACTACCCGCTGTCGGTGCTGATGCTGGCGGGCATCCGCGAGATATGCATCATCACCACCCCGGCGGATCAGCCGCGCTTTCGCGAACTGCTGGGCGACGGCTCCCAACTGGGCCTTTCGTTCACCTACATCGAACAGCCCCGCCCCGAAGGCCTGGCCCAGGCCTTTCTGCTGGCGCGCGACTTTCTGGCCGGGGAACCCAGCTGTCTCATTCTTGGCGACAACCTGTTCTACGGCGACCGGCTGCCCTCGCTGCTGCGGCAGTGCGCCAAGCTGGAAAAGGGCGGCGTCGTGTTCGGCTACAAGGTGCGCGACCCGGAACGCTACGGCGTGGTGGAATTTGACACGGCGTGCAAGGTCATCAGCATCGAGGAAAAGCCCGCCGCGCCCAAGTCGCGCTTTGCCGTCACCGGGCTCTATTTCTACGACGGGCGCGCGCCGGAACTGGCCGCCCGGCTTGCCCCATCGCCGCGCGGCGAACTGGAAATCACCGACCTGAACAACCTGTACCTGCGCGAAGGCAACCTGTCGGTGGAATTCCTGGGACGCGGGGTAGCCTGGCTGGATACCGGCACCTTCGAATCGCTGCATCAGGCGGCCTCGTTCGTGCGGGCCGTGCAGGACCGGCAGGGCCTGAAAATCGCCTGCATCGAGGAAATCGCCTGGCGCAAGGGCTACATCGACGACGATGCCCTGCGCGCGCTGGCAGCCCCCATGCTGAAGAACGACTATGGCCGCTACCTGATGGACATCATGGAGGACCGCCTGCGGGTGTGACGGCGCGGAAGCGGATCGGGCGGAACCGGACGGAACAGGACGCAACGGCACGGAACTGGACGGAGATCAACAGAACAAAGCGGGCACATGCGGGACGAGCAGACGCAGGGCGACATCGAAGGCTGCCTACGGTTCCTCCCGCTCCGCCGGGCGCAGCGCACGCAAAAAGGCCGCCCCTGCGGACGGCCCCTGCGGAAAACTGGCGATGCGCGCGTGACGCACCGAAAAACCCGCGACGCCCCGGCGAGTGGCGCGGCACGGCGCTGAAGAAACCCGGCGGGCACGCCCGTCCTTGATTCCTTCGTTCTGCGGTCCCTTCTAATGATGCATGTGGTCGCCCTTACCGATACGGTAAAAGGCGGTAGCCACGATGACGCAGAAGTAGATGGCGATCAGGCTGACGCCCAGGAAACCCTGCGGGCTCGAATGCATCGCATTCTGAATCAGTTCGTTCAGCATGTCCGGACTCCTTGTGCGGCCCGACTGCGGCACGCGACCGCACAAGACGGTCGCCGCGCATCGGGCGGGGATAGACGTGAACACTCCAGGTCCGCAGATTACTTGCCGCTTTTCCGGCAAATGTCAAGCGCATCGTGAATTCCCGCACAAGGACCGCACATGGCAAGCCCGGCGCGCACTTGCCTCGCGCGTCGTCCCGCTGTACATGGCCCGGCCCTGCCCCCGGCAGAAATGACACCGGGAACCGGCAGACCCGAACGGGGCACCCACACACACAATTAACGCCCCGCCCATTCCGCCCGTTTCAAATGGCGCACGCCACGAGGCCGTACGGGCCAGAACGGGCCTGGCGGGCCGAAACAACACTGCACGCACGCGCGGCCACCCCGGTCGCCGCATTCATAACATTTTTCTGGAGACACCATGTCCGATACCACCCCCCGCCCCGGCGACCTTCTGGAACTGACCGTGGATGCCCTTGCCGCTGGCGGCCGCGCCGTGTGCCGCCACGAGGGCCGCGTCGTGTTCGTGGCGGGCGGCCTGCCCGGCCAGCGCGTGCGCGCCAAACTGACCACGGTGAAGCGCCGCTTTGCCGAGGCCACGCTGGACGCCGTGCTCGAACCGTCGCCCGTGCAGTGTGCCCCGTTCTGCGCCCACTTCGGCGATTGCGGCGGCTGCGCCTGGCAGGACCTGCCCTACGTCGAGCAACTGCGCTGGAAGGAGCGCTTCGTGGTTGACGCGCTGGGGCGCATCGGCGGCCTGCGCGACGCCAATGTGCTGCCCATCCTGGCCTCCCCCGCCGAGCGCGGCTTTCGCAACAAGATGGAATTCGCCTTCAGCCAGGACCGCGACGGCCAGTTGCACCTGGGCCTGCGCCGCCGTGCCTCGCGCGCGGTGGTGGACATCACGGAATGCCACCTGCAAACACCGCTGACGGTGCGCATCGTCGAGGCGGTGCGCGAGCTTGCGCGCGAAAGCGGCCTTCCCGGCTGGGATGACAGCAGGCAGGATGGCTTCTGGCGCTTTCTGGTGGTGCGCGAGCCGGAACTGGGGCGTGATGCCGGGGCCGACACCCCGGCGGAAGGCGAAGGCCAGGATACGCCGGGCCGCCAGTGCCTGATCCAGTGCATCACCGGGCGGCACCCCGGCGCGGCGCAGGCCGTGTCGCGCCTGGCCGAGGCGCTGCGCGCCCGCTTTCCCGAAGTGACCGGCGTGGTGCATTCGCTGCGCCTGGACCCGGAGCAGATCGCCTACGGCGAACGGGTGCTGGCCGTGGACGGCGAGGCCGTGCTGACCGAGCGCCTCGGCGGCAACGACTTGCTGCTGGGCCCCGATTCGTTCTTCCAGACCAACACCGCCGCCGCGAACCTGCTGTACGACGAGGCGCGCCGCATGGCCGCCGCCGGGCCGGACGACACGGTGTGGGACCTGTATTCCGGCGTGGGAGCCATCGCCCTGCACCTGGCGCGCACCGCCGGTGCCGTGCGCGGTTTCGAGATCACGTCCGAGGCGGTCAACGATGCCCGCGCCAACGCCGCGCGCAACAACATCCTGAACTGTTCCTTCGTCTCTGGCGACGTGCGCGCCAGCCTGCGCCGCGAGCGCCCCGGCGAGGGCGTGTCGCCGCGCATCGTGGTCGTGGACCCGCCCCGCGCGGGCCTGCACGAGGACGTGGTCGAGGCCGTGGCCGCCCACCAGCCGGAGCGCATCGTGTACGTTTCGTGCAACCCGGCCACCATGGCCCGCGACGTGGCCCTGTTCACCGCGCGCGGGTATGCGCTGCAAGAGGCGCGTCCGGTCGACCTGTTCCCCCATTCGCCCCACGTGGAATGCGTGGCCCTGCTGACCCGCACGGGGGAGTAGCGCCGTCACGACAAGGCACCCGCCACCAGCCCGAAAAAACGACGCCCGCCGCATGGTCAGCACCATGCGGCGGGCGTTTCTTCATCTCTTGCAAGGAACAGCTAATGAGCGCCGCCATGCAGCAACGGCTTGAAATTGAAGCTGCGCACCCGCTGCTCGTTGTGGCAGACCACGCAGCCTTCCATGGTGGGCTTGTCGATGAGCGAAACGTCACCCCCTGAATCCACGTGGGCGGAACCGGGACCATGACAGACCTCGCACCCGGCGTCGGCCAGATGGGGCGTGGCCTCGAAGCTGACGAAGCCGCCCGGCTTGCCGTAGCCGGTGGTGTGGCAGGCGTAGCAACCCTGCACTTCTTCCCTGCTCAGCTTGGGGGCCATCACCTTCACGCTTTCTGCGGACTTGGATTTTTTGGCGTGCTTGCGGAAGGTGGCGTGCTGGTCGGCATGGCAGGGGGCGCAGGCGTCGGTGCCCACGTAGCTGCGCGCTTCGGCGGCCAGGGCCGTGGATGCCGGTTGACCGGCGCCGGTCAGCACCAGCAGCGCGGCCAGCAAGACCGCCGCCAGAGGTACGGACAGAGCCGGGGGCAAAGACGGGGACAGGGGCAGATGCAGGAGCCGGACTGAAACCGGGGCGGAAGGCAGTATCGAAGGCTGGCTGAGATTCTGGCGGCGGCACACAACGGCAGACACGGTCAGGCGCATGGCATCCCCCCAATGGCAGATCCGGCGGTTTGACGTGGTGGCGGGTACGGCGCTGCGTGATGCGCCGTGGCGCATTGGTACCGCGTTACAATCGAACAGTCCAGCCTTCATGAATATTTTCGCACGCCTTCCGGGCACCCGCGCCCTGATCGCACGTTTTCGGACGCGGGTCTTCCGGCCACACGGCTTCGGGCACACGTGTCCAGTCGCAGGTTCCCGGGCCGGGCATTCCAACCCGTGCCTGCGGCGCCAGAGCACCCGCAACGCCATCCACCACTATGCGTGGCGCGAGGCGGTCATCCTGTCCGGCACCAGCCGGAAAAAGGCCGTCCTGCCCACCGCCTCCTCGTTGACCGGGGCATCGGGGGCCTGCACGGCCGACAACAGGGCGCGCACCGCCACGGACACTTCGGCGGGGTCGTGCAACTCCTCGGGGCGTCCCCAGGCCAGCACGCTCAGGAAACGCATGGAAAACCTGCACCCCGTGCCGTCCTCGGGCCTGGTCGCTTCGGCGTAGGGCACGAACGAACAGCACACTGTTCCGCCGCGCCGCAGCAGTTCTACCTTGTGGCCCTTGCGCGAGGAATGGAAATAGATGGCCCCGTCCGCCACCCCGAACGACAGGGGCACCACATGCGGCTCCGCGCCGTCGCACAGCGCCATGGTCATCCACGGGCTGGCGGCCACGCCCGCCCAGATATCCGCCACGTCGGTCACTTCCCTGTCCTTGTGCCGCATGGCACCTCCAGCGTGGCCGCGGCCCGGAACGGACCGCCGCACGCAGTTGAATTGTTCAGGCAATCAGCAAACATGTCCGGCACTTCGGTGGGAATTTTTTCACGAACTCCGCCCCGCCGCGTTGACGCCCACCGCCCGCTGTGTTAGACACGACCCGACTTGTGAACGTTTGCACGAAGTGCCCCCGGCAACCGCTCTCATCTCGATGGGCGCGAAAGCCACGGGACGGTGCCTATGTTCTTCAATAATTGGTTCAAAATCAACGACAAGAAATACCTCGACGCCATTTCCACCGCCGGGGTCATCGGGCTGCACATGGTGTCGGCCACGGTGGTCGGCCTGGGAATGGGCTGGTACCTTGATCGTTGGTTGGGAACAAAGCCGTGGCTCACCGGGGTGTTCCTGATTCTCGGCATCGTGGCCGGGTTCAAGAACGTCTGGCTGGACTCGCGGAGGCTCCTCAAGGCCCAGGACAAGGAAGATGCTGAAAAGTTTGGCCCGAAAGACAGATGAATGGTTGTGGCACAAGGGGTTCCGCGCGTCGGAAATCCGCCTTCTGCTGCGCTGCCAGCTTCTGGTTTCGGGGGCATCCTTGCTTGCCGGGGTTGCGTGCGCGCCTTTCTGGGACTGGGGGTTGTGGTTCGGCGTGGGGGCCGCGCTTTCGACCTTCAATTTCTACGCCTTGGCCAAGTTCGTGCAGGGCATCGTTTTCCTGCCGTACACACGCGCCATGGCGGCCGGGCTCATGTTCAGATTCTACGGTCGGCTGCTGCTTACCGGTCTGGTCCTTTTCGGCCTGATCGTTTGGCTAAAGGTCTCTGTCTCCGCGCTGCTGGCGGGGCTGTCCACGTGCGTTCTCAGCATCGCCGCGTGGGGAATAGCCAGGGGCGCAGGACAAAAAGTGAAGGAGGCGTAAGGGAATGGCTGGTGGATTGCCGCATCCGGTACTCTGGTCCACGCTGTTGCATGTGGATCAGGTCACCATCGGTGGAGCGACCGTCGAGTTCAAGCATGTCTTCTACACGTGGTGTGCCATGGCCGTCCTGTTCAGCCTGGGCCTTCTGGTCCGCGGCGGGCTGAAACTGGTGCCCGGTGGCATACAGAACGTTTTCGAGGTGGTCATCGGGGGTCTTGAAGACTTCGTGGTGACCAACATCGGCGAGGATGGACGCAAGGTGTTTCCGCTGCTGGGCGGCATCTTCCTGTTCATTCTCTTCCAGAACCTGCTGGGGCTTATCCCCGGCTGCGATGCGCCCACGGCCAACGTGAACACCAACGCGGCCATGGCCGTCTTCGTGTTCCTGTACTACAACTACCAGGGCATCAAGCGCTGGGGGCCGGGCTACATCAAGCATTTCATGGGTCCCATGTGGTGGCTCACGCCGCTGATGCTGCCGCTGGAACTCATCTCGCACACCGCGCGCCCGCTTTCGCTGACGCTGCGTCTGTTCGGGAACATCCGCGGTGAAGAAATCGTCATGGTGCTGTTCTTCCTGATGGCTCCCATCGTTGGCACCATTCCGGTGTACTTCCTGTTCCTGCTGGGCAAGGTCCTTCAGTCGTTCATCTTCTTCATGCTGACGATGATCTACCTGAAGGGCGCGTTCGAACACGCCCACTAGGATCAGACTTCACGGAGCCGCCGTTAGCGAAAAGCCGGAAAAAGACGGCCCTGCAACTGGCGGATCAATGAGGGCTGAGCCTGAATCCGAAGGGAATGGTCAACCGACCAAAACAACCATACGCAAAGAGGAGTTTGTCATGCGCAAGTTTCTGATGATCGCCCTGAACACCGTGGCCCTGATGTCCTTTGCCGCCCTTGCCTTCGCCGCCGATGGCAAGATGGACGCCGGCGCGCTTGGCCTGACCTGCCTCGCCGCCGCCATCGGCATGGCCATCGCCGCCGCCGGTTGCGGCCTCGGCCAGGGCATGGGCCTCAAGGCTGCCTGCGAAGGCACCGCGCGCAACCCCGAAGCGGGCGGCAAGATCATGGTTACCCTGATCCTCGGCCTGGCCTTCATCGAATCCCTCGCCATCTACGCCCTCGTGGTGAACCTGATCCTGCTCGTCGCCAACCCCTTCGTGGGCTAGTTCGCGAGCCTCGATTCGACCGTACGGAAGGAGGCCGTTGCAAACGGCCTCCTTTTTCAGCATTATGGCGGCTCGCCGTACGACATCCGCCAAACGAGAGACCAATCAAGCCATGCAAGCCCCCAAGAGTGAACACATTCCCCGCGCAACCATCCAGCGCCTTGCCGTATACGTGCAGGTGCTGGAAAACCTGCTGCGTGAAGGGACCGACGTCATATCCTCCGAACCGCTGGCCAAGGCGTGCAACGTCAACGCTTCGCAAATCCGCAAGGACCTTGCCTACTTCGGCGAGTTCGGCGTGCGCGGCGTGGGTTACTACGTCAAGAGCCTCATCGAATCGATAACCAGCGTTCTCGGGGTGAACCGCGAATGGCGCACCGTGCTCGTCGGGGTGGGCAACCTGGGCCGCGCGCTGCTGAACCACAAGGAATTCAAGCTGCGCGGCTTCCACATAGTGGGGGCCTTCGACTGCGATCCCTTCAAGATCGGCGAGGAAGTCTCCGGCCTTGAGGTGGTGTGCACCAAGCGGCTGAAGGAAAAGGTGGCCGACCTGGACGTTGAGATCGGCATCATCACCACCCCGCCCGAACGCGCCCAGCGCGCCGCCAACCATCTGGTGGACGCGGGCATCAAGGGCATCCTCAACTTCGCGCCCGCGCGCATCACGGTGCCGGACGACGTGTTCGTGGAGTACGTGGACTTTTTCCACCACCTCTACGCGCTGTCGTTCAACATCACCTTCGACAGGGCCAACCGCTGACCAGCCCGCGCGCCGCTCACGCTCCGCAGCCGTTCACCGCTGCGCCATGGAACCCGCCGTATGGCGGGTTCCGTAGTTATGGACAGGCCGCCGCCGTATGGCGGGTTCCATAGTTGTGGATAGGCCGCCGCCGTATGGCGGGTTCCATGGTTGTGCGGCAGACGCCGCCGTCAGGCGGGTCCCATGTTCGCAGGGCTGGCCCTGCCGGATGCAAGATTCACGGACCTGAAGCGGCTCCGCCGCAAGGCGGTTCCGGCGTTCGCCTCCCCTGCTTGTGGTCGTTGCGCGCCCGCGCTAGGGTACAGCCATGCCGCCCGGCGGGCGTGCGGTGACGCGGCGCCCGAACCCGCGCCAGCCGCAACGCCCCGCGCGCACCGTCCCGCCTCCCCCAAACCACGGAGCGCCCATGGACACCCCACATCGCCCATCCGCATCGGCCTGCCCGCCAGTCGCGACGTCCACGTCGTCCGCACCCGCCGCCGCGTCCGGAAAACCCCGCCCCCATGCCCGCTGCTTCGCACTGCTGACGGACTTCGGGCTGGACGACCCTTACGTGGGCCAGCTGAAGGGCGTGTTGCACCGGCTGGCCCCCGCCGTGCCGGTCATCGACATTTCACACGGCGTGCCACCCCACCGGGTGGAAACCGCCGCCTTCTTTCTGGCGGCCAGCCATCCGCACTTTCCTGCCGGGGCCATCTTCATCTGCGTGGTGGACCCCGGCGTGGGCACGCCGCGCGACCTCGTCTCCATGGAAAGCTGCGGGCAGGTGATGCTGGCCCCGGACAACGGCCTGCTGCACCTGGCGGCAGAGGCCCGCCCCGACGCGGTGCTGCGCAGGCTGGACCCGGCCCGCCTGCCCGATCCGCAAAGCGCCACCTTTCACGGGCGCGACGTGCTGGCCCCGCTGGCCGCGCGCCTGGCGGGTGGCGAATCCCTGGCCGCCTTCGGCGACCCGGTACTGCCCACCGACCTTGCCCGCCCCGCATGGGCTGTGCCCCGGCGCGAGTCGGATGGCGTGCATGCCGCCGTGCTGCACGTGGACCGCTTCGGCAACGTGGTCCTCAACCTCTCCCTGCGCGAATGGGACTGGCTGGCCGCCTGCCGCCTGCACCTGCCCGACGGCACCCTGATCGACATCGCCCGCGCCGCCACCTATGCCGACATTCCCGCCGGGCGCACCGGCCTGGTGGCGGGCAGCCAGGGCTACCTGGAACTGGCGGCGGACAAGGCCTCTGCCGCCGAACGGCACTGGCTGCACCCCGGCGCAGAAGTGCTGCTGGAGGAGTGCCGGTGAAACTGGCCCCCCTGCTGGCCGCCCAATGGCGCGCCCTTGTCCTGTCCACGGGCTTCCTGACCCGGCTTGCCCCGGCCCGCGCCGCCACCGACGCGGAAATGGCCGCCGGCGTTGCCCATTACCCGCTGGTGGGTCTGCTGGCCGGGCTGGTATGCGCCGGGCCGTTTCTGCTGGGGCTGCTCGCCGGACATCCCTGGGTGCAGGCCCTGGGGTACGCGGCCCTGCTGCTGTGGGCCACGCGCGGCCTGCACTGGGATGGCTGGGCCGACCTCATGGACGCCTGGGGCAGTTCCGCCACCGGCGACCGGTTCTGGGACATCCTGAAGGACAGCCGCATCGGGGCCTTCGGCGTGCTGGGCATCGTCTTCGGCGTGCTGGGGCAGGTGGTGCTTGCCCACGAGGTCATCACCATGGGCCGGGCCGGAGCACTGGTGTGGGCTCCCGTTCTGGGGCGCGCCGCCTGCGTGGTGCTGGCGGCCTGCGTGCCCCCCGGCACCCGCTCCACACTGGGCCGCCTGACATCCACCGGGGCCACCCACATGACCGTGCTGGTATGCGCCGGGGTGGCCGCCGCCACCGGCGTGGCCCTGGCCGGGCCGCCCGCGGTGCTGGCCGCCGCCCTGCCCTGCGCCTGCGCCGTTGTTTGGCTCACCGGGCTGGCCCGGAGAGAGGGCGGGCTGAACGGCGACTTTCTGGGGGCCTGCATCATTCTGGGCGAACTGTCCGCGCTGCTGGGCACCATCCTTGCGTAGCGGTCATGCCCGCGCCACGCGTTGCCCGGGCCGCCCCCGCGCGACCGGCCCATGTGTCCGGCCCACGCGTCCGGTCCATGCGTCCGGTCCATCCCCCAGGACCATGCGCCCTGTCCGTGCATTCGGCCCGGTATTTGCTATTCCGGGTTGAGCCAGGCGCCGCACGACGACATTCCGACGCCACCGCCCTGGCCACGACCGCCAAAGGACCACGCATGCCCCCGTTCCGCTTCCGCCTGCAACAGGTTCTCGACTACCGGGAACAGTTGGAGGAGCAGGCCAAGCTGGCCTTCGCCCGCGCCAAGACCGCCCACGAGGCGCAGCAGCGCCAGGTGGAGGCGGTGCGCGCGGCCATTGCCGAAGCGGAACGGAAGCTGTACGAAGACGCGCGCCTCACGCGCGACGAACTCTGGCTGCAACGCAACTTCTTGCGCGGCCTGCGCGAAGACCTGACCCACGCAGAACTGCGCCTGCGCATGCTGGCCCAGATGATGGAACAGGCCCGCGCCGAACTGGTGAAAAAATCGCAGGAACGCAAACTGCTGGAAAAGCTGAAGGACAAACAGGCGGCCCGCCATGCGCACGACGAACTCCTCCGCGAACAGCGTACCTATGACGAAACCGCAACGCTTCGCTTCGAGCCTCCGTCTTTCTAGGCTCTGCCGCTGGCTGCTCACCGCCGCCGCCTTCAAGGTGGCTCTGCTGGTGGCCTTTGCCCTTGAACAGCCGTGGCCCTTCGCCACGGCTGCCGCCCCGACCTCCGTGTCTGGCGTGGCTGGCGTGACTGGCGTGGCCGCCGTATCCGGGGCCCCGGCCAGCACGCAGGCGGACGCCACCGCGCGGACCGTGCACGCCTTGCAAGCAGGGCAGGCTGGCCAGTCCACCCAATCCGGCCAGTCCCCTCAACCCTCCCAGTCCGGGCAGGATGCCGAATCCCAGCCCCTGGCGGCGGATATCGCCCGTGCCGTGGGGCTGACCGCAGCCGCGCCCGCCCCCGCATCCGCGTCCGCTTCCCAAACAGGCGCCAATGACGCGCGGGGGCGCTTGAACCGAGAGGGCACAGCCTGGGCCGCCGAGGCCCAACCCGCGCCGGGCACTGCCCAATCGCCCGCAGCACCCGCCGCACCCGCCGCCCCGTCTTCCGCCCTGCCCGCAGCCGCCGGTCTGCCGGGTTCCTCGACCATGGGGGCTGGTTCCGCCGCCCCCGCCGCCGCGCAGCCCGGCGCACAATCTACTCAGTCCACTCAGGCCACCCAGGCCGCCATGGACGTGCTGAACCGCAAGCAGGACGACCTGAGCCGCCGCGAGCAGGAACTGAAAAGCCTGGAACAGCAGGTGGACGCCAAGCTGGCCCAGATGCAGGACCTTGAGGCGCGCATCAAGACCATGCTCAAGGATGCGCAGGGCATGAAGGACGAAAAGCTGCGCCATCTGGTGGACGTGTACACCAACATGAAGGCCAAGCAGGCGGCGGCAGTGCTGGAAACCCTGGACGAGAAGATCGCCGTCAGGATTCTGGCGGGCATGCGCGGCAGGCAGGCGGGCGAAATCCTGACCTTCGTGCAGGCGGAAAAGGCCGCCAAGCTGTCAGAGGCGCTCACCCGCATGCAACTGCCCCTCGAATAGCGCATGGCCCGTCTCGCGCTGACCGTTTCCTACGTGGGCACCCGGCTTGCCGGGTGGCAGATCCAGGCCCGCACCGACCGCCCCCAGCCGCGCACGGTGCAGGGCGAACTGGAGCGCATCGCCGAACGCATCGTGGGCGCGCCGGTGCGCCTGCACGGCGCGGGCCGCACAGATTCCGGCGTGCACGCAGAGGCCCAGGTGGCCCACATGGACGTGCCCGACCACCGGGCGGACCTGGATTGGCAGCGCGCCTTCAACGCCGGGCTGCCCGACGACATTTCCGTGGCCGCCGTGGTCCGCGTGCCCGACGACTTTCACGCCCGCTTCGACGCGCGCGGCAAGACCTACGCCTACCGGCTGTGGCCCGAACGGCGCTGGGTGCCGCCCCGGCTGGCCCCCTTCGCGTGGGCCACGGGGCCGCTGGATCTGGACGCCATGGACGCCGCCGCCGCGCACCTGCACGGCATGCACGACTTTGCCAGCTTCCAGAACACCGGCACCGACATCGTCACCACCGTGCGCACCGTGACCAGGGTGGCCCGCCGCGTGGAGGGAGAAGCCCCGGTCCATACCGTGCTGCCGGGCGCACAGCCCCTGGCAGGCGCGGACGAAGCCGCAAACGCCATGACCGGCGGTCTGCGCGTGATCGCCTGGGACTTCGAGGCCGACGGCTTTCTCAAGCAGATGGTGCGCAACATGATGGGCCTGCTGGTGGCCGTGGGACGCGGCAAACTGCACCCGGACGCCGTGCCCGCCATCCTTGCCGCCCGCGACCGCAAGGCCGCGCCCGCCACGGCCCCGGCGCAGGGGCTGACCCTGACCCGCGTGTACTACTAGGGGCTGTCCTGCCGCGCATTCCCGCCGCAAGTTTGCCAACCCAACCGCGAACAGCAACGGCCCACTTCGCCAACGCATCCCCTTCGCCACGACGCAAGACGGCGCACCCTTTCGGGCGCGCCGTCGTTCTTTGCGTGTTCCGCACCTGCCCCGATCTGGGCGTACCGGGGTATACCGGGGCGTACCGGAGCTGGCCGCCGCGCATCAGGTGTAGCGCGGCTCTTCTTCCTTGATGATCTGGAAGGCCTTGTTGGCCTTTACCGTACCGGAAATGCCCCAGAACTTGGTCACGCCCTGCACGGTGCATTCCAGCAGGTCGTCGGTGTCGGTATCCAGCAGCAGCACGTCGCCCACCTGCAACCGCAGCAGCTGGTTGCCGGTGATCTTGGACTCGCCGAAGTGGATCTTGAGGTTCACCGGGGTTTCCATCAGTCGCTCCTTCAGGCGCGAAACCCAGGCGTGGTCCACTTCCAGCCGTTCGGTCTGGAAGCTGGCGTGCAGCTTGGAGCGGATGGGTTCGATGGTGGCGTACGGCAGGCAGATGACCATGGAGCCGATGGCCGTTTCCAGTTCCACCTCGAAGGTGATCACCACCACCACGTCGCTGGGCGGCACGATGGCCGCGAACTGGGGGTTGATCTCGGAGCGCACCAGTTCAAGGCTCACGTCGTGCACCGGGCGCCACGACTCTTCCATGTTGTCGAGGGCGATCTTGATTACCCTGTCCACGATGGCCTGTTCGATACGCGTGAATTCGCGCCCCTCGATCTTGGGCTGGCTGCCCGCGCCGCCGAAGAAATTTTCCACCAGGGCGAAAACCAGGCGCGAATCCACCACGATGATGGCGTTGCCGCGCAACGGCTCCATCTTGAAGATGTTGATGCTGGTGGGCACCGGCAGCGAGCGCATGAAGTCGCCGAACTTGGTCATGTCGATGGAGATGGGGTTCAGCTCCACCCGCTTGCGCACGGTGTTGGACAGCGCGTTGGTGCACAGCCGCGCGAACCGGTCGTTGACGATTTCAAGAACCGGCATGCGACCGCGAATGATGCGGTCCTGGTTGGCGAGGTCGAACGGGACGATGCCCGAGTCGTCCTCGGGGATGTCGGTCTCGCTCTCTATCTCGCCGCCGGAAAGGCCGCGAAGCAGTGCATCGACCTCGTCCTGCGCCAGAATCTTGTTCATGGGGTGCGGGCTCCTCGCGCGTGGAATACTGAATGACCGGATAGTGGCAGCGACGGCGGGCGGGGTCAAGCATCGGCCCGATCCGGCGGACTGGCTGGCCTGACTGGCCTGTCTGGCTGTCTGGCCCGATTGGCTTGTCTGGCCCGATTGCCCCCGGAACCTGCGCCGCAACAGGGAGAATCCTGCCGCCGCCTAATTTCATGCAAGATGAACGCCAAGCCGCACAAGCAGACACCGGCAAGCCCGCCGCGAAAGCCTGCGGGCGGGCCGGGTGAACAGAAGACGCCCGGCGGGCCGCCCTGCTATTCGTCGGGCAGCTTGGGATAGCGAAGGCGCATGCGCTGCACCACGTCGGCCTTGACGTAGTCGAGCATGGTCACGATCTCGGAAAGCGGGTACTGCGAGCGGGTCTGCGTCCTGTAGCTGCGGGCCTTGCCCAACTGTTCCGCAGTCAGCAGCCGCTCGTGCAGGAGCACGTCGACTATGGAGCCGAACTGGCTTGCCTGCTGGCGCGCATCGCGCTGCCTGCGCACTTCCATGGCCTGGCTGGCGCGTTTGTCGGCCTCTGACAGCCTGCGGCCCAGTTCGTACTCCACCACCTTGAGCTGCTGGATGTTCTCCTGCAACTTGCGCAGGTCCACGGCCAACGCGCGGCGCCGGGCATGCAGTTCGCGCAGGCGTTCCTCGTGCGCGGCGCTGGAGCGCTGGTTGACAACCAGCACTATCACCAGCAGCAGAAAGCCCACCACCGCGCCAAGCACGATTTCCATGCGCCAACTCCTTTAGCCACCCCTGGAATAATAATATAACCATACAGGACTATTGCTGAATATGCAATGATAACCAAATTTTCGTCGCGCGCTCGACACTCCGGCCACCATCGGAAGCATGCCGAAACCCCGCCGGTTCACCAAGAAACGGCGCAGCAGCGCTGGCACAGCCGATGCCGCAGGCACACACGCGCTTGCCATATGCAGCGTCTTGGGGCAGTTGCAGGCAAGGAACCATCTTGGACGCCCTGTCAGGGAGCCGTATGTCCCCCCATTCTTCGTCAGAACAGCCGCCGCGCCCCGCCGGAAACGACACCGGATGCGCCACCGCCAGACCGGAAGGACGGGGCGGACCAGCCACGCCCGTCACAGCAGCCACGCCGGGCACGCCGGGCAGGCCAGTCACGCCGGGCAGGCCGGGTTGCCCCGGTACGCCGGGCACACAGCCCGCACCGGGTGCCGTGGCCGAAGTGACCCTGCCGGACGGGCGCATCCTGCATCTGGCCCTTTCCCTGTCCGCGTCCCTGTCCGTGCCCCAGTCCGCACAGGATGCTGCCGATGCGGCCCCGGCCAGCACCCTGGCCCAACTGGTGTGGATGAGCGGCCAGGTGGCCCCGCCCGCGTTGTGTTCCGGCCTTGGGCGCTGCGGGCGTTGCGCGGCGCGCTTCACGCGCGGCACACCGGCGCCCCACCCCGCCGAAGAAGCCCACTTTTCCCCGGGGGAACTGGCCGACGGCTGGCGCTTGCTGTGCCGTCACGCCCTGCCCGCGCCAGCATCACGGTCGTCGTCCTCCCCGCAAGGAACCGACCCGAACGAAAACGCCGCCAGCACCCCGGACGCGCGTTGCACCATGGCCTTCACCCTGCCCGCCGGATCGACCCCGCGCCGCTTCCGGGCGGCGGATGCACCCCTGCCCGACGCCGTCCAGGCTTCCGCATCCGGCACGTCACCGGCAGTCGGCACGGCCCCGGCGACCGACACGTCCCCGGCAACCTATACGTCACCGGCAACCGGCGCGCCCCTGCTGCTGGCCATCGACCTTGGCACCACCACCCTGCACTGGTCGGCCCTGGCCCCGGATGGCCACCGCGTGGCCCACGGCGCGGAACTGAACCCCCAGATGGGCGCGGGCAGCGAGGTCATGTCCCGCCTGGCCGTGGCCTCGTCGCCGCAAGGGCTGGCCGCCCTGCGCCGCCTGACCCTGGCCGCCGTGGCCCGCATCGCCGCCGGACTGCCCGGCCCGGTGCGCGGGCTGTGCGTGGCGGGCAACTCGGCCATGACCGCCATCCTGCTGGGCCGCGACGTATCCGGCCTTGCCACGGCCCCCTACCGTCTGGACTATGCGGGCGGCACTGCGGAAATCCTGCCCGAACTGGCTGGCTTGCCCGACCGGATCGGCTTGACCGAATTGACCGACGTAAACGACAGGGCCGCCATGCCCGAGGTGTGGATTCCCCCGCAGCCCGCGCCCTTCGTGGGCGGCGACGTGGGGGCGGGCATGGCCGCGCTGCTGTACGGCGGGCTGGCTGCCATGGATGGCGCGGGCGTCGCGGCCAACACGTTACAGGCTCCCAGCCTTGACTCACCACGGGCCGCAGACACCACGCCCGTGCCCGCCGCATCGCCCCGCTTTCCCTTCCTGCTGGCGGACCTGGGCACCAACGGGGAATTCGTGCTGGCCACCGGGCCGGACAGCGCGCTGGTGACCAGCGTGGCCCTTGGTCCCGCGCTGGAGGGCATCGGCCTGTCCTGCGGCGGCGTGGCCCAGCCGGGGGCCATTGCCGCCTTCTCCCTTGGCCCCGCCGGGCTCGCGCCCACCGTGCTGCCGGAAGACGACGGCGTCCCCGCCGCCCCCACCCACCTGTGCGGCACGGGCTATCTTTCGCTGCTCCGGGTGTTGCTGCGCGCCGGACTGCTTGACGAAGACGGTCGCTTCGTGATGGAACCGCATTCCCCGCTGGCGCGTCGCCTTGCCGCATCGCTGGTCGAAGTGCGCGGCGAACGGCGCCTGCCCCTGCCCGGGGGCTTGCATCTTTCAGCGGGGGACGTAGAAGAGGTGCTGAAGGTGAAGGCCGCCTTCTCCCTGGCCTACGAACGGCTGCTGGCGGAAGCCGGCTTGCCCGGCACGGCGCTGGACGCCGTGTATCTTGCCGGGGCGCTGGGCGAGCACGCCCGCCCCGATGACCTCGAAACACTGGGTTTTCTGCCCGCAGGGGTGGCCGGTCGCACGCGGGCCGTGGGCAACGCCTCGTTGCGCGGGGCGGAACTGCTGTTGCTGCGGCCCGAACTGCGCGCGCGCATCAATGCATGGCGCACCGGTTGCCGCGTGGTGGACCTGACCACCGCCAGCGATTTTTCCGCCGCGTTCCTGCGCCACATGCGCTTTCGCTGATACGGCACGACGGCCCGACACCGCCGCGTGCCCCGACAGGTGGAACCGCCAAAGACAGGCGGAGCCACCCACAATCACCCCCCGCCGCACTCCCGACGTGCGGCCGGGATGCCGCAACAGCCTGACAGGCCGCACCGCAAGGGTGCATCCAGCCGCCCCGATTCCCTGCACCGGCAGGACCACCAGCGGCCCCCGAACACCGGAAAGCCCGGCCGGCCCGTGCCCGCCCGCTTTCACCGATTCCGAGTACTTCCCGATACGGGCGGCGCACAGCGCAAACCGCCCGCAGCCGCGCCCGCGCACCTCGCCGGACGCCACGACACCGGCCCCGCGTTCCGGCCCATGCCCCGGCCCCGTGCCCCTGCATGACCGGCTTCCGCGCTGGCCGCGCCCGCGCATCCTCGCGTGCGGCAGCCCATGCATCGCCGGTTGCACCGGCACCCAACCAACGGATTTCGCATGCACCATCTTTTCGCCGCCCTGTCCCCGGAATACCGGCAGCGCCTGGAATCACTGCCCACGGCGCTGGACACCGTGGCCCCGCTGCGCACCGCGCACCGCCGCGACCTGCCCACGGCCATCCACGACCTGTCGCTGGTGCTCACCAGCGAGCGCGGTTCGCTCTCCGACCCGTACTGGGCGGCCCCGCGCCTGCTGTCCGCCTACCTGCGATACTTCATGCCGTGGAACCTGGTGCGCCTTGGCCGCCTGCTGCCCTCGCTGGACCTGGTGGACCGCGATGCCCTGCTGGAACGCCCGCTGATCCTGGACCTGGGCAGCGGCCCGCTGACCCTGCCCCTGGCCCTGTGGCTGGCCCGGCCCGACCTGCGCACCCTGCCGCTGACCTTCTTGTGCGCCGACATCGCCCCCCACCCGCTGGAAGTGGGCCGCGAACTGCTGCAAGTCATCGCGGGAGAAGAATCGCCCTGGGCGCTGCGCACCCTCCGCGCCCCCATGGAATCGGCCCTGAAGGAGGCGCGCGGTGACGCGGCGCTGATCATGGCGGGCAACGTGCTGAACGAACTGAAGCCGCGCCGCGACGAACCGCTGGAATTCCGCATGGAAGACCTGGCTGAAAAGATCGGCTCGGCGCTGTCGCACGGCGGGCGCGTGCTGGTCATAGAGCCGGGTACCCGCCTGGGTGCGCGCTACGTCACCCTGTTCCGCCGCGCGGCCATGGAGGTGGGGCTTGCCCCGCTGTCCCCCTGCCCCCACCACGACGAATGCCCCCTGCTGGAACAGGGCGGCGCGGGCGGCTGGTGCCACTTCACCTTCCCCATCCAGGGCGCGCCCACGTGGCTGGAAGAACTGAGCCGCCGGGCCAAGCTGGAAAAGGGCACCGCCAGCCTGTCCTTCGTGCTGCTGGGCGAGGCGGACAAGGTGGTGGCGCCGCACAACACCATCCGCATCATTTCCGACGCCTTCCCCCTGCCCGGACGCCGCGAACCCGCGCGCTACGCCTGCTCCGAACGGGGGCTGGCCCTGCTGCACGACGCGCGGCACGTGCATTCCGGCACGGCCCTCGACATCACCTGGCCGGAAGTGGAACGCCGCGACCGCAAGTCGGGCGCGCTGGAACTGGAATGGACCCCGCCCAGCCGGGATGGCAAGGCCACTGGCGCAGCCGGTACCGCAGGCGCTGCGGGCAAGGCCCCCAGAGGCAAGGCAAGCCCGGTCGACCGGGGTGGAAAGCCCGTGCGCGGCAAGGCTGCCGGGCGCGCGGCGCAAGCAGCCCCCGGGGTGGACGACGGGGACGACACGCAGCCAGCCTTCCTGATGGAAGGCGCGCCGCAATGGGATGCGCCCGCTGCCGCCGGAGCCGGAGGTGAAGATTTCGACGGGCCCCATGAACATGAAGGACATGACCCGTCCGAACCCGACGGCAACCGCGCCGATGGCCCCGACCACGGCGCGACGTACAGCCAGATGTTCGCCAACCAGCCAAACCAGTCGCACGGGGGCAGGGCCGCGCAGCGGCGCGGCATGCCGCGCTTCGGCGCGCGGCGTGGCCGCACCCTTGACGACGGGTTCGGCGAACCGTTCAGCGGCGGCTTTGCGGGCGACAGCGGCGCGGGGCATGGCGCCCGCCGCCGGGGCGGCCTGCCCGATGATTTCGGCAACCGCGCGGAATCGGGTGGACGCCGGACCAATCGCACGGAACGCGATGGCGGCTCCGGCATGCGCAAGACCGGGCGGGGTGCCGGGCAGCCCGACGGTCAGCGTGCTGACCGGAGAGAACGTCACCCTGACGGTCAGCGTGCTGACCGGAGAGAGCGTCACCCCGACGGGCAGCGCGCCGACCGGAGACAGAATAACCCTGACGGGCAGCAGGGCAACCAGCGCGGCCAGTGGGCCAACCGCCGCCCCCGGCATGGCGAACAGGACGACAGGAACGCCCCCAACGCCACGGCCCAGCGCGCCCTGAACGCGTGGGACGACGCTGGCGATGGGACGCAGTCCGCTCGGCAGGGACAGCATCAGGGCCGGGGACAACGGCCCGCACATGGCGACCGCGACGGCCAGCAGCGCGGGCAGGGTCGCCCGCAGCGCCCCTTCGGCAATGCCCGCCGCCAGCGGCCCGACGGTCCGCAGGAAGGACGACGCGAAGGCCGGGGCGACCATGACCGGCAGCCGCGCGCCCAGCGGCAGGACGGCAATCAGGGACGCGGACAGGAACGGCGGCCAGATCAAATGGACCGGATGGAGCGAGGGGACCGGCACGAGCGGGGCGGCGAACGCCACGAACACCGCGCCCAGCGCCACCCCGGAGCCCGTGGCGACGCTCCGCGCGACCGCAGGCCGGACCACCGGCAGGAACGCGCCGCCGGTGCCCGTCCGGACGCCCGGCCAGACGCCAGGCCCGATAGCAAGCTCGAATCGCCGCGCGATTTCGGGGGCCAGCAACGCCCCGACGAAGGCCGCAAGGGCAAGCCGCGCCGTCATTTCGACCGGGAAGGCAGGCCCGGCGCCCAGCAGGACCGTGACGATCGTGCCCCGCGCCGCGCCGAGGAACGTCGGCCCGAGGAGCGTCGGCCAACCGAGCGCCGCCCGGCGGACCGTCGGCCCGAAGGACGTGGCCCCGCCCCCCGGCGAGACGACGGGCAGCAGCGTCCGCAGCAGGGTCGTCCTGATCGCGGGGGACGTGGTGAGCGCGGCGAAGACCAGCGCAACGCCCCCCGCAACGATCGTCGCCCCGGCGAACAGGCCGGGCAGCGTACCGATCGCCGCCCGGAGCGCTCCGAACAGCGCCAGAACGAGCGCCAGAACGACCGTCGTGACGATCGGCGGGATGATCGACGGGATGATCGACGGGATGATCGACGGAATGACCGGCCCGACAACGGCCAACATCAGGCGCGGCGGCGCAGGCCCCGACGCGACGACTAGCGGGCACGCCCGGGGCAACCGCCCCGCGCCAGCCTCTGCGACGCCGGGACAGGCCCATCGAAAACTCCAAGGCCGGGGACGCCACCGCCCCCGGCCCTTCGCAACCGGAACACCACGCGCATGAACATCATCGACCTGGGCCTCATCCGCTACGCAGAGGCCGACGCCCTGCAACGGGCACGCCTGGAGGAAGTGGCGGCAGGGGCGGAAGAAACCCTGTACCTGCTGGAGCACCACCCGGTGATCACCCTTGGCCGCAACGGCGGGGGCGAAAACCTGCACGTGGGCCGCGAATGGCTGGCAACGCAGGGCATAGACCTTGTGCAGTCCTCGCGCGGGGGCAACATCACCTGCCATTTCCCCGGCCAGCTGGTGGCCTACCCGGTGTTCCGGGTGGCCAAGCGGCCCGGCGGCCTGCGGCAAATGTTCCACGACCTCGAAGAAGTGGTCATTGCCACGCTGGCACACTTCGGGCTGGCGGCAGCCCGCTGGGAAGGCCGCCCCGGCGTGTGGATCGAAAACCGCAAGATATGCTCCATCGGCATGGCCGTGCGCCGCTGGACCTCGTACCACGGGTTCGCCCTGAACGTGGGGCGCGACCTGTCATTGTTCGAAATGATCACCCTGTGCGGCCTGCCCGACGCGCAGGCCACGTCGCTGCACCGTGAACTGGGCGGCGATGCCCCCACCATGCAGGAGGTAAAGGATGTCTGTGCCCGGCAATTCCGCACCATCTTTGCGGATTCCGCCGTGGCTGCGGGTAAAGCTGCCCTGTAGCCACACCTACGGGGATACCCGTTCGCTGGTGGACGACCTGCGCCTGAACACCGTGTGTCAGAGCGCCAAGTGCCCGAACATGTTCGAGTGCTTTTCTTCGGGTACGGCCACGTTCCTCATTCTGGGCAACGTGTGCACGCGCAACTGCGCCTTCTGCAACATCACCCCCGGCCAGGCCGCTCCGCCAGACCCCGACGAACCCCGCCGCGTGGCCGAAGGCGCCGCGCGCCTGGGGCTTTCGCACGTGGTGGTCACCTCCGTCACCCGCGACGACCTGCCCGATGGCGGCTCTGCCCATTTCGCGGCCACGGTGCGCGCCCTGCGCAGCGCCCTGCCCGCCGCCGAGAGCGGCCAGCCCGCCACCATCGAGGTGCTGATCCCCGACTTTCGCGGCAGCCGGGCCGCGCTGGACACCGTGCTGGACGCCGCGCCCGACATCATCAACCACAACGTGGAAACCCCGCCCGCGCACTACCCGCGCATCCGCCCGCAGGCCGACTACGCCCAGAGCCTGGAACTGCTGGCCCGCGTACGCGCCGCCGGGGCCATCGCCAAAAGCGGGCTGATGGTGGGCCTGGGAGAAACCGACGACGAGGTGTGCGCCACCCTGGCCGACCTTGCCGCCACGGGCTGCCACATCGCCACCATCGGGCAGTACATGCGGCCCAGCCGCAACCACCCGCCCGTCGAACGTTACGTGCACCCCGATGTCTTCGAAAGCTACGCCGCCCACGGCCACGCCCTCGGCATCCCCCACGTGTTCTCCGCCCCCCTCGTGCGCAGCAGCTACAACGCCCGCGCCGCCTACGACGCCCTGCAGCAGTTGCGGGGCAGTAGGGGAAAATTGAGGGAGACTGAAGCAGAAAAGAAAATGTGAAGAGAATGCGGGGAGGAGAAAAATTGAAATTTTTCCCCTCCCCGCACCCCTCCCCTTTCAACTTTTTCATCGTGGACGGGGTGCGTTGGCAGGGACATTCTTGGGCAGCCACCACCAATTTCCCACGACAGAACTGCCTCGTCTTCTTCCCCGGCCTTTCCTCCACCGTCTTTCCTGCATCCGTGGAACTGCCTTTCTTCCTTATACTCCGCGCCGGTCCTCCAGCGCGGATGGTTGGTGTGGGCACGGTGCAAGGAATTACGTTTTTTTGTGGCCGGGCAAGGCGGCGCGCGATTTTCGTACGGAGCGTACTGGCGTACGTGAGCAGCGAAAATCACGCGCCAACGCCGCCCGGCCCAAAAAGGCGGCAGCCGTTAGATGAGCGTTTGCGCGAATCTTACGGATGGCGTCCGCAAAGCGCGGATTCCGCAAGCAACGTGACCGCGCGCCCCAACAAGCATCCACATCCAGCAGTTTCCCACTTACCCCAAAAACAACGGCTGCCCACCATGACATGCATGATGGACAGCCGTATTCGCTCAAAAGCACAGCCAAGCCTGACCGCTACACAGCCTCCACCAACAGACCGTCACGCTCGACAGCCAACGGACGCACGGCCACCAGATCGCCGGGGCCTGCCTGCTCCCCGCCCTGCCCCGCCTGCGCAGCCGGACGCCGCCCGCCGGTGAACCGGCACTCCGCATAATACTCGCACACGCCCTTCACGCCGCGCGCCCCCTCCGGGGCCACCAGCAGGCGCGGTTCGTCCAGCAGGCGTTGCAGGAACGTGGCCTTCTTCACCGTCACCGCACCGCGCAACTCCGCCGCCCGGCGCTTCTTCACCTCCTGCGGCAGTTGCCCCTCCATCACCGCCGCCGGGGTGCCCGGCCTGCGCGAATACGGGAACACGTGCGCATAGGTCAGCGGCAACGCCCCCACGAAATCCAGCGTCTCGCCAAACTCGGCGTCCGTCTCGCCGGGAAAGCCGGTCAGGATGTCCGCGCCAAGGCCGAACAACGGCCACACCCCGGCCAACTCGCGCACGAAATCCAGCAGCGGCTCGGGCCGGTAATGCCCCCGTCCCATGCGGCGCAACACGCCGGGGCTGCCGCTCTGCAACGAAAGATGCAGTTGCGGGGCCACCAGACGGCTTTCGGCCAGCACGTCCAGCGCTCGCTCGCCAAGCTGACCCGGCTCCAGCGAACTGATGCGCAGCCGCGCCCGGCCCGCCCACTGCGGGGCAAGCTCGCGTTCCAGAAAGGCCAGCAAATCCCAGAAGTCCGGCCCGCCGCCGGGCAGGTCGCGCCCGTACTGGCGCAGGTTCACGCCGGAGACGATGAGTTCGCGAAACCCCGCATCCAGCAGGCGGCGCGCCTCTGCCAGCGCCTCGCGCGGGTCGCGGCTGCGGGCCGCGCCGCGGGCCAGCGGCACGATGCAGTAGGTGCAGCGGTGCGAACAGCCGTCCTGCACCTTGAGCACGGGGCGTGACCGGGTGAATCCGTCGATGCGGAAGGCCGGAAACACGGCGTCACCAGCGGCAAGATCGTCGCCGCCGTCGCCCCCGCCCCCTCCATCGGGTTCATGCGCCCCCGCCGCGCCCCGCTCCGGGTTATACCGCAGCAGCGAAACCTTGGCCTGCTGGCCCACCACGTCGGTCACGCCGGGCAGCGCGGCAATGTCCTCGCGCAGCACCTGCGCCGCGCAGCCGGTGACCACGATGCGTCCCTGCGGCGCGGCCCGGTGCATGCGGGCCACGGCCTGCCGCACGTCGGCCACGGCGCGCGCGGTGACCGCGCACGAGTTGACCAGCAGCACGTCGGCAGCGGCGGGGTCCGCCGCCTCGCGCCAGCCGCGCGCCAGCCATGCCTCGCGCACGGCCTCGGTCTCGTACTGGTTGATCTTGCAGCCCAGCGTCAGCGCGAAAAAGGCGTGACCGCTCATGGGCGCACCCCGTTCGGGGCGCGCGGAATCCTCATTTCCCCCATCGGCACGCTACTGCCCCACCGCCGCGCCGCCGGGAAGGCCAGCCCCGCCGGGAAGGCCAGCCCCGCCGGGAAGGATGGACATGCCCAGCATGCGGGCCACCAGCCCGTCCGGAGTGGTCAGGTTGGGCAGTTCGGTGCCGGGCCGCAGCGAGGTGACCACGGCGCGGCCCAGGATGAACCGGCCCTCCTGCCCGCGTTCGCCGTCCTCTCCGCTGTTGTTGAACACGCGCAAGCCCCAGATGTTGTGGAACATCACCGGGTGGCCGTCGTATTCGCCAAGGTACAGGGTAATGTGTCCCTTGAGCCACAGCAGGGTCAGGAAGGGCACGCCCTGCGCGCGGATGATGGCTTCCTTGCCGTCGGGCGAGGCCTTGCCGAAATCCACAAACCGCCCGGCCTTGGCCTGCGACGCGGAGTTGCGCGGCAGCCAGATGCCGAAGGGGGCGAACAGGTCGCGCAGGGTGGCCGAGCAGTCGCGGTCCTCGTACATGCCGCCCCAGCCGTAGGGCTGGCCCATCATGCGGTTGCCGATTTCGGCCATGCGCGCGGCGGAGATGGCCAGCGGCTTCATGGCGGCGTACCCGGCGGGCAGGGTGGACTGCCCCAGCACGGCGCGCCCGTCGGCATCGCGCAGGGGCGCCAGCACGGTGAGCCCGCCCGGAGATTCCACGGCCACGGGGAACACCGCGCCGATGTGCGCCGTGGCGATGAACGCCTGGTTCGGGCTGGTCAGGGCCACGTCGTCGCGCAGCACGGCGGCGTAGCGGCCATTCTGGTACAGGGCGCGGAAAGTGGCGTCGGCAAGGGCCACGTGCTCTGCGGGCACCCAGCCGGAGGCGAAGCCGGTTTCGCAGTACAGCCAGGCCCGGTCCAGCGACACGTGCGAGACGAACACCGGAGTGCCGGTCCACACGGCGGACCGCTGAAGGTCGTCAAAGGGATAGCCCTGCCCGGCCTTGTCGGGGTTGGCGAACGAGGGGCGCAGGGTGGGCAGTTCGCGCAGGGCGGTATTGCGCACGATGATGCCGCGCTCGGCCATGGCCGGGAAGGAAGGGGCATCGCAGTTGGCCACCAGCGCAGCAAAGCGGCTGGCATCCCACGGCAGCAGGTTTTCGGCGTGGCCGCGCGTGCGTCCTTCCTTGGTCAGGTAGGGGGCGGTGCGGGCCACCTCGGCAATGGTGACCCCGGTGCGGGTCTGCCCCCACGGGGCAAAGAAGCGGGTGTTCCAGCGCTGGTCCTGGGCGACCTGGGTGGCGGCGTCCAGCAGCGGGGCGTCGCCGCCCGCACGGGCGGCGTACACGGAAAGATCCTGCGGATGGCGCTCCAGTTCGGTGAAACGCGGCGGCACGGTCTCGCGCGGTCCGCGCCCGGCGCAGCCGGACAGGACCAGCGCGGCCAGCAGCAACACGACCAACGCTGTGACAAGGGAACGCGCGGCGCCGGACGACTCGCGGCGGGCAAGCACGATGGATATTTTCTGCGACATCTTCATTCTCTCCCTGTTCTCGGCAAACTGCTGGCCGGGGTATTTCTTACCCTCTCGCACCTTGCCCCGCGTGAACCTGCCGTTTCTGCACGACCTCTTGCCTCACGCCATACACCACAATTGAAAAATTTGCTGGGGGGAAGGGGGTTCGGGGGAAGGGGGGAAGCTTTTCAAAGCTTCCCCCCTTCCCCCGGTACGCTTTTTCCCCTTCAAAAATCTTCGTCATTCCCCCAACGCGTTACCCCACCCCCACACCCAAGGCCAACCGCCGGGCAAGGCGGGTGTGGCGCTTGTGCATGCGGTTGTTCTTGACGGCCATGGCCAGGGCGCGCGGCTCGCCCACCAGCACCACAAGGCGTTTGCCCCGGGTGACGCCGGTGTAGATGAGATTGCGTTGCAGCAGCATGTAATGCTGGGTCAGCACGGGGATGACCACGGCGGGGTATTCGGAGCCCTGCGACTTGTGCACGGAGATGGCGTAGGCGGGGACGATCTCGTCCAGTTCTTCCCAGGCATAGGGCACGTTGCGCTCGTCAAACCGCACGGTGAGCTGGCGCTCCTTGGGGTCCACCAGACAGATGCGCCCGATGTCGCCGTTGAAGACGTCCTTGTCATAGTTGTTGCGGATCTGCATCACCTTGTCGTCCAGACGGTACTGGCGCTCGCCGCGTTGCACGCACAGGGTCTGGCCGTTCAGGGCCTGTTGCAGGCGCACGTTCAGGTTGCCCGCGCCCACCGCGCCCTTGTGCATGGGGGTAAGCACCTGGATGTCGTTGACGGGATGCAGGCCGAAGCGGCGCGGGATGTGGTCGCGCACCAGTTCCACGATCATCTCCACGGCCTTCTCGGGGTCGTCCTGCCGGATGAAGTAGAAGTCGGACAGCCGGTCGCGCGAGGATTCCAGCGGCGGCACCTCGCCATGGTTGATGCGGTGGGCGTTGCAGATGATCTCGCTTTCGGCGGCCTGCCGGAACACCTCCACCAGTTCCACCACCGGCACCACGCCGGAGGCGATGACATCGCGCAGCACGTTGCCCGGCCCCACCGAGGGCAGCTGGTGCACGTCGCCCACGAAGAGCAGCGTGGCCCCCAGCGGCACGGCCTTCAGCAGGTGGTACATGAGCATGGTGTCCATCATGGACGCCTCGTCCACCACCAGCAGGCCGCAGGCGAGGGGGTTGTCCTCGTTGCGGGCGAAACCGTCCTCCTTGGGGCTGTACTCCAGCAGACGGTGAATGGTCTTGGATTCGCGCCCGCTGGTCTCGGACATGCGCTTGGCGGCGCGGCCCGTGGGCGCGGCCAGCAGGATCTTGGCGCGCGTTTCGGCAAAGACCTTGATGATGGCGTTGATGATGGTGGTCTTGCCGGTGCCGGGGCCGCCGGTAAGCACCATGACCTTGGAACGGGTGGCGGTGCGCACGGCCTCCAGCTGCTCCGGCGCAAGGGTGATGGACAGCTTGGCCAGCACCTCGGCGATGACGGCTTCCGGGTTCTCGAAGTGCACGGCTTTCGGCGAACGCAGCACCCGTTGCAGGTAATAGGCGATCTTGGTTTCGTAATGATGATAGCGGGAAAGGAACACCCCGAGCTCGCCGTCCATTTCCTCGATGACGATGCGCTCCTCTATCTCCAGGGTGCGCAGGGCGTCCTCCACGAGGTCGGCGCGGATGTCCAGCTGGTCCGAGGTGTGGGTGATCAGCGTATCGTGCGGCACGTAGACGTGGCCGTCGTCGTTCAGGCGTTGCAGGGTGTACAGGGTGCCCGCCTCTGCCCGCAGTTCGCTGTCGCGCGAGAAGCCCAGCTTTTCCGCCACGGTGTCGGCGGTATGAAAGCCGATGCCGTGGATGTCCATGGCCAGGCGGTAGGGATTCTCGCGCACCACCGCCAGGGCCTGCTGCCCGTAGTGGCGGTAGATGCGCACGGCATAGGCGGTGCTGACCCCGTGCGGTTGCAGGAACATGATCAGGTCGCGGATGCCCTGATGGTCGGACCAGCCCGCCTTGATGCGTTCCAGCGTCTTGCCGCCCACGCCGCTGACGCGCAGCAGCCTGTCCGGCTCTTCGTCCAGCACGCGAAAGGTGTCCTCGCCGAAGGCATCCACGATGCGCGCGGCCATGGATTCGCCCACGCCCTTGATGAGGCCGGAGCCGAGATAGTGGCGGATGCCCTCAACAGAGGCGGGCAGCAGGTTCTCGTAATTTTCCATGGAAAACTGCCGCCCGAAGCGCGGGTTGTTCACCCAGCGACCCACCAGCTTCAAGGAGGCCCCCGGCTGCGGCGAAACCATGTGCCCCACCACGCTGATCATGTCGCCCTTGGGCAGCGGGCGCAGGCGCAGCACGGTGTAGCCGTTTTCCTCGTTGTGGAAGATGACGCGGTCGAGCACGCCGGAAAGCTGTTCCGGGGCGTCCTGCGCCTCCTGCATGGCGGCCAGCATGGGCGCGGCCTTGGCGGTGGGCTGCCCCTTGGACGAAGCGCCGGTCGCGGAATCGGACGCGGGGCCGGTCGATGCGGCGGAGCGGGAAATTCGGGAGGATCGCGGGTTGCGCGGGTCGTGCTGCATGGGATGTCCGGTTGGAGGCGAGCCGGTTGGAGGCGAGAAGAGCGGGCCGGGGGCGTCAGCAGACACCCGGTCGCGCGGGCGCGGGGCACGGCGCGGGCTGGCACGGCACGGCACGGAAAGCGCACCGTCGGCCTGGGGCGCAAGATGCCGCAAGGTCTGCAACAGCCCCTAGCCGCTCGTGCCGCACCCGTCAAGGATGGCGCGGCAATCGGGCCGCCCGGCGGATGGAGCCGCAAGGATGGTGACAGCGCGCACAGGGCGCACAGGGCGCGGGCGCACGGCACGTCTGCCCGCATTCTTCCGGACCTTTCGCCCCGCCTGTGTCGAAATCTAATTGTATACCCAAAAAATGAATGCCAAAATAATCAATGCGGACAAGCCTGCGCATGCGTCCGGACGGGCACGCGCCGCGCAGCCACGCGAATCGGACAGGCGGCAGCCGCCCGCCTTTCGACGGGACAGGCCGACACGGGCATGCCCCGTCCCAACCGCACATACGGACGAAACACGCATACCGGGGGGATTCCATGCGCATTACACGTCTGTTCGCCTGCGTGCCGCTGGCACGGCTGGCTCTGTTGACCGTGGCACTTGTCCTGTGTGCATCCGTGACACGGGCGGAAGCGCCCGCCGCCAACTTCCGCACGGTGTCCGGCGCGGTCACCGTGCAGCGGGGCGCCGCCACTTCCGTTCCCGCGCCGGGTGACCCGCTGCTGGTGGGCGACATCCTGCGCACCGGCCCGGACGGCAAGGCCGGGGTCAGCTTTCAGGACGGCACGCGCATCGCCGTGGGGCCGGGTTCGGAACTGACGGTGCAGTCCTACCGCTTCGTCCCCCTGGAAAAGGACTACGACTTCGACGTGTACATGCAGCGCGGCGAGGCGGCCTATTCCTCCGGTCGGCTGGCCAAGCTGGCGCCAGAGGCCGTCAAGGTCCGCACGCCGCAGGCCGCCGTGGGCGTGCGCGGCACCCGTTTCCTCATCCGCGCCGAATAGGGGGGCACCATGCGCACGCTGTTTTCCATCCTTCTGCTGTGTCTTGTGCTGGGGGCCTGCGCGCCCAAGACCACCGTGGTGCTGGTGCCCGACGACGACGGCGGCGTGGGCCGAGTGGTGGTGAGGGCGGGCGGGGCCGAACAGCCCCTGGCCGCCGCCAACGAATCCACCCAGGTGACCGACAGGCCCGCCCCGCCCAGGGTGATGCCGCAACAGGAGATCGACCGCGTCTTCGGCAGCACGCTGGCCGCCATGCCGGAACCGCCCAAGAGCTTCCTGCTGTACTTCCCCACCGGATCCACGGAGCCGGAGCCGACATCCCGCCCGGCACTGGACGAGGCCGCCGACACCATCAAATGCCGCGCCGTGAGTAACGTCTCGGTCATCGGGCACAGCGACAGCGCGGGCGATCCCGTCGCCAACCAGAAGCTGTCCATGGCCCGGGCAGAAGCCGTGCGCCGCATGCTGCAAGCGCGCGGGGTGCCCGCAGGCGCCATGACGCTGTCCGGCCACGGGGCCAACGACCCGCTGGTGCCCACCGCACCCGGCGTGGCCGAGGCGAGGAACAGGCGGGTGGAAATCCTGGTCCGCTAAGTTTTTCGGACACGGTACCTCATGCCCACGCCCGTCAAACCCGCATCACGCCTGGTCACCATTTCGCGCCAGCGGCTGGTGGCCGCCGTCACCGTGGCCGGGCTGCTGCTGGCCGCGCTGTTCTGCCTGGCCGAGCAAGGCTTGGTGCAGCTTGCGGACAACCGCATCCTCGACGGGCTGGCCAGCCGCATGGCCCGGGCCACCGCGCCGGATGTCCCGGATCGCGTGGTCATCGTGGACATCGACGAGGAAAGCCTGGCCGTGGCGGGCCAGTGGCCGTGGCCGCGCTACCTTACCGGGGGCATCGTGCGGCGGGTGTCCGCCGCCCGGCCCATGGGGGTGGGGGTGGACGTCCTGTTCTCCGAGCCGGACCGCACCTCCATCGCCACCATCCGCCACGCCTTCCGGCGCGACTTCGGGCTGGATATCGCCATCAGCGGCGTGCCGCGCGGCATGGAGGACAACGACGCCTATTTCGGCAGCGTGCTGGCCGGGGCGGAAGCCGTGGGCGCGGTGCTGCACCTGTTCGACCTCGTCACTCCCGACCCGGAAAACCTGCCCCGCCCGGTGCGCGTGACCGGAGAAACCACGGCCATCGCCCCGGCGGAGGCCACCGGCATCCTGTGCAACACCGGCCCCATCCAGGCCGGGCTGGCCGCGTCCGGATTCATCAACGTGGAAAAGGACGAGGACGGCAGCATCCGCCGCGTGCCGCTGCTGCATCGCTTTCAGGGGCAGTACTACCCCAGCCTGGCGCTTGCCCTGTTCATGCAGGTGCGCAACCTGCGCGAGGTGCGCGTGGAAACGGACGCGCTGGGGCCGGTGCTGGTGGCAGGCGAAACGCGCATCCCGGTGGACCGGGCGGCGCGCATGCGGTTGCGCTTTGCCGGGGGTGCGCGGGCGCACCGCTTCGTCCCGGCGGCGGAGGTGCTGCGTGACGCGCACGACCCGGCCCTGTTCGAGGGGCGCATGGTCATCGTGGGGTCCAGCGCGGCACGCCTCAACGACCTGCACCACACCCCGGTGTCGTCCAACTACCCCGGCACGGAAGTGCACGCCGTGGCCCTGGACAACCTGTTCGACGGCAACCCCCTGCGCGAGCCGGAACATGCCGTCGCGTTCCGGCTCGTCCCGGCGGCGCTGGTCACCCTGCTGGCCGGACTGCTGTTCCTGCGGGCCGGGCCATTGCAGGCCGGAGTCGCCACGCTGGCCGTGGCCCTGACCATGCCCGCCGTGGGGTCAGCGCTGTTCGTGTGGCGGGGCATGGCCCTGCCCATGGCCGCCCCGGTGCTGGCCGCGCTTGCGCAAGGGGCGCTGCTGTCCCTCGCGCTGTACGCGCGGGAACGGCGCATGGCCTTCGTGCGGCTGCGCCAGCTGAACCATGCCCGGCAGATGACCCTGGAATCCATGACCGCCGTGGCCGAAAGCCGCGACGAAATCAGCGGCGCGCACATCAAGCGCACCCAGCACTACGTCCGGGCGCTGGCCGAGTCCCTGCGGGACATCGGACGGGGGGGCGGCAAGGAAACCTACCCCCAACTGACCGAGGACTACATCGAACTGCTGTTCCATTCCGCGCCGCTGCACGACGTGGGCAAGGTGGCCGTGCCCGACAGCGTGCTGTTCAAGCCCGGCAAGCTCACCGACGAGGAATACGCGGTGATCCGCCAGCACGTGCGCCACGGGCGCAACATCATCGCCAACGCGGCGCAGGGCATGGAGGATGACGCCTTCCTGCACCTGGCGGCGGAAATAGCCTGGAGCCACCACGAAAAATGGGACGGCAGCGGCTACATGGAAGGCCTTGCGGGCGAGGCCATTCCCCTTTCCGGTCGCCTGATGGCCCTGGCCGACGTGTACGACGCGCTGATCTGCGCCCGGCAGTACAAACCCGCCTTTCCGCACGCCAAGGTGCGCGAGATCATCCTGAAGGGCCGGGGCACCCACTTCGACCCCGCCGTGGTGGACGCCTTCCTGCTGGCCGAAGAGGAATTCAAGCGCATCGCCACCGCCTACCGCGACCCGGAACCGGGCCACACCCCGGACCCCGACCCGCCCGGCGGCCCGCCCGACGACCAAGTACAGCCCGGCGATCCGAGGCAGTAAGAAGCAAAACGCACACGGCGGACGTTCCGGAAGGAGCGTCCGCCGTGTGCGTTTCAGCTTCGAGAAAACTCAGATCCAGTCCGGCTTAGCCACATGGACCGCGCTGGCGCTCGCAAATCGCGTCAGTTTGCCTTCCGGCAAGGAAAACGAGTTTTTTGCGAAGGGAGTGTATTCTTCCATACACGACCGGAGCAAAAAACGATGTTTGACGATGCCCGAAGGCAAAATGGCGCGATTTGCCCTAGCCCATGCGACGCTGGAGAAGGAGACTGTCCGCCAGCACCAGCGCCGCCATGGCCTTCAGCACGGGCACCACGCGCGGGATGGCGCAGATGTCGTGGCGACCGCCCACGCGCAGCGGCGCGGGCCTGCCGTTGGTGTCGATGGTGATCTGCTCCTGCGCGATGGAAGGAATGGGCTTCACCGCCGCGCGCACCACGATGGGCTGGCCGTTGGAGATGCCGCCCAGAATGCCCCCGGCATGGTTGGTGTGGAAGCCGCCGGGAATGATGGGGTCGTTGTTCTCGCTGCCGCGCAGGCGCGCCGCCTCAAGGCCCGCGCCCACCTCCACGGCCTTTACCGCGCCCACGGACATCATGGCGTGGGCCAGCAGGGCGTCCAGCTTGTCGAACACCGGCTCGCCAAGCCCGGCGGGCACGCCGGTGGCCTCCACCTGCACGATGCCGCCCAGGGTGTCGCCCTCGGCCCGCACGTCGTGCACCAGCGATTCCCACGCGGGCACAACGTCCGGGTCGGGCGAAAAGAACAGCCGCTCCTGCGCGCCCGCCGGGTCCACGACGTCGGCGGGCACGCCGCCGATCTCCACGGTGTAGGCGCGCACCTCTATGTCGTGCATGGCCAGCAAGGCCAGCGCCACGGCGCCGCCCGCCACGCGCGACACGGTCTCGCGTCCCGATGCCCGGCCACCGCCGCGAAAGTCGCGCAGGCCGTACTTGGCGTCGTAGGTGATGTCCGCATGGCCGGGGCGGTACAACTTGGCCAGGTCGCCGTAGTCGCGCGAACGCTGGTCTTCGTTGGCGATGTGGAACCCGATGGGGGTGCCGGTGGTGACCCCTTCGAACACGCCGGAAAGCAGGCGCACGGTATCCGATTCCTTGCGGGCCGTACCCGCAAGACCGGCGGACGCGCTGCCGGGGCGGCGCAGGTCCAGTTCGCGCTGGATGACCGATTCGTCCAGCGGCACCCCGGCGGGGCAGCCGTCCACCACGCCGCCAAGGCCGGGGCCGTGCGATTCGCCGTAGGTGGTCAGCCGGAAGATGCGACCGAAGGTGTTGCCGCTCATGGGTACTCCTGCCAGCCGGGACGCGCAGGTTTCGTCTCAGGGGCTGTTTCCAAATTAAAATTTTCGTTCGTTGGCAAGGAAAACAAGCCTGCCATGAGGGAGTGCGGCAGCCGTTATGCGAGTCTTCGAGCATTACGGATGGCGACCGCAGCGCGCCTCAGCCGTTGGGTGAGCGAAGCGAACCTTACGGATGAGGACCGCAACGCGTACTCTTATCGTACTCAACCGAGCCTTAGCCGTTAGGCGAGCGCGTAGCGCGAGTCTTACGGATAAGGACAGCAAAGCTATGGCAGGTGAATTTTGACCGCTCTGCGCTCGATGCCCGTATAGCTCGCAGACTCGCTTAACGGGCACGCTACGCGCCCTTCGGGTCGGCCAGCCAACGAGCGAAAAGACAATTTGGATACAGCCCCTACCGGATGACCATCACGGGACACGACGCCATCTGCAACACCCGGTGGGTGACGCTGCCCAGCAGCAGCCCCTCCAGTTCCGAGTGCCCGCGCGAGCCCATGATTATCAGGTCGCAGCGCTCGTAGTCGGCGGCATCCACGATGGCCACCTCCACCTTGCCTTCCAGCACCCGGTCGGCAAAGGGCACGTTGCGCTCGCGCAGCAGGCGGCGACAGGGTTCCAGCACTTCCTCGGCCTGGGCCACCAGCGAATTGCGGGCCTGGTCGTAGGCCACCTGCCCGAGAATGGGGGGGATGGACATGCGGCAGATGAGCAGCACCACCTCTGCCCCCACCATTTTCGCGAAGTCGGCGGCGTATTCCGCCGCGCGCTGCGAGTAGTCGGAACCATCCACGGGAACGAGTATCTTGCGAATCTGCATGGCGACCTCACGGATGAACACAGCGATGGCATGGCCGTCGCGCGCTGCCACGGCGCGCGGGTGTGCCACTATGCCCCCGCTGGGGCGGGCATGGCAAGGGGGCGCGACGGTCCGCAGCCGCCCAAGGCCAAGGGAAACCGGGCATGTGCGCACCCGGCCCTGCGGGCTGACGAGCACGCGTCAGGGACTGTTCATGAATTGGGATTCCCGCTCGTTGGCGAAAAAAATACCCCTGGCGTGGGGGAATATGCGGCAGCCGCAAGGCCCGCAAGCTCGCCCAACGGGCACGCTTCGCGCCTTTCGGGACGGTTTCCAACTGGCGGGAAGACAATTCGGGAACAGCCCCTACCCTTCCAGCAGGCTGGCCAGCCGCTCCACCAGCGCCCGCAGGTCGTCCCCGGCGTCCAGCGCCACATGCGCGCATTCCCGGTACAGGGGTTCGCGCGCGGCCAGCACCTCGGCCACCTCTTCGGCGATGGGCCGCCCGGTCAGCGAGGGGCGCTGCGCGGCCAGCGGGTCGCGCGCAAGGCGTCCGGCCAGCAGGTCCACGCTGCCGCACAGGTAGGCCACAAGGCCCCCGTCCCGCAGCATGCGCCGGTTTTCTTCCGCCAGCACCATGCCGCCGCCGGTGGCCACCACCAGACCGTCACGGCCAAGGGTTGCGCACAGGGCCTCGGTTTCGCGCCGCCGGAATCCTTCCCAGCCTTCGCGCTCCACGATCTGCTCCACGGTCATGCCCGCCGTGGCGGTAAGCGTGGCGTCGGTATCCTCGAAATGCCAACCGGCGCGGGCTGCCAGGGCCTTGCCCACCGTGGTCTTGCCGCTGGCGCGCGGCCCCACCAGATACACCCGCCGCGCCTGCCGCTTTACGTCGTTCATGCATCCCCCGGCACCGTTCGGCCAAACAGTCTCCGATCATCGCAGCTAGGCGTATTGACCGGCATTTCTTTTTTGCAGTACAACCCACCGACACCGCAACCCACGGTAGCCTCGCCGCCTGTCAGAAGACTTTGTCCGGACCGTTTGTCCGGATCATTCGTTCGGGCTTTCCGTCCCGTGCACGGCGTCCACCAGACGCCAGCGCACCGGCACGCGGCGCACGCGCAATGTATACACGGCCATTCTCCACCACAAGAGTCATCGGCATGTCCCACCTCGACCGGACCGCTACCATCGCCACCACCGCCGCCGCTACCGCCGCGGCCGCCACCGCGGCAGCCGCCGCTCGGTGACGCAGGCTTGCGCCGTTGGTTCGAGGCGGCGCTGCCGCCTCTTTTTGTTTCAACCACGGAGAACTTCGCCATGAACCAGTTTCCGCGCATGCACCGTCTGCCTCCCTATGTCTTTGCGACGGTGAACGAACTGAAGATGCAGCTGCGTCGCCAGAACGTGGACATCGTCGACCTTGGCATGGGCAACCCCGACATCCCCACGCCCCAGCACATCGTGGACAAGCTGGTGGAAGCATCGGGCAAGGGCGTGAACCACCGCTACTCGGTGTCGCGCGGCATCCCCAACCTGCGCAAGGCCATCTGCGACTGGTACATGCGCCGCTTCGGCGTGTACCTTGACCCGGACACGGAAGCCGTGGCCACCATGGGCGCCAAGGAAGGGCTTTCGCACCTGTCGCTGGCCATGCTGTCGCCCGGCGATGTGGTGTTCGCGCCGGACCCCACCTACCCCATCCACACCTATGCCCCCATCATTGCCGGGGCCGACGTGCGGCGCATTCCCATCGGGCGCGGGCGCGACTTCTTCGAAGACCTGCTGGTGGCCACCCGCCAGACCTGGCCGCAGCCCAAGCTGCTGTTCATCAGCTACCCGCACAACCCCACCTGCGAGATAGCCGCGCCGGAATTCTTCCAGAAGGTCGTGGACTTCGCCAAGGAACACAAGATCTACGTCATCCACGACTTCGCCTACGCGGACCTGGCCTTCGACGGCCACATGCCGCCCAGCTTCATGCAGGCCGAAGGCGCAAAGGACGTGGGCGTGGAATTCTTCTCCATGTCCAAAAGCTACTCCATGGCCGGATGGCGCGTGGGCTTCTGCGTGGGCAACCGCGACCTGGTCTACGCGCTTACCCGCATCAAGAGCTACCTCGACTACGGCCACTTCCAGCCCATCCAGATCGCGGCCACCGTGGCCCTGAACGGACCGCAGGAATGCGTGACCGAAATCGTGGACACCTACCGCAAGCGGCGCGACGTGCTCATCGAAGGGCTTGGCCGCGCGGGGTGGGACGTGCCGCCGCCCAAGGGCACCATGTTCGTGTGGGCCCAGATTCCCGAGGAATTCCGGGCCATGGGGTCCGTGGAATTCTCCAAGCTGCTGCTCAAGGAAGGCCACGTGGCCGTTTCTCCGGGGCTGGGCTTTGGCGCGCACGGCGACGACCACGTCCGCTTCGCCCTCATCGAGAACGAACACCGTACCAAGCAGGCCATGAAGGGCATCAAGAAGGTGCTCTCCGGGAGGTCGTGTGGGTAGCGAAAGCGACAAGCCGGGCGACAAGCGCCCCATGCCCCAGAAGCCGCTGGTCATAGGCATGGCCGGGTTCGGCACCGTGGGCAGCGGCCTTGTCCGCGTGCTGGACGAGAACCGCCAGTGGATCACCGAGCGCACCGGCCGCGAAATGGTCATCAAGACCATTCTGGTGCGCGACCTGGCCAAGCCGCGCGCCTGGCCCGTGCCGCAGGGCGCAACCCTGACCGCCGACCCGGCAGTGCTCACCGACGACCCGGAAATCGACGTGCTGGTGGAACTGATGGGCGGCATTGCCGCCCCCCACGCCATCATCAAGCGGGCGCTGGAAGCGGGCAAGCACGTGGTCACCGCCAACAAGGCCCTGCTGGCCGAAGACGGCTACGACCTGTACCGCCTGGCCGAGCAGAAGAACGTGGGCCTGCACCACGAGGCCAGCGTGGCCGGGGGCATCCCCATCGTCCAGACGCTGAAGGAAAGCCTGGCGGGCAACCGCATCGGCTCGCTGGTCGGCATCCTGAACGGCACGGCCAACTACATCCTGTCCGAGATGACCAGCAACGGCCTGGACTTCGCCACCGCCCTCGGGCAGGCGCAGGAACTGGGCTACGCCGAGGCGGACCCCACGCTGGACATCGAAGGCCACGACACCGCCCACAAGCTGGTGCTGCTGATCCGCCTGGCCTACGGCATGGACTACCCCTACGCCGAACTGCCCGTGCAGGGCATTGCGGGCATCGACCGCATGGACATCGAGTTCGCGCGCGAACTGGGCTTTCGCATCAAGCTGCTGGCTCAGGTGCGCGAGGTGGACGGCAAGCTGGAGGCCGGGGTGTTTCCCACCCTGGTCAAGCACACCTTCCTCATCGCCCGGGTGGGCGGCGCGTACAACGCCATCCGCCTGGAAGGCAACGCCGTGGGCCCCGTGTTCCTGCACGGGCTTGGCGCGGGCAGCCTGCCCACCGCCAGCGCCGTGCTGGCCGACCTGATGACCGTGGCGCGCGGCGCCGCCCCGCACAACACCGGCTTTCAGCGTCAGGTGCCGCCCCGCGCGGACATCCTGCCCCCGGCAGACGCCGAAAGCAGCTACTACGTGCGCGCCATGGTGCCGGACAACCCCGGCGTGCTGCGCGACCTGGCCGGGGCCATGGCCGACCACTCCATCAGCATCGCCCAGGCCATCCAGAAGGGGCAGCACCCCCAGGGCGTGCCGCTGGTGTTCATGACCCACGCCGCCAAGGCCAGCGCCATCCAGGGCGCCATCGCCCAGGTGCAGGCCGCCGGGCTTCTGCTTGCGCCGCCTGTGTGCTACCGCGTGTTGCAGTAAGGATTGAAAAGGCAGGAAAAGGGATAAATTCGCGGGGAAGGGGAACCTCTTGGAAGAGGTTCCCCTTCCCCGCACCCCATCCCCTCCAGAACTTTTTGATTGGGGAAATGCAACCGTAAGGCGGCAGCCCTGCTTGCCCGTACCACCCCCAACGCACCTTCCCGGCCTTTCTCTTGGTTCTTTTCCTGCCAGTGAACTGCCTTTTTTCCTTATACTCCGCGCCGGTCTTCCGGCGCGGATGGCTGGTGCGGACACGGTGCCAGAAATTACGAGTTTTTTCGCCGGACAAGGCGGGTTGCCATTTTTGAGCGGAGCGTACTTTGGTACGTGAGCATCAAAAATGGCAAACCAACGCCGCCCGGCGGAAAAAGACGAATTTTGCAAGCAACGTGACCGTGCTACCCCAAGCGCCACCACCGCCACCGCCATGCACACGCCCCGCATCATCTGCATCCTCGACGGCATGGCCGACCTGCCCGCCCGCGATGGCCAGCCCACCCCGCTGGCCGCCGCGCACACGCCCACCCTCGACCACCTCGCCGCCACCGGCACCGCCGGTCTCTGCCAGGTCATCCCTTGCGGCGCGGAAGCCGGTTCCGACGCGGGCATCCCCGCCCTGCTCGGCTACGACCCGCTGCGCCACCCCGCCGCGCGCGGCCCCCTTGAAGCCCTGGCCGCAGGCCTGACCCTTGCCCCCCGCGACACGGCATGGCGCTGCAACGTGGTGGCGCTGGACGCCCATGGCACTATCGCCGACCCCGCCGCCACCCTGCTCCCCGCCACGGAACAAACGATTGCCCGCATCGTGTCCGAGGCCTTCCCGCCCCCGTCCCACGCCACGGCCCACGGCGGCGGCTTCCGCTTCACGGTGGTGGAACGGGATACCGCCAGCCACGCCGCCTCTCCGTCTTCACCTGTCATCTCTTCGTCCCCCACGCCCGCGTTCACCGCACCCACGCCTTTCACGCCCGCCGGACCGCAGGATGTCGTCGGTCAATCCCCCGCCGATGCCCTGAGCAACCTGGCCCACCACCACCCGGCCCTGCACGCGCGCATCACGGCGGCCAACGCGCACCTTGCCCGATATACCGAAAAGGACGCCCCGCACGGTCTGGCCCTGTGGCCGTGGGGTTGCGGTCACCGCCCCGACCTGCCGCCGTTTGCCACCCGGCGCACTTCCACCGCCACGGCATCGACACCCGGCGCCCCCCTCGCCGCCGCCATGGTGGCGGCGGTGCCGCTGGCACGCGGACTGGCCCTTGCCGCAGGCCTTGCCGCGCCCGAAATCCCCGGCGCCACCGGCGGCGCGGATACAGACCTTGCCGCCAAGGCCGCCGCCGCCCTCGCCCTGCTGGCCGACCACGCAGTGGTCTTCATCCACGTGGAAGGCCCGGACATGTGCGCCCACGCCCGCGACGCCCGCGCCAAGTCCGCCCTGCTGGCCCGCATCGACGTGGAACTCATCGCCCCCCTGCGCACGGCCCGGCCCGACGCCCTGCTCTGCGTCACCTGCGACCACATCACCCACTGCGGCGATGGTCGCCACCACCCGGACGCCGTGCCCTTCCTGCTGCACGGGCCGGGCACGCTGCCGCATCCTGCCGCCCGGTTCGACGAGGCGGCCTGCGCGGCCACGGGCCTGCGCATTCCCTCCGGTCCCGCCCTGCTGGACCTGATCCTGCGGGCCGAGACGAACCGGGCTGGCGCGTAGCGCTCACCCCGCTGGGGCAGGCTTTTCGCACCGCCTTTCCCGCCATCCACGCAAAAAGGGCGCCCCATGAGGACGCCCCTTCTCGCATGCATGCATTCTCAGTCCGTTGCGCGCCTGTCCGCTTCGCGGTAGGGCCACACCAAAGGAGGCCCGCATGCGCCCTACACCGTCACGTTTCCGTTCCGGCCCGTGCCCGCTCGCGGTCCGCGCCGCAGCGGCGGCTCTGCTCACCCTGCTGCTGACGCTGCCCCTGATCTCGACCCTGACGTCGCCCCTGACGCTGCCCCTGACGCTGCCCCTGACGCTGGTCTTTTCCGCACCCCCCGCACAGGCCGCGCAGAATGCCGTCTACCACGGCAACGTGCAGTCGCACATTTTCCACCAGCAGGGTTGCACTTACTACGCGTGCAAGGCCTGCACGGCGGTGTTCACCACGCGCAAAGCAGCCCTGGACGCGGGTTTTCGCCCCTGCAAGGTGTGCAAGCCGTAGGGCCTGCGACCGGATCGCGCTGGCCTAGGCCATGATGCGCTTGCGATACGCGTACAGATGGTAGGCGTTGAAGGCCAGGAACAGCCCGCCCGCCACGATGTGCGCCCGCTCGCGCCCGGCCAGCCCGAACAGCACCAGCGCCGCCAGCGACCCGGCCATGCCCCGCTTGGAAATGCGCATGGCCTCGGCCTTGGTCAGGCGGCGGCAGCAGCACGATTTCTTCGGGGCTGCCGGTTCCTGCGCCGCAAAGGCTTCCAGCATCTTCGCCGCTTCCAGCAGTTGCTCCTGCGTCACGGCGTCCGGGTCGTATTCCACCAGCAGGCCGCCGGTGCGCGGATTGGCCGTGGCGGAAAGCACGCCCGGCGTCTCGCGCAGGGTGCCTTCGATGGCGGCGGCTGCCTCCGGGTTGCGCAGCGCATCGCACCGGATGCGTACCCTGCCGTCGATGAAGCTGCTGATCATGGTCCTCCCCTCCTTGCCGCGCCGGGCGCGGCCCTGCTGCGGATGCGTCCGTTATGCCGTGCCGGAACCGCCGGTCTTGCGGGCAGCCTTGCCGGTGGCCCTGGCCCCGCCTTTGGCCGAACCGGTTTCGTCGGTGGTTTTGGCCGACTTGCCGGATTTGGCGGATTTGGCGGATTTTACGGGCTTGGTCGGCTTGGCGCCATCTTTGGCAGACGGGGCGACCTTGCCCGACATGTCAGACTTTCCTAATGGGCCTGACTTCGCAGCAACCGGAACCTTTGCGGAGCCCTTGCCCGGCATGGCGGTGTCCGATTCCCCGGTCGCCCGGGCCTTGCCCGCCATGGTACCCACCGTCTTGGCAGCGCCCTGCACGGTGGCCTTCAGCGCGGACCTGACGGCGGCACCCGCCCCGGCAATACCCGCCGCAACCCGTGCTGTGGGCGAAACCACGGCGGTGGCCGCCCCGGCAACCGGGCCAGCCGCAGCCTCTCCGGCCACGCCCACGGGCAGCGCCATCATCCCCGGCGTGCGCTCCGCGCCGCGCCGCCCTTCTGCCGCGCCATTGCCCAGCATGGGCCGCATGGCGTTCAGGGCCACGCCCACGGTGGTCAGGTTGTGCAGCAGAGCCAGCATGCCGGGCTGCGCCCGGCCCACCAGGCCAAGGGCCATGAAGGCCGAATTCAGCCCCATGATGGACCCGAAGTTCACATGGATGCGCCGCAGGGTTGCCTTTGCCAACTGACGCGCCACCAGCAGTTCCGCAAGGTCGTTGCCGGAAAGCACCACGTCGGCCACCTCGCGGGCAAGGTCTGCCCCGTCTCGCAGGGAAACGCCCACGTCGGCGGCGGACAGGGCGGGCGAATCGTTGATGCCGTCGCCCACCATCACCACCTTGCCGCCCTCGGCCTGCAACTGCCGCACGATGTCGGCCTTGTCGGCGGGCAGCACCTGGGCGCGCCATTCGTCCACGCCCACGGCGTTGGCCACCGCCGCCGCCGTCACCGGCCCGTCGCCGGTCAGCATGATGATGCGCTTCACGCCCTGCTCGCGCAGGCCGCGCACCACCCCGGCGGCCTCGGTCCGCAGCGGGTCTTCTATGCACAGGATGCCCGCCAGCTTGCCCCCGATGGCCAGGTGCAGGATGGAGTAGCCCTTGGCCGCCCATTCGTTGATCACGGGCAGGAATTCGTCCAGAGGCACGCCCTCGTCCTCGTGGACGAAGTGGCGGCTGCCCACCAGCACGCGCTTGCCGCGCAGGCGCGAGGCGATGCCGTGGGCCACCACGTATTCGACCTCTGCGTGTTCTTCCTGATGGTCCAGCGATTCCTGCTCGGCCTTGCGCACCACGGCGCGGGCCACGGGATGGGGAAAATGCTCTTCCAGACAGGCGGCCAGGCGCAATACGTCGTCGCGGCCATGCCCGTTCAGCGAAATGACCTCCGCCACGCGGGGGCGCGCCTCGGTGAGGGTGCCCGTCTTGTCGAAGACCACGGTGTCCGCGCCCGCCAGACCTTCGATGAACCGCCCCCCCTTGATGAGCACACCATGGTGCGCGCCTTCGCGCATGCCGGTCAGAATGGCCAAGGGCGTGGCCAGGCGGATGGCGCACGAGTAGTCCACCAGCAGCACCGACGCGGCGCGGGCCACGTCTCGGGTGACGGCCCACACCCCGCCCGCCAGCAGGAAGCTGTACGGCACGATGGCGTCGGCCAGGCGCTCCGCCTTGCCCTGCACGTTGGCCTTCAGGGCTTCTGACCGTTCGATGAAGCCCACGATCTGGTTGATGCGCGTCTCGGACCCCACGCCGGTGGGCCGGATGTCCAGCCGCCCTTCCTCCACCACGGTGCCCGCGTACACCGAGGCCCCGGCGCGCCGGGCCACGGCCAGCGGTTCGCCGGTCATGGAGGTCTGGTTGACCATGGCTTCGCCCTCGGCCACCACGCCGTCCACGGGGATGGACGAACCGGCGCGGACCACCACGAGGTCGCCATCGGCCAGGGCGGAAAGGGGCACCTGCACCTCTGCCTCGCCGCGTTTCACCCACACGGTGTCCACGTCCACGGCCAGGCTTTCGGCCAGGCTTTCGCGCGACTTCTTGCGGGTCCATTCCTCCAGGAACTCGCCCACGGCGAACAGCGCGGTGATCAGCCCCACGGAGCGGAAGTCGCCCCGCACCAGCGAGATGCCCAGCGCCGCCGCGTCCAGCACGTCCACGTTGAGACGACCGGAAGCCAGCGACCGCCCCCCCTTGAGCAGGAAGGGGAGCGCGCGGAAGAATGCGGAGACCATGCGCACGATGCGCGGCAGGAAGGGACGCAGGATCAGGTAGCGGATCAGTCCGCCCGCGCCGGGCGCGGCACCGGCCATGGCCAGTCCGTTCAGTCCGCCCAACCCGGCCACGCCCGACGCGTCTGCCGACAGTGCAGGACCGTCCGGAATCATGCCATGAGGGGCCATGGCACCCATGCCGTGCAGGCCGGCCACGCCGGGAGTCCCTGGCGGCAGATGCGCACCCATGGGGCCGCGCGCCTGACGAGCAGGTCCGGCGGGGATGGTGGCGGGGATGGTGGCGGAAGCGTTGCCGCTGATGCCGGAGGGCATGCCTGCCCCCCTGCCCGCGCCCTTGCCGCCGCGTGCTCCGGGCCTGGCAGCGGGTTCGGCACCGGGCCGGGCCTCGGCCCCGTCACCCCTGTCACCCCTGTCACCCCTGCCGCCGCTGCCGCCGTTGCCAGAAGACGCACGCGCCCCGGCCTTGTCGGCCGACCTGCGGCGCGGCGCGCCCCCGGCCACAAAGCCGTCCACCACGGACAGCACCTCGCCGCGCGCGGCGGTGCGGGTGTAGCGTACCAGCACGCTGCCGGTGGTGACGGTGGCGTGCGCCTCTGCCACGCCGTCCACGGCCACGATGCGGGCCACAAGATCATGCGCCCGGTCCTGGGAAAACGAACCGGGGGCGCAGCGCAGGCGCAGGCGCCCCGGCAGTTCGTGTGCTATGCGATAGTCCATGCGCCTCGTCCGTTGCGGATTTGGTCGGAGAGTGATCCGGTTCCTGTCTGATCAGGTCCGGCTAGGCCTTGGCGGCTTCGGCAGTTGCTTCGGGGGCGGCGGCTTCGGAGGCATCCTTGCGCTGCTTGTGCACGTGTTCCGCCTCGGCCACGATGTCTTCCATGTGCTCGCGCACGGTTTCGGCGTAGGCGGACGCCTTGTCCTTCAGGTCGAAGCCGTGGCTCAGCAGATCGGCCATGGCCGGCCGGATGTCGAACTTGCCCCGGCCCAGCATCACCGCGCCCAAGGCACCCAGCGCCACGCCGCCCACGAAATACAGCCCGTACTTGTAGTTCTCGTTCATGCCCGTCTCCTTGTGATGAGTGCGCCGTCGCGCGTCTGGCCCATGTTCATGCCATGTTCTTGCCATGTTCGTGACATGTTCGGCCCGTGCCCGGCAGCCATCCTCGCCAGCCCTGTGCCGCGCGGGAAGCGCCACCTTATTTGATATCGAAAATCAATGTCAACACCTCGTCTCCCATCCGCCCGGTCAAAGACGACCGGAACAGGCGAAAAACGAGAATTCTCCAACGCTAGCATCCGTAACCGAATAGCGACAATACTTTTCGAGTGTTGCGCCTTATTATCACGCTCGCCTTCAACATTCCGGTATATTTAGACAACAAAAAAAACGGCGCCCTTCACGCAAATGAAGGGCGCCGGTATGTGGCATCGGCGGGGCATGTCACGCCGGTCGGTCTGTCGGGGCTGGCCGGTGGGCCGGGTCGATGCGGGTGGTGTCGATTTGTGGCCGTTTACAGATCAGGATTTTCGTTCGTTGGCGGAAAAACACGCCTGCCATGAGGAAGCATGCCTCATGCCGTGGCGAGTCTTCGAGCCATACGGATGAGGACCGCAACGCGCTCTTGTCATATTCGACCGAGCGCTAGCCGTTAGGCGAGCTGCGAGCCTTGCGGCTGAGGGCAGCAACGCCATGGCAGGCAATGCTTGACCGATCTACGCTCAATGTCCGTAAAGCTTGCAAGCTCGCTTACGGATACGCTGCGCGCCTTTCGGGTCGGTCAGCCAACGGGCGAAAGGCCCATTCAGAAACTGCCCCTAGTGCTTCACGACCTTGGTATACATGAAATACCCAATGATGCCGAGCACGATGACGCCAACGACAATGGAACCGATATCCGCGAAACTCATGGTGCCTCCTCGGGCCTGGCCCGACAGGAACGGCAGGCGGCTTCCGTCGTCCACCGGGTTTGCGCCGCCCCCCTGCAAAAAGGCCTGGCGGCGTGTTGCTGGGTGCCGCCATGGCGGCACGCCTTGTGACCACGTGACGATCGAACACAAAACGGCCCCGCCGCACACGAGTGCGAAACGGGGCGAAAAAAGGCCAGCGGGCCAGGCGACTGCGTCCGGGGGGCGTAGAGGGCAGGAGGGGGAAAGGCAGACTGGACTCGACGTGCTCGCATGGCCTGGCCTCCCGCGCATTGAAGCGCAGAACGGAGATTTCGGCATGCATCGGCAGCGTGGCGCTCATTGAGCGTCCGGTCGGTGCAAAGACATGTTCCGCCCGCCAGCTCACCAAGTCAAGACAAAACCGGGTCAAAGGGAAAAAAAGGACATGGGGCGGCGCCAGAAAATGTTCCGCATGCTGTTTGCGCAGTGCATGCATCAGAAGCAGTCGGCATTCACCGCAGTGCCGCCCGCCACCGAATCGTGTGGCGAAGCGGCGGGGCACCATGCCGCACGGCCCCCGAGCACCGTCGGCCTGCGCAGTTGCGCCCCGGCATCGTTGCCCGGAAAACCGGTTCCGGCGTTGCGCTACCCGTCGTCCGTCCCGTCATCGGGCTCGTCATCGGGCCCGTTATCCGGGGCGATGAACGTACCGGACAGCCTCGCCCCGCCCGACAGCGGATTGGGGGCACCCGTGGCATCGGGCGTATCCGCCCCGTAGGGTTCTGCCTCGTTTTCCTCGAAGCGCACCACAAAGCTGGCCCCCGCAATGCCGGATGCCACCTCCAGCCGCCCGCCCAACTGCGCCACCAGGCTGCCCACCAGCTGCATGCCCAGCGTTGCGCCCCCGGCGGGGTCGAAGCCCTCCGGCAGCCCCGCGCCATCGTCGGAAACGCGCACCTCCACCTGGCGTCCGTGGCGCCGGGCGGCTATGGCGATGCGCCCCGCGTCACGACCGGGAAAGGCGTGCTTGATGGCATTGGTGACCAGTTCGTTGAGAATCAACCCGCAGGGGATGGCCGCCGACACCGGCAGGAACAGCGGCGGCAGGTCCAGCGCCAGTTCCACCTCTGCGTCCACGGACGACTGCGCCAGCTTGCGCGCCAGCCGCTCCACGTAGTCGGCCACGTTGACGCTGGCCAGGTCGTTGGCGCGGTACAGTTCCTCGTGCGCCAGGGCCATGGAGGCCACGCGGTTGCGGCTTTCGATGAACCGCTCGCGGTCGGCGGCCCCGTCGGCATAGGCCGCCTGCAGGTTCAACAGGCTTACGATGAGTTGCAGGTTGTTCTTGACCCGGTGGTGCACCTCGCGCAGCAGGATTTCCTTTTCGCGCAGCGAGGCCCGTATGCCTTCCTCTGCCGTGCGCCGGGCGGTGACGTCCTCTGCCAGCCCGGCCACGCGATAGACGTTGCCCTCGCCGTCGCGCACGGGAAACGCCCGGGCATGCACCCAGCGCACCTCGCCGTCGGGCCGCATGATGCGGAATTCCGCATCCACCGGAGTGGCCGAAGTGACAATGCCCGCCATGGCGGTTTCCAGCGCGTTCCTGTCGTCGGGGTGCACGGTGCCCATGCGCGGGTTGCCGCCCCGCATGGCCTCGCGCACCGGGCGCCCCCAGACCGTTTCGTAGGCCGGGGAAAGATACAGTAGCCGGTCACTGGCCAGGTCGCGCACCCAGAACACCTCGCTGGAGTTCTCCATCAACTGACGAAAGCGCTCCTCGCTTTCCGCAAGAGCCCGCTCGAATTCCCGGCGCTCGGCGATTTCCCGACGCAGGCGGCGGTTGGCGTCCTCCAGGTCTTCGGTACGGCGGCGCACCAGGTCTTCCAGCGTTTCGCGGCGGCGGCCCTGCTCGCGCAGCAGTTCGGCCCGCAGCAGGCAGCGCACCAGCGCCCGGTCGAGCACGGCCATGTCATCAATGGGCTTTATCACGAAGTCCCACGCGCCCAGGCGCAGGGCCCGCGCCAGTTCCCGCACCTCGCTGGTGCCGGACACCACGATGACCGGCACCGTGGGGTCTTGCGCCGCGATGCGGGGCAACACCTCGGCCCCGCCCTTGTCTGGCATGCGCCAATCCAGCAGCACGGCGTCGGCGCCGCGCTCGTCGAACAGGGCCAGCGCGTCTCCCCCGCCGCCAGCCTCGCGCACGGCATAGCCCGCCTCGCGCAGGTAGCCGCACATGGCGGTGCGGGCCACCGGGTCGTCGTCCACCACGAGGATGGAAGGAATGCGTTCCGCCGGTTGGCGAGGGTCCATGGAGGTCTCCTTGCAGAGGCGTCCTGCGGGGTGTTGGTCAGGGGTTACGCGGCAGCAGCAGCCACGCTGGCCCCGGCGCATCCAGATGCCCCGCCACGGCGGCGGCACGGTCGCCCGCGCCGCAGAACAGGTCGATGCGGTAGCCCTTGATGGCCCCGCCGGTATCCTGCGCAAGGCCAAGGCCGGTCACCGCGCCGCCGCCCGCTGGTTGCGGCACCGGGGCGGAAAAGGCCACCAGCGCGCCGGATGGCAGCACGGAACGGTCGGTGGCCAGGCTTACCCACGGGGTCAGCGGCCTGCCCGTGCAGCCCAGCGGCCCGCTGGCGCGGCCTTCCTCCATCCGGAAGAAGACGTAGCTGGGGTTGGTGTTCATGAGTTCCCGCGCCTGCGCGGGGTGATTTTCCAGCCACTGGCGGATGGCGGGCATGTTCACCCCGTCGGGCGGCAGTTCGCCCCGTTCCTTCAGGATGCGCCCGATGGACACGTAGGGCCGCCCGTTCTGCGCGGCGTACAGCACGCGGGCTTCGCTGCCGTCGGTAAAGCGGACCCTGCCGGAACCCTGCACCTGCAGGATGTACACGTCCACCGGGTCCGCCGCCCACGCCAGTTCCAGCCCCTTGCCGCGCAACGCACCGGCGTCGATTTCCGCGCGGTCGTAATAGGGCCGCAGCGTGCGCCCCTTGGGGCCGTTCACCACCCGGTAGGTCATGCGCTGCTTGCCGGAACCGGACGCGGCCACTTCCGTCACCTGCATGTCCGGCGGGGTGCGGTAGATGGGGTGCGGGTAGCCGGGCGCGGGGGTGCGGCTGGCGCGCAAGACCGGCTCGTAGTAGCCGGTCCAGGCGGTGTCCACGCGCAGCCAGCGAAACCGCTGGGCAAGCAGGCCGGGGTTGGCGTCCAGCTGGGGCAGCAAGCCGGACAGCTGGCGCAGGGCGGCCATGAAATCCGCGTTGGTCACGCGCACGCCCGACCGGTCAAGGGCCACCCCGCCAGCCGGGCGGGTGCCCATGTAGGAAAGGCTTTGGGCCAGGGCCGGGGCCAGGTCGTTCCACGAGGCAAGCCCCTGGCTGCGCGGGTCCATGGCCGCGATGGCGGCGCGGATCTCATCTGGCGAGGCTTCGGTGTAGGCGGGCAGCGGCGGCAGCGACAGGGCCGGGCGCGCCGGGGCCGGGGCCTGCACCGCCGGGGGCATTTCCGGCTCGGGAACCGCAATCCGGGGGGCATGCGAGGCACAGCCGGAAATGACCAGCGCCAGCAGCAGCGCCCCGGCGGCCCGGGCGCATGCAGGCGCGCAGGCACGCCCGAATGCGGATGAGCCGGATGCGGCAACAGATGCGGCAACAGATGGCGCAGTGGATGACCCGGTGGACAAGGACGAGGCCATGGAGCAGGACAGGCCGCGCACGGCTTTGGCTTTCACCACGAAATGGCGTACGAATCGACACGCCGCGCCACGCGGCAGGAGGTTGCGAAACATATGGACGGCTTTCCCGTGCCGGAAATCTGGTTGGCCCATCGGGTGTCCTACGGTGAAACGGACATGATGGGCGTTGTGTACTATGCGGAATACCTGCACTTCTTCGAGCGTGCCCGCAGCGAATTCATCCGCTCGCGGGGCATGGGCTATGCCACCGTGGAAGAGCGCGGCATCATCCTGCCGGTGCGCGAGGCACGCTGCCGCTACCGCAGCCCGGCCAGGTTCGACGACCTGATCCAGATACGCGCGGGCATCAGTGAATGGGGCCGCGCCTCGCTGACCTTCGTGTACGAGATTCGGGACGAGGGACGCAACAGGTTGCTTGCCGACGGCATGACCCAGCATGCCTGCATCAACCGCGACGGCAAGCCGGTGCCGGTGCCCGGCTGGCTGCGTGACCTGCTGAAATAACGATTCCTTCGGACGGGCACGGGCGTTCACGGCGCCTCGCGGATGTCCATGACGCACATCCGGCCACACCTCACGCAACGAATGTGCCTGCTCGCTTGACTGCCCAGTGGACCGGGAGTAGGGCAAGGCCCATGTTCCTCGACGTCCACACCCACGCCTTCCACCCCAAGATCGCGGCCAAGGTCCTGCAACAGCTGGAATCGCACTACGGCATCTCGCCCGTGGGCGAAGGCGTGGTGGAAGACCTGCTGCCCCGCGCCAAACGCGCCGGGCTGGACGGCGTGGTGGTGCACTGCGCCGCCACCGCCGCCGCGCAGGTGGTGCCCGCCAACGCCTTTGCCGTGGAATTGCAGCGCCACCACCCGGAGGTGGTGGCCTTCGGCACCGTGCATCCGGAATATCAGGACTGGGAACACCAGTTGGACCGGCTGCGCGCGGCGGGCATCCGGGGGCTGAAGCTGCACCCGGAATTCCAGGGCTTCCGCCTGGACGACCCGCGCCTGCTGCCCATCATCGAGGCGGCGCAGGACGACTTCGTGTTCATGTGCCACATCGGCGACAAGCTGCCCCCGGCGGAAAACCCCTCCTGCCCGTACAAGCTGGCCGCCCTGCTGGATGCCTTTCCGCGCGCCCGGTTCATCGCCGCGCACCTGGGCGGCTACCAGCACTGGCAGTACGCGCTGGAAGCGCTGGTGGGCCGCGAGGTGTGGATGGACACCTCCAGCAGCCTCTCGTTCATCGACGACGCCACCCTGCACGCCATCTTCGACCGGCACGACCGCGAGCGCATCCTGTTCGGCAGCGACTATCCCCTGTTCGACCCCGCCGACGAATGCCACCGCCTGCAACGGCGGCTGGACCTTTCCGACGGCGAAATAGAGGTGCTGCTGTCCAGCGCGGCCACCCTGCTGGGGCTCGACGGAACAACGAACGTCTCCGCGCCCCCGGCATAGCCACGGAGCGCGGCGGCACGACGTTCGGCGCCCGACGCTCCATGCGGCGAGCGGGTCGCCCCCCTGCCGGTTAACCGGCATGACGCCACGGCATGACGCCGCCGGAGCGCGCGGGGGCTTGCCCCGCCCCTCACACCAGTTGCAAGTATCCGATGAAATTGTCGATGCCGCGCAGGCGGCAGTCCGCGTAGCGGCGCACGTAGTCCTCGAAGGTCATGCGCCGCCCGTAGATGTTGTACGTGGCGTCCGGCCCGCCGAATGCCAGCCCGTGGTGCGCGGCAACCTGCGGGTGGATGGGCAGTTCGAACTCCGGGTACGGATCGGTGAAGCCGTCGCGCACCGCCGGGGGCAGCGGGTCCATGCCCAGCGCCGCCAGCACGCCTTCCGCCACGTGCAGCATCAGTCGCCGGTTGGGGTGGTTGATGGTGGCGAACAGCCGCTCCTGCTTCCACAGCGTTTCCACCAGTTCCACCGTGGGGGCCACCACGGCGGGGATGCCGCCCGGCAGCGCGCGCCCGGCAGCGTCATTACCCCGGTCAACGTCATGGCACCCGGCCCTGCCCCGTTCCACGTCCGCGCCGCGTTCCTTGTCCCGTTCCACATCCAGCGATGCGCGCAGCATGGCGTCCAGGTCGTACTTGGCCGCGATGTCGCCGTGCAGGTACACGTGCAGGATTTCGGCCATGCCAAGGCCCATGGACACCAGCCGGTCCAGGAGCGAATCGCCGAAATCCATGGGGCTCTTGTTGGTCCAGAAGGGCCAGTACCCCGTGAACAGCATGTTGGGCAGGCGCAGCACCCGCGCCGCCGGGTTGACCATGGCCAGCAGCCTGTCCGAGGCGTGGTCGTCCCACTTTTCGCCCAGGTGCTGGTACAGGAACAGCCCGCAGCCGGATAGTTCGGCGGGGGCCACGCGCTCGCGCAGGTAGTTGGTGTATCGGCGGATTTCGTGGCGCGCGGCAAACTGCGGCGAGGCGGCCAGCAGTTGCGCCAGCGGGTCGCCCTGGCAGTTGGCGTGGATGAGGCAGAGACTGCGGTGCGGTGTGGTCATGGGAGTCTGCGCGGGATACGCGGCTGAAGGTCGACGGGGTGCGCCCGGATGGGGCGGAATTGCGGGACAACGAGACAGCGGGCCTGTGGGCTCGTGGGTTTGTGAGTCTGTGAGTCTGTGAGCCTGTCAGGCAAGGGGGGACGGCAGGCGGGCTGTCGCCAACCGGTGCGACTGCCAGCGGCCATCCGTCGTCATCTGTTCGGCGGGCGCGCCCGTTTTCTTTACATCCCCACCCGATTGTGGAACACTATTTTGTGGGCATGCGTCCAACGGCATACCCCAAGGGCCGGTGACTACCGTGCCCGGCTTGTACACCCAACCCCCCGTACAGACAATGCTCATCGCCGTCCGCGCGCGACGCGTCATACCCCTCGCAGGTGAGGGTCCGTCACGAGACCCGCGCGACCTGTTTTCGCCGCCCCGCGTTCTCGACGACCATGTCGTTGTGATCCGGGGCGTTTTCTTGGACGGCACCGGGCAACCGGCATTGGCGGAGGGGGCGGAGGCCCCCTATGGCGCGGACGGCGCGGATGGAGCGGCCCGCGTGCTTTCGGGGGTGCGCGGCGGCGTCATCGAGGCCGTGGAGCCCATGGACGCCTTCCGCCGCCGCACGGGCGTGCCCCTGACCGACCTTGGCGACGTCACCCTGCTGCCCGGCGTGGTCAACTGCCACACCCATCTCGAACTTTCGCACCTGGCCGGGCGCACCGTGCTGGGGGGCGGCTTCGTGCCGTGGGTGAAAAGCCTGCTGCCGCTGGCGGGGGCCGAAACCCCTCCGGACGTCCGTACCGCCGCCCTGGCCGATGCCGCGCGCCAGCTTGCGGCCTGCCATACCGCGCATGTGGGCGACATCACCGCCGTGGCCCCCGCCGCCGTGCGCCGGGCCATGCAGGCCGCGTCCATCGGTTGTTCGCACTTTGCAGAGGTGTTCGGCTACCGCTTCACCGCGCCCGACGGCGAGTCTGCCGCCCCGCCCACCCATCCGGCGGACACCGCCGCCCTGTGGCCGCGCGCCATGGCGGAACTGGCGTCCGACCTTGCCGTGGACGATGTGGCCCCCTTCGGCCCGGCTGGCGCATCCCCCGCCACCGGCGCGCCCTTCCCCGTCCACCCGGATGCCGCGCTGGCCGGGCATGCCCTGTATTCCACCCATCCGGTGGCCCTGGCCGCCGCCCGCCGCTGGTGCGAACGCAACCACCGCGTCTTTTCCATGCATCTGGCCGAACACCCGGACGAGGTGGAGTTCCTGACCACCGGGCGCGGCGCGCTGGCCGACCTGCTGGCCGTGCGCGTGCTGCCGCCGGGCTTTGTCGCGGCGGGCATGCGCCCCGTGCCCTACGCAGCCGAACTCGGCCTGCTGGACGAAGGCACCCTGGCCGTGCACTGCGTGCAACTGGACGCGGCGGACATCCGCCTGCTGGCCGAATCGGGCGCGCACGTCTGCCTGTGCCCCCGCTCCAACGCGGCCATCAACGTGGGATCGGCCCCGGCCCGCGCCCTGGCCGAGGCGGGCGCGCCGCTGTGCCTGGGCACCGACAGCCTGGCCTCGAACCACGACCTGGACCTGTGGAACGAGGCGCGCGCCCTGCGCGACCTGCCCGCCGGGCACGACCTGCCCCCCGCCGCCCTGCTGCGCCTGCTGACCGCGGACGGCGCAGCCGCCCTTGGCCGGGGCGACATCGGCGCCATCGTTCCGGGCCGCCGCGCGCGGCTGGCCCTGCTGCCCCAAGATTTTTCCCAAGCACTGGGGACAACCCCGTAACCCCCCACACCCACATGCAGCACGCACAACGCCCCACGTGGCCCCACAAGGACCTGCTGGACGTCACCCAGCTGACGCGGGCAGAGCTGTTCCACCTGCTGGACACGGCGGCCCAGTTCCACGACATCAACCGCCGCCCCGTGAAAAAGGTGCCCACCCTGAAGGGCAAGAGCGTGGTGCTGTTCTTCGCGGAGCCGAGCACCCGCACCAAGACATCGTTCGACGTGGCGGGCAAGCGGCTTTCCGCCGACACCTTCTCGCTGGCCAAGAGCGGGTCCAGCCTGTCCAAGGGCGAAAGCCTGAAGGACACCGCGCTCACCTTGCAGGCCATGACGCCGGACATCATCGTCATCCGCCATTCGTCCAGCGGCGCGGCGCAGTTTCTGGCCGAGCGGCTGGACTGCTCGGTGGTCAACGCGGGCGACGGCTGGCACGCCCACCCCACCCAGGCCCTGCTGGACTGCTATTCGCTGCGCCAGGTCTGGGGCGACACCTTCGAGGGGCGCACCCTGCTCATCCTGGGTGACATTGCCCACAGCCGGGTGGCCCGATCCAACGTGCACCTGCTCTCGTCGCTGGGGGTAAAGGTGCGGCTGTGCGCGCCGCGCACCCTGTTGCCCGCCGGGGTGCACAACTGGCCGGTGACCATCTTCAACCGGCTGGACGACGCCGTGCAGGGAGTGGACGCGGTGATGTGCCTGCGCCTGCAACTGGAACGCCAGCAGGCGGGCCTGCTGCCCGACCTGCGCGAATACGCGCAGCGTTTCTGCCTGTCGCCCCGGCACCTGGCCATGGCCGCGCCGGGCGCGCGGGTGCTGCACCCCGGCCCCATGAACCGCGGGCTGGAAATCTCGTCCGTGCTGGCCGACGCCCCCGAAAGCCTGATCCTGGACCAGGTGGCCGCGGGCGTGGCCACGCGCATGGCAATCCTTTTCCTGCTCGCCACCCGCACCGGCATAGAGCAGACCGCCGACAACGGAGGCCGCGCATGACCGCCACCACTTCCCCTTCCCTGTTCCTTCGCAATGCCCGCCTGCTGGGGCGCATGGTGGACGTTGCCGTGGCCGACGGGCGCATCGCGTCCGTGACCGACAGCGGCGCGGGCTGCACGCCCGCCGGTACGGACGCCGGTTCCGGCGCCGCGCCCGCCGGGGCGGAGAGCATCGACGCCAAGGGCATGGTGCTGTTTCCGGCCTTGATCGACGCGCACACCCACATGCGCGAGCCGGGGCAGGAGTACAAGGAAGACATCGCCAGCGGGCTTGCGGCAGCCGCCCACGGCGGGTTCGGGGCCGTGCTGTGCATGGCCAACACCAAACCGGTCAACGACGATGCCTCCATCACCCGCGACATGATCGACACCGCCCGCCGCCACTGGCCGCACGGCCCGCGCCTGCACCCCATCGGCGCGGCCACGGTGGGGCTGAAGGGCACGGAGCTTGCCCCACTGGCCGAACTGGCCGAGGCGGGCTGCGTGGCCTTTTCCAACGACGGCGCGCCCGTGCCGGATACCGAAATGTTCCGCCGCTGCGTGGAATACGCCGCCGACCAGGGCAAGGTGGTCATCGACCACTGCGAAGACCCCTACCTGGCCAAGGGCGCGCACATGAACGAGGGCGAGACCAGCGGGCGCATAGGGGTGAAGGGCCAGCCGGACATCGGCGAGGCGCTGCACGTGGCGCGCGACATCCTGCTGGCCGACTACCTGAAGCTGCCCATCCACCTCGCGCACATCTCGTGCCGCCGCTCGGTGGAACTGATCGCCTGGGCCAAGCAGCGTGGCGTGCCGGTAACGGCGGAAACCTGCCCCCACTACCTGCTGCTGACCGACAAGGAACTGCTGGGCTACGACACCAAGGCCAAGGTCAACCCGCCCCTGCGCACCGACGACGACGTGGCCGCCCTGCGTGAGGCCGTGCAATCCGGCGTCATCGACATCCTGGCCACCGATCATGCCCCGCACGCGGCGCACGAAAAGGAAACCCCGCTGGACGAGGCGCCCAATGGCATCACCGGCCTTGATACCGCCGTGGCCCTGACCTGGGGGCTGGTGCGTGAAGGCGTGCTGACCGAGGCGGATTTGATCCGCCTGTGGGCGACGGAACCGGGAAGGATATTCGGGCTGCCCGTGAACGGATTCAACGTGGGCGACCCGGCGGATTTCTTCCTGCTGGACCCGGAAGAGAAGTGGGTGCCCTCGCGCGGGACCATGCACTCGAAGAGTCTGAACACGCCGTTCCTGGGGAAGGAACTGGTGGGCCGGGTGAAGGCGCTGTGGCTTGGGGGAGTGAAAGTGGTGTAGGGGGACGGGGCTGGGCCGCAGGCAAAGAAGAGAGGTCGTGCGCTATTGGACACGGCGTCCACGAATACACGCCAGCCCTGTTGAGTACAGTCGATTTCGTTATGTCTCCGACGGGCAAGGGGCCATTTAGCGATGGCCCCTTGCATCCCCGCGCTCCAGGGGGGCTTCGCCCCCCCTGGACCCCCAACGCATCCTGCACCGCATTCTTCACCGGGCAGCTTCCCTCCGGCGCTGGAGCGCCTTTGGGTGATCTGCCCGGCGGAATACGTATGTGCGCCAAGCTCCCGTAGCCTAAATCCCACTTGGTCGCCCTACCCACGCCCCCGTTGCGACGCATGTGCCGCCGTCAAAGCCCGGCGTCACACGCTTCTACGCGCTTCACGTTTCCTTTGAACTGGCCCAAATACACACGCAACTCATAGCCTAGTCACGTCACCGGGAGATTGGTGCGCATTGGCGGCACCGGCGGCAGATCACCCGGAGGCGCCCCAGCGCCGCAGGGAAGCTGCCGCCGTGGGGACGCCGCGCAAGAGACGCCGGGGGTCCAGGGGTGGCGAAGCCCCCCTGGAACGCGGGGGTGCAGGGGGTGTTCGTTACAACACCCCCGGCCCGTCGGAGACATAACGAAATCGAGAGTAATCAACAGGGCTGGCGTGTATTCGTAGAAACCGTAACCACCAAGGCATAACCCTCTCCCCTTACCCCTCATCCCCCCTCCCCCTTGCATCCCACGCCACTTTTGTGCATTTTGGCACAATCAGGCAGACACACTTCCCGTGCGCACGCACCCAATGCTGCCCTATCCGGTGCCACCGGCCATGCCCGGCCCACATCCACCGGCCCCGCCAGCCCACGCCAGCCGCCTTGACTTTTCTGGCCGCGCCTGTGATGCACGGATGGCACCGCGCCGTAGGGCGCGCTTTTCATCACTTTCAGGAGGACAGGGATGAGCCAACCTTTCAAGGACGCCATAGCCATCTGCAAGGCCATCCTTCGCAACGGCTACGACGCCTACGTGGTCAACGCGCAGTTGCAGAAAGAACTGCTGGACGGCCGCGAAATCGAAATCGACATCGCCTGCGAGCCCGACTACGAAGAGCTCGGCAAGCTTTTCCCCAGCCTCGAACGCTCCAACGAAGACGGCGTGGTCGCCACCATGCGTGAAGGCGGAGCGCTGATCCGCTTCTACCACACCGACACCGAAGAATCGTCGCATCCGGAACATACCCTGGCCCGCATCACCCCGCGCATGCTGCGCGTGCTGGAAGAGCAGGGCAAGATGCCCCCCGCACTGGCCTGCCCGTACATCGCCCATACCGGCGATGTGTACGAAGGCTTCGAGGACTTCTCGAAGGGCAAGGTGCAACTGCGTGGTATTCCCGACGAAACCCTGCGCCGCAACTACCTGCTGGTCATCCGGGCCATGCGTTTTGCGGCCAACTTCGACCTGCCCATAGAACCCAACTCGTGGATAGCCATCATCCGCGCCGCCAGCCGCGTGCTGGACTACGTGCGCATCTCGGACATCATGGACGAGTGGCGCAAGGTGGAAGCCGAGTGCATGTGGAAGTTCGTGCGGCTGCTGTTCGATTCGCAGGTGCTGCACGGCCTGCTGCCCGAAGTCGCGGCCCTGTCCCGCGTGCGCCAGCAGCGCAATGACGAGGGTGCGGAAGAGTCGGTGCTCGACCATACGCTTGATTGCATGCACCACTACCCCGAAGGCGAGTACAACTACGACTGGCTGGGCACCTTTGCCATGTTGTTCCACGACGTGGGCAAGCTGTACACGGCGGAATACTTCGACGGTAAGTGGAACTTCTACCAGCACCATCGCGTGGGCGCGAAGGTAACGCGCAAGCTGCTGCGCCGCCTGCACTTCTCGCCGGAAGACGTGGAGCAGGTGTGCCATCTGGTGCGCCATCACATGCGCTTCCACTTCATGCTCACCGACCGGGGCATCCGCCGCTTCAAGTCGCTGGACGAATACCCCCGGCTCATCGAAATGGCCCGTGCCGATCTGGAAGCCCGCGGCGGCAGCTACACCTACTTCAATCACAACATGAAGTACCTGGAGCGCGCCGAAACCCCGGAACAGATGCTGGAGCCCCTGCTGAACGGCAACGAGATCATGGAGTTCACCAGCCTGCACCCCGGCCCCCAGGTGGGCATGCTGCGCGATGCGCTGCTGAAGGCGCAGGTGGCGGGCGAAGTGACCAGCGTGCCCGAAGCCGTGGACTACGTGCGCGAGTACAAGGCGAAGAATTTCGGCTAGCGCCGGGATTGATGCATTCCTTGCGAGACGCGGGGGGAGGGACGCAGGTTCCTTCCCCCGTTTTTTTGTTGGGGAGGGGAAGGGGGAGGGGCCGGGGGAGGGAGAAGAAGAAGGACAGCAAGAAAGGGAAGAAGAGGCGTTGTGCCTTGTCGGACACGGTTTCTACGAAGACACGTGTGCCCTTTCGATCACGCTCGATTTCGTTATGTCTCCGACGGGCAGGGGGTGTTGTAACGAACACCCCCTGCACCCCCGCGTTCCAGGGGCTCCGCCCCTTGGAACCCCGGGGCATCCTGCGCGGCGTCCCTGCGGCGGCAGCTTCCCTGCGGCGCAAGGCGCCTTCGGGTGATCTGCCGCCGGTGACGCCAATGCGCGCGAAGCTCCCGAAGCCTTGGTGTTAGTTCGGGTTCTGCGTGTACCTCTGGTCGGTCTGCGGTGCACCCGCGACGCCGGAGCTTCCGCCGTCGCAAGGCCTCCGGCGCCGATCTCCGGCTGCGGGCGCAATCCGCGCGAAAGGCGGTCGTTGGATGGGGCGGGGACAAGGCAAGGTGTGCTGCACAGACAGGACCTTACCCGTGCGCCCTCATACACTAACAGGGACAGATACCGACAGAATTCGCTCCGAGCCCACCAAACAGGGCGGCTACGGCAAAAGAAATCCTCGGGAATACCCCATCACCGCCAGCCGGTAAGCGCCCGCGCCACCTCGCGGCCATCGGAGCGGCGGGTAAGGACGTGCACGAAGCGCGCGGCACCCGGCGCGGGCGTATCGGCAGGCGCAGGCAGGCATTGCGCTTCCACCGTGTCGCCGTACACCGTCTCGGCCCGGAAGTGCATGTCCAGCCACACGGGGCGGGATGTCTCCTGCACCTCGTCGGCCACGCCTTCCAGCGCCCAGTCCAGGTAGCGCACGTTGTTCACGTGGCGGTTGCGGTCCATGTCCGCCCGGCGCACCGCGAAGGACCGGGAGGAAAGCGGAGCGGCGTCTTCCGCCGCCGCGGGGGGCCGCCGGTCGCCCAGCAGTCCGCCATCCAGCGCCAGCGGCGGATTTTCCGGCAGCAGGGCCGCCACCGTAGGGGGGATCCTCTCCGGCCTGCGGCTGGCCAGATTGATGACCACCCAGAACGAGGCCCCGCGCGCCACCACCGCCCCGTCCTGCCCCAGCATCAGGTAGTCGCGCCGGAATTGCAGCCGCTCCACCCCGCACGGCCAGGTGCGTACCGTCACCGTCTCGCCCTCCGCCGGGGCGCGCTCCACCTGCACCGCCAGCCGGGCCAGCACCCACGCCTGCCCCTGTTCGTGCAGCGCCGCCAGCGAAAGCCCCAGCCTGTCCGCATGCACCCCCGCCGCCTCTTGCAGGTAGTCGCAGATGATCTGCGCGGAAACGGTGCCGTCCGGCCCCACCTCGTACCCGCGCACCCGGAAGGTTTCGTGGTGCACGCGCATATCCGCAGGCACGAAGGCCCCTGAAGGGTCGATGCCCGTCGCGGCCCCCGATGCAGCAGGCGCGCCCGGTCCGTGGGAGGCGTCAGGCGTGCCCAACGTCCCGGAGGTGCCCGGTGCGTCGGGCGCTGTGGCGGTGTGGCCTGCGGAAGATTCGTGGCGGGTGCTCATGGGCGGTTCCCTGTCCGGTTGGCTGGCGGTCTGGCGATTCGGCGGATGACGCGGGATGAGGGCGCAGGGGCGACAGTGCGGTCCGTGCGGCCAAGGCCGCGGCATCACGATGCACCGCCACGGCATAGCGCCGCCGTGCTCCGGCGTCCACTGCCGTTCGCGCGGGTGGCGCTGCCGCATCCCCGTTCCGCACGCCCGCCACGGCAAGTCCGGTGCGATGCGCAGCACACGCCGTACCACGGCACACGCCCCGGCATGAGCAGGACCGCCCGGAAAACCTGTACCATCGGCCATGGGCCCTGTTCTGGCCCGCGCAAAATCGCAGGCCATCCCCTGCACAGCCTTGACACCTGCCCGCCCCACGCCTATCTGTTGCCCTCTCAACAGTTGCAAAGGCAACAATAGGACATTTCGCATGGAACAGCGACTCACATCTTTTGCCTACCGCGTGGGCCAGTTGCGCCGCCTGGTGCTGCTGCTGGCCCTGGAGCGCATCACCCCGCTCGGGCCGGTGGGCAAGGGGCAGATACCCTTTCTGGCCGAACTCTTTCAGGGCGGCGACGGCGTCTCGCAGGAAGAACTGGCCGAAAAACTGCACTTCGACAAGGGTTCCGCCGCCCGCTCGCTGGCCAAGCTGGAGGCCGCCGGGCTGGTAACCCGCACCGTGAACCCGCGCAACCGCCGCCAGTTGGTCATCACCCTGACCCCGCAGGCTGAAGAATTGCGCGCGCCCTTTCTGGCCACCCTGCGCGAGTTGACCGAAACCATGGTGCGCGGATTCTCCGGCGATGAACGCGAACAGGCCCTGGGCTTTCTGGACCGCATGATCTCCAACGTGCTGGCCGAACTGGGCAGGCCGGACAGGCCGGCCAAACCGGAAAGGCCAGCCGGACCGGAACGGATGGACATGTCCGGCACCCCGGACACGGCCTGTCCGACAAATCCGGCAGGCCCGACCTGCCAAGCTGGCCAGACTGGTCAAGCTGGCAAGGCTGGCCATGCTTCCCCGACGGACCAGACGGGTGGAGGCGCGCAATGAGCCCCGCCTCCTTCCCCTGCCGCACGCCGGGCCACGGGGCATCCGCCCCCGGCCAGTCGCCCGCGCCCGTTTCGCGCGGGGCGGTGCTGTTCGTGGTCAGCACGTCCATGATCCTCATGCCGCTGATGATGTCCGCCGTGGGCGTCTCGCTGCCCGCCATCGGGCGCGACCTTGCCGCCACGGCCATGCAGGTGGGGCTGGTGGAAACCACCTACGTCATGGCCCTTTCGGTGTTCCTGCTGATCATGGGCCGACTTGGCGACATCTTCGGGCGGCGCAGGCTGTTTCTGGCGGGCCTTGTGCTGTTCACCACCATCACCGCCGTGCTCTCGCTGTCGCAGTCCATCCGCATGGTCATCGGCCTGCGCTTTTTGCAGGGCATGGGCGCGGCCATGATCGTGGCCAACAGCTTCGCCATCATGCTCGAGGTGTTCCCGCGCGAGGAACGCGGACGGGCCATCGGCATCGTCTCGGCGGCGGCCTATGCGGGCATTTCGTGCGGGCCGCTGATCGGGGGCTTTCTGACCACCCACTTCGGGTGGCGCTGGGTGTTCCTGATGGTGCTACCCTTCGGCATTGCCGCCCTGCTGCTGGTGTTCACTAGGCTGCGCGGCGAATGGCGCTCTGCCCGGGGCGAACCCTTCGACCTGCGCGGCAGCCTGGTATACGCGGGCACCATCGTGCTGCTTACCCTGGGTTCGTCGCATCTGGACGAGGGCGCATGGGCCTGGGGGGCGCTAGCCGCCGGGCTGGCCTGCGGCGGGCTGTTCCTGTGGCTGGAATCGCACACCCCCTTTCCGCTGCTGGAAGTCACCCTGCTGTCGCGCAACCGGCTGTTCACGCTCAGTTGCCTGTCCGCGCTCATCAACTATGCCTCCACCTTCGGGGTGCTGTTCTTTCTGGGGCTGTACCTGCAATACGTGCGCGGGCTTACCCCCAGCGATGCGGGCCTGCTGATGATCATCCAGCCGGTGATCCAGATGGTGCTTTCGCCCGTCGGCGGGCGGCTGGCCGACCGCTTTCCCGCCGAACGGGTGGCCACCGTGGGCATGGTGCTGTGCGCCGTGGGCCTTGGCGTGGCCGCGTTCATCGGGCAGGACACCTCCACCGCGCTCACCGTGGTGGTGCTGGTGCTGCTGGGCGTGGGCTACGGACTGTTCGCCTCGCCCAACGCCAGCGCCATCGTGGGCAGTGTGGAGCCGCGCCACCTGGGCGTGGCATCCGGCATGACCAGCACCATGCGCACCCTGGGCATGATGGCTTCCATGATCGTGGTGACCATCGTGTTTTCCGTGTTCATGGGCGGGGAGCCGGTGTCGGCGGCCACCCTGCCGGGCTTCCTTTCCTCCATGCGCACCGCGCTGTGGACCTTCTGCGCGCTGTGCGCGGTGGGCGTGCTGCTGTCCGTGGGACGGGTGCGGAGCAAGGGGCGCGGGCAGGACTCCGCCGCCCCTGACAACGGCCCGTGCAAGGCCGACGGCACCCCCTGACAACGGACTGATACCCGCCCGTTGTCGGCCCGTTGTCGAGCTGATGTCGGCCTGATGCCGATCGGGCGCCGGTCGGGCTCCTCAGGGGCGCCGGTCCTACCCGCAACAACGGCACGGCACGAGCAGCCCGCGCGACCTGCGCGGACAACGGAACAGGCGGGGGCTTCCCCTCGCGCCCGTTCCGCTGTATTGCCTGCGGGCCGCGCATCTGCACGCAGCGCGGGCGCGCCCCGCGCCACACTCCGTGCGCCACGCACTGGACGAACCCGCCGCGCGGGCTTACCCATACCACCATGCCGCCCGTGCGGCCCACCCCTTGCCCCCCATCACGCATGATCGACATACTGAACCTGACCTACGACGAACTGGAAGCGTGGATGACCGACACACTCGGCGAGCCGCGCTTTCGCGCCCGTCAGGTGTGGCAGTGGCTGTGGCAGAAGAATGCCCGGTCCTTCGACGCCATGACCAACGTTTCCAAGGCCACCCGCGCCCGGCTGGCCGAGGCGGCCCGCATCACCTGGCCCGAAGTCCGCACCGTGAAGACCAGCAGCGACGGCACGGTGAAATTCCTGCTGGCCCTGGCCGACGGCGCGCTGGTGGAAACAGTGCTGATTCCCAGCGAATCGCGCGAGGGCAAGGTGCGCATGACCCAGTGCCTGTCCTGCCAGGTGGGCTGCGCCATGGGCTGCACCTTTTGCAGCACCGGCAGCATGGGCTTCGAGCGCAACATGACCATGGCCGAGATTCTCGGGCAGGTGCTGGTGGCGCGCGAACATCTGGGCGACGACCGGCCCGACCACCCCATCGTGCGCAATCTGGTGTTCATGGGCATGGGCGAGCCGCTGCTGAACCTGAACGAGGTCATGCGCAGCCTGCGCACCCTCAACGACGAATTCGGGCTGTGCTTCTCGCCCCGACGCATCACCGTGTCCACCTGCGGCATCGAAAAGGGCCTGCGCGAACTGGGCGAAAGCGGACTGGCCTTCCTGGCCGTTTCGCTGCACGCGCCCAATCAGGAAGTGCGCGCGCGCATCATGCCGCGCGCGGCCCGCTGGACCCTGGACGACCTGATGGCCGCGCTGGAATCGTACCCGCTGAAGACGCGCGAGCGCATCACCTTCGAATACCTGCTGCTGGGCGGGGTGAACGATTCCATCGACCACGCCCGCGAACTGGTGCGCCTGGTATCGCGCACCAAGGCCAAGCTGAACCTCATCGTGTACAACCCGGCGGAGGGACTGCCCTACGAGGCCCCCAGCCAGGCGCGCATCCTGGCCTTCGAGCAGTACCTGTGGTCCAAGAACGTCACGGCCATCATCCGCAAGAGCAAGGGGCAGGACATCAAGGCCGCCTGCGGCCAGTTGAAGGCCTCCGAGCTGGCGGAGCTGAAGGGAATGGCGGTGACGGAAGAGCCGAAGAAAGAAGCGGAATAGCCTGAAAGAACGACGGGAGAAGGCACCGCCCGCCGGGTGCCCACTCCGCGCCTGTGCAGCCCCCCAGCATTTCCACGACGCGAAAAGCCCGGCCAGAAGGCCGGGCTTTTTCGTTACCCGAATGACCGGGCCGACGCGTGGGGAAGACTGCCGGACGTGGCGCGGAATGCGCGGGGCAAATCAAGTCGCCTCAATTACGTGGGCAGATTGAGTGCGCCGAGCCTACCGGTCAAGATCGGATGGGCAAGGCCGGATGGCGGGTTCGTGTGGCGAGCCGGGCTGGGCCGGGTTTGCCCGGCGAAGTGCCCCGGCGTTTGGCAGCATGCAGGCACGATCACTGCGCCGCCGCGAGCGCCTCATCCCCCTGCCCTTTCTCGTTCACCGCCGCCGCGTCCAGCATGCGGTCCAGCAGGCCGCGCTGCCGCTCGCCCTGCCGCACGAACGCGCCGCCCGCGAAAAGTTCGTCGCCTTCGCGCCGCGCCGATTCCACGCGCAGGGCGAACAAGGTCCAGCCCCTGCCGTCCGCCATGGGCAGGGCCAGTTCGCACAGCGCGCCCTCCGCGCCCTCCAGCCACGGGCACAAGGTCTCGCAATGGCCGGAAAGCTGGGCACCGTAAGGCGACAGCCGGTGCACCAGCACCGGGGCGGGCATGACCTGGCTGCCCAGCGGGCGCAGATGAGCCGGGTACGACACCGCCGTGCCCGCATCGGGGGGCGGCGCCTCGCACATGCAGGGGGCCATCATTTCGGCGTCGGGCGGCAGCCCCCGGCAGAACCGGGATTCTTCGGCGCTGTTCCACACCTCCACGGCCAGCGGCGCGGAGAGCGCCCCCGGTCCGGTGCGGCCACAACGGCGGCAGCCCACCAGATGCACCACGCCGTCGTGCAGCAGCCAGACATCGCGGCTGCCGCAGGCGCAGCAACGCGCCCTGGCGGTGCCAGCGGAACCAACGCCACCACCGCCGCCGGATCTGCCGGGGTTGCCGGGGCCCGAGTCATCCCGAGCGGCGGCGGTCCCGTCGGCACGGTCGGATCGATCGGCCCAGTCGGATAGGCCGCGCTGATCGGGCCGATCAGGCAATGCCCGGTGCTCCACGCCCCGCGCGGCCTCCACGGCCAGCGGCAGTGCGGCCCGCAGTTGCCGGTCCTCGCGCCGCCGGTCAGCCTGACGACGATCTTCCCGGCGGTGTTCGTTCTGGCGTAATTCGTTCTGATGGAGTTCCATCAGGCAACATTTCGCCGTCGCGCCCGCTCCAGCCTGACCGACATCGCCCGACTGACAGACATCACCGGACTGGCCAGACTGACCAGACAGATCAGACTGGCCGGGTCGGCCACACCCAAGGTCGGGCGCATCATCCACCGTTGCGGCGGGCGTCCCCCCCGCCGTCCGTTCCGTGCTCATGCAGACCTCCACCCGCCGGTCTCGCCGGTGATCGGCGGCACGCATCCCCCAGCGCCGTTGCCGCCCGCATCCGCACCTCCGCCCCACCCGTGCCCCGCGTGCCCCGTGTGCCCGGCGTGCCCGTACAGCGCGGCACGCCGGTACTCCGGCACCCGACGGCCCTACAGGGACGCGCGGAACACCCGCTCCACCCTGTCCGCCGCCAGTTGCAGCGGACGGGGATATTCCTTGGCCAACTGCACCAGACGCTCCACGTCGCCCTCGCTCACGCCCCAGTGCGACAGCCCGGCGGGCGCGCCCCAGTGCCGGAACAGCGCGCGCAGCAGCAGCGCGCAACGCTCCGGGGCATCGCGGTCGCCAGCGGGCAGGGCCGACGGGTTGCCGTCCTCGCCGGGTTCGGCCAGGGCCTCGGCCACCGTGGCTTCCAGCGCCGCCGCCAGCCTGCGCATGGCCGGGGCCTTGTCCCGCGCCACTTCCTCCATCCAGCGCGGGTAGATGACGGCAAGGGCCAGCCCGTGCGGCACGTGCGGGTGCAGGCCGCTGACGGCGTGCTCCAGCGCGTGCGACTCCCACGACCCGGCCCCCAGCCCCACCCCGGTCAGGCCGGACAGGCCCACGCCCGACGCCCAGGCCAGCGCCCCGCGCGCCTCCGCGTCGTGGGCATCGGCGCGCAGGCGCGCGGCGGCCCGCACGATGGTGCGCAACAGGGCCTCGTTCTGGGCCAGCACCGCCTCTTCGGCAAAGAAGGGAAGTTCCGGGGCCTTGCGCCCGACACCAGCCTCGGTGGACGCGGCGGGCGTGCCCACCACCGAAAATTCCAGCACGTGGCTCATGGCGTCGACCGCGCCGTTCACGGTCAGGTGCCAGGGCAGCCCCTGCTGGAAGGTCACGTCCACGAAGGTGGCCACCGGCGACGGGCAGCGCATGCCCCACTTGTGGCCCGACGCGCCCCGGGTAATCACGGCGTTGCCGTTCATTTCCGATCCGGTGCCCGACAGGATGGACACCGCGAACACCGGCAGCGAGCGGGTGACCGGCTTGCGCTCGGCAAAGGGGCTCCACGGGTCGCGCCCTTCGGCCAGCAGGGGCACCAGGGCCGCTGCCGCCTTGGTGGCGTCGATGACGCTGCCGCCGCCGATGGCGACGAATCCCGTGCCACCGCCGATGGGGGCATGGGCGGTGGAACCTTCGCCACCGGTGCCCGCCGCCGCGGCGATGCGCAGCACGGTGCCCAGATCCGGGTTTGCCGTCACGCCCCACACCTCGCTGCGGCGCACGCCCGCCCCATCCAGCGAGGCCACGGCCTGATCGTACGCGCCCACGCGGCGCGCCGCCTCGCCGCCGCCCACCAGCACAACGTGGTCCACGCCCGCCGCGCGTACCCGCGCGCCAAGCCCGGCCAGAACACCGGGGCCGAAACGGACCTCCACCGGGTTGTGATAGACGAAATCCTTCATGGCTGTTCCTTCTGGCGCCGAGCACCGGTCCGCTCGGGCCCGGTTCTGTCAGGTTCTCTCCGGCCCTGTCCGGTTCAGTCCGGTTCGGCCCGGCCCCGGCTTCCGCGCCCCGCCTTGCCCGGCTGTCACCAACTGCCCCAATTGCCGCCAGTAACCGCCAGTAACCGCCAGTTGCCGTCGATGGCCGTCGATGGCCGAAGCAGCGGGTGGCAATGCGAAAGGCGCGGGTGCCTGCGGACCCTGCGGGACGGCAGATGCCGTACCCTGTGCATAGCGCATGAGTTTGTCGGAATGGCGTCGGGCGCAACGCGCCGTTGCTCTTTACGTCCTTCGGGCTGCGCCCGCGCACTGCGGTCCGCCGGGTCGCGTTGCCCGCGCGGCGTCTGCGGCACTATTCGCACAGCGCCTCGGCCAGTTCGTCCCACGCCGTGGTGCGGCGGGGCGAACGGTGCTTCTGGCGCATGTGCCAGGGGGCCTCGTCGTCCAGCCCTTCCGCCGCGTGGCGCAGCTTGCCGCGACCGTACCGGGCGTTGATCCGGTCGGCCACGGCCATCAGCCGTTCACGCGCGGCGTCGCGTTCCGCCGTGCCGTCGGCCAGGGCCAGCAGGCTGCCCTGCCGGGTGTCGGCCCGTTCCAGACCGTACAGCATCACCCCGGCCTTGGCGTAGGGATACCCCGGACGAAAGACGCGGTCGAGTCCTTCATGCGCCAGCCGGATGAACACCGCGCTGTCCGCCGTGGGCACCGGCAGGGGCAGGGCCACGCTGTCGTCGCAACGCAGGGCCGCCTGTTCGTCGTGGCGGGCGGTGCGCACGTGCACGGCCAGCCCCCCGGCCACCAGCCCGGCCCGGCGCAGCTTGGCCCCGGCCAGGGCGGCGTGGGTGGCCAGCGCCTCGCGCAGCATGGCCACGTCGGCGATGCGCCCGGCGAACGAGCGCGAGGAGACCACCGTGTGGCGCGGCGAGGGCGGTTCGCCCTGTTCCTCTGCCCCGATGCACGGCAGGCCGCGCAGTTCCAGCACGGTACGCAACCCGGTGACGCTCATGCGCCGCCGCACCCAGTCATCTCCCGCATCGCGCAGCGCACGGGCCGTGGTGATGCCCGCGCCGCGCAGCATGCCCGCCAGCCGCCGCCCCACGCCCCACACCGACTCCACGGGCAGCGAACCCAGCAGATCGTCCATGCTCATGCCCAGCACCTCGCGGCTGCGGGCCAGGTCGAACACGCCTTCACATCGCGGGGTGCGCTTGGCCACCCGCCCGGCAATCTTGGCCAGGGTGCGCGTGGGGGCAATGCCCACGGAAATGGGAATGCCGGTCCAGCGCGCCACCCGTTCGCGCAGGGCGCGGCCCACCGCCACGGGGTCGGCGGCCAGCGGACCGCGCAGGGGCAGAAAGGCCTCGTCGATGGAATACACATCCACCTCGGGAACAAGGGTGCCCAAGGTGCGCATGACCCGGCTGGAAAGGTCGCCGTACAGGGCATAGTTGGAGGAAAAGACGTGCACCCCCAGCCGGGCCAGTTCGCGCCGCACCTTGAAGGCCGGGGCGCCCATCTCCACGCCCAGGGCCTTGGCCTCGTCCGAGCGCGAGATGATGCACCCGTCGTTGTTGGACAGCACCACGATGGGCTTGCCGCGCAGGTCGGGCCGGAACAGCCGCTCGCACGATGCGTAGAAGTTGTTGCAGTCCACCAGCGCCCACGGCTGACCGGACGAGGCGGACGGGCCGGACGAGCCGGACGGGCCGGGCGAACTGGGCGAGTTGTCGGGACTGGCGGAATCGGCGGAATCAGCGGAATCTGGGGGATAAGCGAGACTGGCGGGACCATCAGTATTGGCGGAACAGGAAGGGCCGGGAGATGTCGGCGAAGCGGCGGCGGGCGAAACCTGCCGGAAGGGAAGATGTGCGGGGGCTGGCATGGTGGATTGCCGTGGGGGCTGGGGCGGGCGAATGCAGGCCGCGCCGTTGTTCGGAGGTGATTTCGGAATGTGGTGCCCGGCGCCCGCGCCGCGCATCGGAAACCTTGCGAACAGTGCCGGACAGGGACGCCGCAGCGACGATACGGGGTGCCGCGCCCGGCGGAAAAACCATGCGCCAACGCCCCTTCCCCATGCCGTCACGGCAAGGCCCGCGGACGGCGCGGGGTTTCCCCGGCACCCGGTCCGGGCACGGCACCGGAGCGAGCGCGGCACCGAGGCGACGCGAGGCACCGGGGCGACGCGAGGCACCGGGGCGACGCGAGGCACCGGGGCGACGCGAGGCACCGGGGCGACGCGAGGCACCGGAGCGGCGCGAGGCAGGGAGCGGCCCCTACAGGGCGTGCACCACGTAGGTCACCACGCCCCAGACGTGCACGTCGTCCCGCCCGGTGACGTCCAGCGGCTCGTAGTCCGGGTTTTCCGGCAGCAGCACCACCCGGCCCGCGCGCAGATACAGGCGCTTGACGGTAAGTTCACCGTCCACGGCCACGATGGCCACCTTGTTGTGCACGGGCTCCACCGCCCGGTCCACCACCAGCAGATCGCCGTCGTGGATGCCCGCGCCGGTCATGGACTGGCCCTGCGCCCGCAGGAAGAAGGTGGCTTCCGGATGGCGGACCAGGTGCTCTGCGATGTCCAGCGGCCTGTCCATGTAATCGTCGGCGGGCGAAGGAAAGCCCGCCGCCACCCGCGCCAGCAGCAAGGGGCAGGAAACGGACGCGCGCGGCGTCGTGCTGGCCGGGGAAACGGACCTGACGGAGACAACGGGGAAACCGGCGGACATGGGACCTCCTGCGCTGGGGCCAACGCCCCAAGGCTGGCCGTTTGCGGAACTGCGGGGACCCGGCTACCATAGGCCGCGCACGCGGGTGCGGCAACGAGGCGCCGCACCTCCGGACGGTCTCCGTTCAGGTCGTCAGGCGGGCACGCTCGGGCTGACCCGGCTGATCCGACCGCTCCCCCTGCTCCGGCTGATCCGGCTGATCCGGTTAATCCAGAAGAGTGCGCCCTCCCGGCCTCGGGGCGGGCCGCATCCACCCAAAATCGCACTAGAGAAAATCTAGAAAAAATTTAATCATCTGTTTTTGAAGCATCTTCATGCAACACGACGCACCACTTCCCACATCTGGCCCCACCCCACCTCTGCGGCCCGGCCCCCCCCACGCGGGCGTGCCAGCCCTGCCAGTCCTGCCGGATCCGCCGGTACCGCCGGATTCGCCGGACCCGCCGGACCCGCACCTGCATCTGCTGCTGGCCGGATGCTACGGCGTGCTGGTGTGGCATCTGCCGCCCCTGGGGCTGGCCGTGGTGGCGGCGGGTCTGGCCGGCCTGTTCGTCGCCACACCGCTGCGGCGCAGGCTGCGCCCGGGCATGCTGCGCGGCCACGCATGGTTCGTGCTGGCGTGGGTGGTGTTGCGTTTCGCGCTGGCCTGCCTGGGGACGGCGGAAACGCCGCCCCTGCCGGTCATTGGAGGCGAAGGAGACGGCGGGGGCGGGCTGTTCGACGCCCTGCGCCTGGCCTGGCCGGACGGCCCCCTGCTGGCGCACGCCGCGCGCGAATCCGCGCTGCTGGGGGTGCGGCTGGCCCTGCTCATCGGCATCGGCCTTGCGCTGGCCCTGGCCGCATCGCCCCGCGCGCTGGGGCTGGCGCTGGTGTGGCTGCTGCGCCCCGTGCTGGGCGCGCGGGCTTGGCAGCCCGCGCTGGGCATTGCGCTGATGGTGCACTTTCTGCCCATGGCGCAGGGAACGTTCACGCAGGTATCCCGCGCTGCGGACCTGCGCGGACCGCTGCCCCTGCGGCGGCGCGCCGTGCTGCTGCCCGCCGCCGTGCTGCGCATCCTGGGCCAGCGCACCTGGACCCAGACCGTGGCCGTGGCCGCGCGCGGGCTGGACCGCCCTGAGGCATGGCGGCCCGACTTTCCCTTTCGCCCCGTCCGCTGGGCCTTGGCCCTGTTGCTGGTGGGGCTGGGCGTGGGCATGACCTTTCTGCCGGTGTGACGCAGGCGCGAACATCGGCAAGCCACCGACAAGCGCCGTCGCATCCCCGCCCCGCCCGCATGCGACCGCCCCCCCACCGGTTCCCGCGCCGGAAGCCCCCCGCACCGGAAGCCCCCCGCTGGCATCATCGGCAGCATGCCGCCATGCCTCGCCGCCCTTGCCCCCGCATCCGCGGGTGGCTATAAGGACCGGGCGCGCCGTCGCATCCGTGCGGCACCGCGCCCCTTGCGCCCTTTCGGCGTCCACCCTTCGCACGCAGGCCCACCATGTCCGACACCGGCAAGCTCACCCACGCCATCGTGGAATTCTACGAAAAGCTCTCCTCGTGGGAGCACGACGTGGTGCGCGAACAGGGGCTTACCCTGCCCCAGACGCACACGCTGGAGATTCTGGGCATTCACGGCGCGCTGCCCATGAAGGAACTGGCCGCGCGCATGGGGGTGACCACCGGCACCCTCACCGTGCTGGTGGACCGGCTGGAGGACAAGCAGCTGGTGGTGCGCCGCCCGCACGAGCACGACCGGCGGTCCATCCTCGTGGCCCTGACCCAGCGCGGCCAGACGCAGTACGAGGAGCACGACCGGCTGCACCGCCGCCTGACCGCCGACCTGACCGCCGACCTGACCGCCGAGCAGAAGGCGGCCCTGCTGCACTGCCTGGAGACCATGAACGCCTCGTTCTAGGGGTGTTTCCGGGTTCAGCCCCCCCCCGGCCCGACCTGCCTGCCCCGGCGCAACCCGGTGTAATCCTGTGTAATCCGGCGCAGTCCAACGCAATGGGGCCCGGACCCGTTTCCGGTATCCGGGCCGCCATGGAATAGGTACGGGCCGCGTTCAGGCCGGGAAGCCTACAGGCCGGCCAGCCCCAGTCCCATATTGACCTTGAACAGGATCAGCGTGCCGAACACCGCGAACAGCGCGGCGGCCACAAAGCGCATCTTGTCCAGAGGAAACATCTGCCCCAGGCGTTCGCCCAGCAGCACGGCGGGCACGTTGGCGGCCATCATGCCCAGGGTGGTGCCCATGGTCACCATCAGCAGGTCCGCGTAGCGCGCGCCCAGCGCCACGGTGGCCAGCTGGGTCTTGTCGCCCATCTCCGCCAGGAAGAACAGCACCAGGGTGGACAGGAAGGCGCTTTCCCGCGTCTTGCACTCCCCTTCCGATTCCAGCTTGTCGGGGATCAGCGCCCACACGGCAAAGGCCAGAAAGGCCAGCCCCAGCCCCCAGCGCAGCATGTCCGGGCCGATGTTGGCGGACACCCATTCGCCCACATAGGCGGCACAGAAATGATTGGCTACCGTGGCCACGAAAATGCCACAGATGATGGGCCACTGGCGGCCACAGAAGCGCGTTGCCAGGACGAACGACAAGAGCTGCGTCTTGTCGCCCATTTCGGCGATGGCGACCATTCCGAAGGCGGCGATGAAAGCTTCCACGCGGGATATCCTGAGGGGCCGGCGACGGTACTACCAATGACCCCAACCCGCCAGCGCCGGCCCGGCTCTGGTGGTGGAGTCAAAGGTCTCGCCAGGCTGGTGCCGCACACGCCATGGCACGCGACGCGATGCGCGGGCCAAGTCTGTTGACGTGGGCTCCTCCGTTGCGGAGGCGGCTACTCCCCAATGACGCGGGCAACCTACCCCGCTTTGCCGCCAATGGCAACCCGCGCCCGCGGGCATGGCCGCTTGTGCCTTTTCTCCCGAACGGATATAGAATGACGTGGACCGGGCTTTCCGGCGGCATCGCCCGCCACTGCCCGGCCCTGGATGCCCGACCCTGGATGCCCGACTCCGGATGTCGGGCTCTGGATGTCCGCCGAACGGCGGCATGCAGCCCCGGGGCCCGCAGGTGCGACACCACGCGGCCCCATTCACGCGGCAAGGACCGAGGCGCCGCGCCCCGGACGGCTGGCTTGCGACGGGCCGCAGCGCCCACCCCGCCCCAGCGTCATGTCCCGATCGCCGCACGTCCGCCGCAACCCCAACCCCGGAGGAATCGCCATGGGCGAACGCGAACACACCTATTACCGTACCCTCTACGACCTGGTCCGCGTCATCAACTCCAGCCTTGAACCCACCACCGTGCTCGACACCATCGCCAAGCAGGTGGCCGACGCCATGCACGCCAAGGCCTGCACCCTGCGGCTCATCGACCGGCGCGGCACCACCCTGCTGGCCAGCGCCGCGTGGGGGCTGAGCAAGGGCTACCTGCGCAAGGGCCCCATCGAGATCGCCAAGAGCGGCCTTGACCGCGAGGTGCTGGCAGGCAACGTGGTGCACATCCAGGACGTGGCCACCGACCCGCGCTTCCAGTACCCGGAAGCCGCCCGCGCCGAAGGGCTGGTGTCCATCCTGGTGCTGCCCCTGCTGGTGGACGGCAAGGCCATCGGGTCGTTGCGCGTCTATTCCGCCGTTGCCCGCGACTTCACCGAGGAAGAAGTGGAATTCGCCGGTGCCATCGCCAACCTCAGCGCCATCGCCATCGAGAACGCGCGCATGCATCAGGCGCTGAAGACCGACTACGAGCTGCTCACCGCGTACAACAACACCATCCACGAACTGTAGGAGAACCCCCGATGACCAAACTCCGCATTGCCATCAACGGGTTCGGGCGGATAGGCCGTCAGGTGTTCAAGGCCATCCTGGACCGATACCCCGACACCATGGAAGTGGTGGCCGTCAACGACCTGTACGACGTGGCCACCAACGTGCACCTGTTGCAGTTCGACACCTGCTACGGCCGCCTGAAGGTGGACGCCGAAGTGAAGGACGGCAACATCCACGTGGGCGACTGGGTGGTGCGCAACTATGCCGAGCGCGACCCCAAGGTGCTGCCCTGGCGCGACCTGGGCGTGGACATCGTCATCGAATCCACGGGCATCTTCCGCACCGGGCCGCAGTGCAGGGCGCACATCGACGCCGGGGCCAGGAAGGTCATCATCACCGCGCCCGCCAAGGAAGAAGACCTGACCATCGTGCTTGGCGTCAACGACGCGGACTACGACCCGGAAAAACACCACGTCGTGTCCAACGCCTCGTGCACCACCAACTGCCTGGCCCCGGTCACCCTGGCGCTGCACAAGGCCTTCGGCATCGTCAAGGGCGTGCTGACCACGGTGCACTCGTACACCAACGACCAGCGCATCCTGGACCTGCCCCACAAGGACCTGCGCCGCGCCCGCGCCGCCGCCCAGAACATCATCCCCACATCCACCGGGGCGGCCAAGGCCGTGGCCAAGGTCATTCCCGAAATGAAGGGCAAGTTCGACGGCATCAGCCTGCGCGTGCCCACGGCCACGGTGTCCATCGTGGACTTTGTGGCCGAGCTTGAAAAGCCCACCACCACCGACGAACTGCGCGCCACCCTGAAGGCCGCCGCCGAAGGGCCGCTGAAGGGCATCATGGCGTATTGCGAAAAGCCGCTGGTGTCGTCCGACTTCATCGCCGACCCGCATTCCAGCATCGTGGATGCCGAATTCACCACCGTGATGAACGGCGACATGGCCAAGGTGCTGGCGTGGTACGACAACGAGTGGGGCTATTCCTGCCGCGTGGCGGATCTGGCTGCGTTGATGGCGAAGAAGGGCTTGTAACCACGCGCCGTCTTTTCGCCTCCGGCGGACCGACCCGAAGGGCGTGCAACGTGGCCGCTAGACGAGCCTGCGAGTCTTACGGCCATCGAGAGCAACGCGTCAGATGTCGCCTTTTGCTCCGGTCGCGTACCAAAGAGCGCGCGGCTGTCGCCATCCGTAACACTCACTGAGTTCGTGTAACGGCTGCCGCACGCTCCCTCCGCAAAAGGCTCATCTTCCTTGCCGGAGAACGAAAATACGGCACGTGGAAGAAACAAGTTCGCCAGCCTCATTGCCTTTACGCTCCGCGCTGGTCTTCCGGCGCGGAGCTTTTTATGTACAGCCGCCGCGATATCCTGTGGGCGGCCCTCACACCCTCCCCCTGCCTTTCTTCCTTATACTCCGCGCCGGTCTTTCCGGCGCGGATGGCTGGTGCGGACAGGATGTGCGAAATTACGATTTTTGCTCGCCGGACAAGGCGAATCGGCGTTTTTGAGCGCAGATCGCCCGCTGTTAGGCAAGCGCGAAGCGCGGGGCTTACAGCGGGCGAAAGCAGAGCTGTACTCTTGTACGTGAGCATCAAAAACGCCGATTCAACGCCGTCCGGCGACAAAAGGCGGCAGCCGTTAGGTGAGCGCAACGCGCGAACCTTACGGATGGCGACCGCAGCGCGCAGATTTCGACTGCAGCGTGACCGCAATACCTTGCAGGCAACCTACCGCCGCCGGAACGCCGCCAGATACTCCTGATTGCCCTTGGGGCCGGTAATGGCCGAGGGCACCACGCCCTCCAGGTCCAGCCCCAGCGCATCCCGGCAGTACGCCACCACCTTGTCCACGGCAGCCTGCCGCAGGGCCGGGTCGCGCACCACGCCCTTTTCGGTCTGCCCCGGCCCCACCTCGAACTGCGGCTTCACCAGCGCCACCACCCGCCCGCCCGGCTTCAGCCATTGCAGGCACGGCGCCAGCACCAGCGTCAGCGAGATGAACGACACATCCGCCACCACCAGGTCCACCGGCTCGGGAATCAGCTCCGGCGGCGCGGTGCGCAGGTTGGTGTGCTCGTGCGAGACAACCCGCGCGTCGGCCCGCAGCCGTTCATGCAACTGGTTGTGCCCCACATCCACGGAATACACCCGCGCCGCCCCGTGCTGGAGCAGGCAATCGGTGAAGCCCCCTGTGGACGCCCCGGCGTCCAGACAGACGAACCCGGTCACGTCCAGCCCGAAATACTCGATGGCGGTCAGCAGCTTGTATGCCCCGCGCGAGACGAAGCGCTCGCGTCCGAACAGTTCGAAGCGGGTCGTGGCCGGATATTTGTGGCCCGGCTTGTCCACCTTCACGGCCCGTTCCGGCGTCTTCGCCAGATCCGGCACGCCCGCGTCGTCCCCGTCCGCGTCGCCGTCGCCCTCCGGCAACACCACCACCTGCCCGGCCATGATCAGCCGCTTGGCCTGCTCGCGGCTTTCGGCCAGCCCGGCCTCGAACACCAACTGGTCGGCGCGTTCCTTTTTCGGGGGTTTCGCCGGTCGCGGGCGCGGGGGCACGGCAGCCTCGGCGGGGTCAGACACGTCCGGACCAGGCCGTTGCGGGCCAGACAGTTGCGGACCGGTCGCTTCAGGCCCGAACGTTTCGCGCGGCGCTGCGGCCACATCCTCATGAACATCAACGGGACGGGACATGCGGTACTCGTCATGCGCGGCAGGGCCACGCGAAAAAAGAGGAAAAGGAAACCGGCGGCTGCCCGGACAAACCATTCCGGGCCCGGCTGCCCCGGTCCCGACCGGCGCAACCTTGACAGCGGCACGCACCCGGCATACCTGTTGCCTGCGCCTGCCCGCCCTGCCCCGATGCACGGGGCGCGGCGATGGGCAGACTACACGAGGCCCGGACGGCCCGCAACGCCGTCACATAGGGGGCCTTGCCAAAACGGGGAGATGGGCGTATCAACTTGCGTTCCGATTTTCCCCACGAGGAGTCCAAGATGAAAGAAAACATCCATCCCACCACGTTCAAGGCCAAGATGACCTGCGCGTGCGGTTACGAAGCCGAAGCCCTTTCCACCAAGGGCGAAGTCGTGAACGTGGAAATCTGCTCGCAGTGCCACCCGTTCTACACCGGCAAGCAGCGCTTCGTTGACACCGCCGGCCGCATCGACCGCTTCCGCAAGAAGTACGCCAAGTTCGGCGAAGGCAAGTAGCCTGCCTTCCTCGGGCGGTGCGCACACGCGCGCCGACGTCGATTTTTCCTCCCCGGAGGGGTTCGCCCTCCGGGGAGAAATCTTCATTGCCATCAGCCGCAAGGGGTACAGCATGGGCGCAATGGGCAGGACACGAGCCACCGGCGTGACCGGTGCGCTCCACGCGGCGTTTTCGCATTTTGGCCGTGCCTGTCGCGTAGTGCCCACGGCGCTGTCCCTCGCGGCGGACACGCCCTGCACCATCGGCGGCCAGGCCGTCATGGAAGGCGTGATGATGCGCAACGGCGAGCGCCTGGCCCTTGCGGTGCGCCTGCCCGACGGCGAAATACTGGCCGAAAGCCGCCCGTGGTACACCCTGTCGTCCGCGGAATGGCTGAAACGCCCTTTCGTGCGCGGCTTTCCCACCCTGGTGGAAACCCTGGTCAACGGCATCAAGGCCCTGAACCGCTCGGCCGAACACGCCGCCCAGGGTGAAAGCGGCGAGGAACTGAAGCCGTGGCACCTGGCCGTGACCCTTGCGGTGTCGGTGGCTCTGGCCCTTGGCCTGTTCGTGGTGCTGCCGCACATGTTCTCGCTGGGCATGAAGTGGCTGGGCCTTGGCGGCGACGTGGAAGGGCTGTCGTTCCACGCCTGGGACGGCCTGTTCAAGTTCGCCATCTTCATCGGGTACATCCTGTCCATCTCGTTCTTGCCGGACATCCGCCGGGTGTTCCAGTACCACGGGGCGGAGCACAAGGTGATCCGGGCCTTCGAGGCGCGCGGCGACGTGACGCCCGAAAGCGCCGCCATCCACAGCCGCCTGCACCCGCGCTGCGGCACCACCTTTCTGCTGTTCGTGCTGTCCATCTCCATCATCCTGCACGCGGTGCTGGTGCCCCTGCTGCTGCTGGTGTGGACGCCCGACGGCGCGGTGACCAAGCACGCCGGAACGGTGCTGTTCAAATTTCTGCTGATGGTCCCCATCAGCGCACTTGCCTACGAGGCCATCCGCTACGCCGCCCGCCTTGGCGACGGCCTGCTGGGCGCGGCGCTGCGCGCCCCCGGCATGCTGCTGCAGATGCTGACCACCCATGAACCCGACCGAGACCAGCTCGAGGTCGCCATAGTGGCCCTGCGCGAGGCCCTGGGAGACGCCGCCCCGGCAACGGTGCGCGCGCCCGCCTACCGCCATCAGGCCCCCGCAACGGAGTAACGGATGTTCGCCAAGCTCGAAAACCTGGAACGCCGCTTCGAAGACCTGGAGCAGCAGCTTGCCTCGTCCGAGGTCTTCAACGACCAGGACCGCTACCGCAAGCTCACCAAGGCCCACGCCGACCTCAAGGAAGTGGTGGACGTGTTCCGCCGCTACAAGGAACTGCGCCAGAACCTTGCCGACAACAAGGAACTGCTGGACGACGGAGACCCGGAAATCCGGTCCATGGCGCATGAAGAAGCCAAATCCCTCGAGGCGGCCATTCCCGAAATCGAGCAGGAACTGCAACTGCTGCTGCTGCCCAAGGACCCGCTGGACGAAAAGAACACCATCGTGGAAATCCGCGCGGGCACCGGCGGCGAAGAAGCCGCCCTGTTCGCGGCGGACCTGTTCCGCATGTATTCCCGCTACGCCGAAATGCGCGGCTGGAAGGTGGAAATCCTGAGCGCCAACGAATCGGACACCGGCGGCTACAAGGAAATCATCGCCCTCATCGCCGGGGACAAGGTGTACAGCCGCCTCAAGTTCGAATCGGGCACCCACCGCGTGCAGCGCGTGCCCGCCACCGAATCGCAGGGCCGCATCCACACCTCTGCCGCCACCGTGGCCATTCTGCCGGAGGCCGAGGAAGTGGACGTGGAAATCCGCCCGGATGACATCCGCATCGACGTGTTCCGCGCGTCGGGCGCGGGCGGCCAGCACGTCAACAAGACCGAATCGGCGGTGCGCATCACCCACATTCCGTCGGGCATCGTGGTATCCTGCCAGGACGAAAAGTCGCAGCACAAGAACAAGGCGAAAGCCATGAAGGTGCTGGCATCGCGCCTGTTGCAGGCCGAACAGGACCGCCAGCACAACGAGGTGGCCGCCGACCGCCGCTCGCAGGTGGGTTCCGGCGATCGTTCCGAACGCATCCGCACCTACAATTTCCCGCAGGGCCGGGTGACCGACCACCGCATCAACCTCACCCTGTACTCGCTGGACCGGGTCATGGAAGGCGAAGCGCAGACCCTGTTCGACGCCCTGTCCACCCATGCCCAGACCGAGGCGCTGAAGGCGCAGGCCGACGTGCACTAGCACCGGTGCCGGCATCCGGAAAAAAGTGAATGAGATGACGGCCCGTCGCGGAAGCGGCGGGCCGTCTTGCATGGTGCTACGCCTGAGAACGGATGCGGCGAGTCCATTGCGTTCGGCACCGTCCCACACGCGCCCCGACTGCCTCCCCACAACACCGCTTGCGGCGCGCCCCCGGCTGCGCTACTGCTCGGCCCCATGAGCGATCACAGCCCCACGACAGTTCCCGACCCTGCCGGGCAGGACACTCCGGCAGCCCTTGCTGCGCTGTCCGCCGCCGCGCCGCAGGGCTTGCGCGCGGTGGTTCGTGCTGCCGCGGCGCATCTGGAGTCCAGCCCGTCGTCCTCCGTACGCGACGATGCGCCGCGCCTGACGGCGGAACTGCTGGTGGCGCGGGTGCTTACCCTGCCCCGGCAGGATCTGCTGCTGCGCCTGGCCCTGCACCCCGCCGCTCCGGTGCCGCACGATGCGCTGGCGCACGCCGCCGCCCTGCTGGCCCGCCGCGCCGCAGGGGAACCCACGGCGCACATTCTGGGCGAACGGGAATTCTATGGCCGCGACTTTCTGGTCACCCCGGCCACGCTGATTCCCCGGCCCGAAACGGAACTGCTGGTGGAAACCGCCCTCTCGCTGGCCCCGCGAACTGCGTTCTTTGCCGACTGCGGCACGGGCACCGGGTGCATCGCAGCGACCCTGTGCGCAGAGCGGGACGACCTGCGCGGCATGGCCTGCGACATTGCGCCGGATGCGCTGGCCGTGGCCGCGCGCAACATCGTCACCCATCTCGGCGGGGGCATGGAACCGACCGTGGCGTGCCCCGGCCGGAATGCAGCGGACAAGGCCCCCACCAGCCAGAGCGCGCAGTCCGCTGCACGCCGGGCGGCCTTCCAGCGCTGCCAGCCCGTGCTGGCGGACTTCACCCGCCCCCTGTTCCGCGACGGCGCGCTGGATCTGCTGGTGTCCAACCCGCCCTATGTCAGCGAGGCCGAACACGCGGACCTGACCCCGGAAGTGCGCGACCGCGAACCGCGCTCCGCCCTTGTGCCCTGCGCGGGTGAGGGGCTGGACGACGCTGCCGCCGCGCAAGGCCGGGCGGACGGCCTGGGCCATGCGCGGATACTGGTGGCCGAGGCGGGCCGGGTGCTGCGTCCCGGCGGGTTGTTCCTGATGGAGTTCGGCTGCGCGCAGGGGCAGGCCGTGGCCGAGCTGTTCCAGCCCTGCTCCCGGCTCTGGGCCCAGGTGGACATCCGCCGGGATCTGGCCGGGCTTGACCGGTACGTGGTGGCCCGGCGCGCCCCGCGCGACTGACAGGGGCACAGCCCGGCAGCGCAGGCCGGGATGCTCGCACACGCTGGCGCGTGGCGTGACGCCGCGTCACGCGAATGCCACCGCAATGTGTGTTTTCCGCACCACGACGATTGATGCGCAAAAGCCACACAGGTGCGTGAAACACACACTCGCGCGCGCCGCACCGCACACAGAATACCTACAATTTCAGCTATCTAAAAAAGTCTAGATTTTGGCACGGTTCATGCTCTAACGCCAGCGGAGGGGTTATGAACCAGACCACCATCAAGAAAAACATCGAATGCTCGGGCGTCGGCCTGCACGGCGGCAAGATGGTCCACCTGACCATGCGCCCCGCCCCCGAAGACACCGGCATCGTGTTCGATATCCATACCGCCCAGGGCGTGCGCCGCGTGGCCCCCAATCCCCAGTCGGTGGTCGCCACCGGCCTTGCCACCACTCTCGGCGTGTCCGGCAGCGGGCATGACGCTTCGGTGGCCACCGTGGAGCACCTGCTTGCCGCCATTCGCGGCCTTGAGATCGACAACATGATCATCGAGGTGCAGGGCGGCGAAGTGCCCATCATGGACGGCAGCGCCGCCTCCTTCGTCATGCTGCTGCGCAACGCGGGCATCCGCACCCAGTCGCGCGCCCGCCGCGTGCTGCGCATCGCCAAGCCCATCAGCCACGAAAGCGACGGCAAGTCCATCCGCGCCCTGCCCTACGACGGCTTTCGCGTGGACTACACCATCGACTTCGCCCATCCGCTCATCGGCGTGCAGCACATGAGCCTGGAGGTAACCCCCCGCACCTTCGCCGAAGTGGCCAAGGCGCGCACCTTCGGCTTTCTGCGCGAAGTGGAGTACATGCACAGCAAGGGCCTGGCCCTTGGCGGCTCGCTGGACAACGCCGTGGTGCTCGACGACTACGCGGTGCTCAACGACGACGGCCTGCGCTTTCCCGACGAATTCGTGCGCCACAAGATCCTGGACTTCATCGGCGACATGGCCATGCTGGGCACCCCGCTCCAGGGGCACTTCATCGTGCACTGCTCCGGCCATGCCCTGAACAACGCCTTCCTGCGCGTGCTGACCGACAACGCGGACATCTACCTGCAGGAAGTGACGCTGGACGAACCCGCCGCCGAACGGGCAGCCCGCCGTCCCGCCGTTGCCCCGGCCCATGCGCCCGCGCATGTGGGTCACCCCGCAACGGCCTAGCCTCACCCTTCTCTCGCCTTTCCGGGCCGCCTTCGGGCGGCCCTTTTCGTTGTGCGCAGCGGAAAGGGCACGACGCCCGCCCCAGCGGCGCGCACAGGCCAAAGCCAGCGCCGCAAGCGACTGCGCAAGGCAGGCATGCGGGCCGCGTTCGGATACCCACTTATTATAATGATTGGCCGCCACGTGACACGCAGCGATGGCCACGGGACGAAACCCCGCGCCAACGCCCACGACGCGCCAGGATGGCCCACACGGGCCGCAAGGGACACGCCAGCCACACGGATCGCTAGGGTCGCGTCGGCCACGCTGGCCGCACAGGCAGCATCGCCAGCACGGCAGCCTCCCAACACTGTCCATCCCCAGGACTGGGACATCGTCAGGGCAACGCCGGGGCATCGTCAGGACATCGTCCTGCCGACCATCCGGAAAGCCTGCCCGACAGGCCACACGGGCGCCGCCGCATGCGGGCATCGGCCATCCGGCCATCCCCCCCCTTGCACAGACACCCGGAGCCATCATCCCTTGCGCCATGCCCACAAATTTGTCCCCGCAAAACCGCGCCGGACGCCAATCCGCCATGCAACGCACAAAAAAACGCACATTCCTCCGCTTTACCCTATTGCCTTTTCCAAGGGGAGCGGGTAGAAGGCCTTTCTCGTTGGCTGGCGTAGCTCAACTGGCAGAGCAGCTGATTTGTAATCAGCCGGTTGCGGGTTCGAGTCCCATCGCCAGCTCCACA